>JANNWO010000080.1:0-46163 GCA_031408395.1 Sphingomonadales bacterium | reverse complement strand
CAAAGGCGGCGGGGCGCATGGCATCGATTGCGGTTTACAGTGTCAAAGGCGGGGTCGGGAAGACGACGCTGGCAGTCAACCTTGCGTGGTGCTCGGCAAGCATCTCGCGCCGCAAGACGCTGCTGTGGGACCTCGACGCGGCGAACGGCTCGGGCTTCCTGCTGGGGGTGGACCCGAAGAAAAAACGCAGCGCCGACAGTGTCTTCGCAGAAGGAAGTGATCCGGCGCGGTGGATCCAGACGACCGCCTATGCCGGCCTCGACCTGCTGCCCGCCGACGAGAGCATCCGCGCGCTCGACCGGCAGCTCGACCAGCTCGGCAAGAAGAAGCGCATCGCCCGGCTCGCGGACGGGCTGGGCAAAAGCTACGACCGGATCATCTTCGATTGTCCGCCCGTTCTCAACGAGTTAAGCGCCCAGATCATCCGCGCTGCCGACCTCATTATTGTCCCCCTGCCGCCCTCCCCGCTCTCCGCTCGGGCGTTTGAAGTGGTGGTCGAGGAAGTGCGGGGGACGGGCAAGGGCCACCCGCCGATCCTCCCCGTGCTGGCGATGCTCGACCTGCGCCGAGGCCTGCACAAGCAGGCGCGCGAGGCCAACCCCACGTGGCCGGTGATCCCGCTGGCAAGCGCGGTGGAGCAGTGCGCGGTTGAGAGGAAGCCTGTAGGCGCCTTCGCCCCGCGCTCCCCGGCGGCGCGGGCGATGGCCCAACTGTGGACCGCGATCGAGCGGAAGCTCGCCAGCCAGTAGAGCTGGCCAAATAGCCGCTTCCGCAGCTGCGGCAAACGCGCTTATACCGACGACATTCGAGGCAGGGGGCGCGGGGATGATGGGCGATTTCGGCGACAGCATCGGGACGGTGATCGAGGGCGGCTTGCTGGGACGCGCGGTCGAGCCGGGCGCGGGCGAGGCGGCGGGACATGCGGCGGCGCAGATCGACTGCCCCAATTGCGGCTTCGCCTACCGCGGCCATTTCTGCTCCGATTGCGGCCAGAAGGCGCATGTGCACCGCAGCCTAGCCGCTATCGGTCACGACATCATGCACGGCGTGCTGCATTTGGATGGCAAGCTGTGGAACACGTTGCCGCTGCTCGCCTTCAAGCCCGGCGATCTAACGCGCCGCTACATCGCCGGCGAACGCGCCAAATTCGTCAGCCCGATGTCGATGTTCCTGTTCACTGTGTTTGCGATGTTCGCGGTGTTTCAGATGGTTGGCATTTCTGCCCCTACGGATTTCGGCAAAGGGGCTATGGATGGTTTTAGCGGGGGTTCTGAATTCCAGACGGAGATTCAACAGCAGATCACTACGCTTGAAAAAGAACGCGATGGTTTGCCGAAAGACAACCCGCGTAGGCAAGGGATCGATGCCGAAATAGCCGTTCTTTCAAAGATGATCAGCGCGGAGCCTGATACAACCGACGACGGGCGGGCTAAAATCAAGCTCAATGACGAGAACTCCATTACCGTTGACCAAAGTACGATGGATGTCTTCGGATCAGCCGTCATCAAGAAATGGCAGCAAAATCCGAGCCTCATGCTCTACAAATTGCAATCGAACGGATACAAATTCAGCTGGCTGCTGATCCCGCTGTCGGTGCCGTTCCTGTGGCTGATTTTCGCGTGGCGGCGGAAGTTCAAAGCCTATGATCACGCGGTGTTCGTGACGTATTCGCTCAGTTTCATGTCGCTGCTGTTCATCGTCATGTCGATTGTCAGCGTGATCCCTGATGGCGGCGGCTGGGCGTTTCTTCTGTTTGCCATCGGCGCGCCGCTGCACCTCTACAAGCAGCTACGCTTTGCCTATGGTCTGACGCGATTTTCCGCGATGTGGCGGTTTTTCGTCCTGCAGTTTTGCGTCATGATCGTGCTGGTGCTGTTCCTGCAGGCACTGCTGGTATTGGGCGCGTTCTGAGGCGTCACGGGCAGGGAAAGCGGCGACGCACCAGTTCGGAAAAGGCCGCAGCGATGGTGGTGCGGGCGGCGGCTTTGCTGGAATAGCTGGCAAGGTGTTCAAACAGCACATCGCTACCGATCTCAGCTTCGGGCGGCAGGCAGGCCTCGACCGCTTGCCCCGCAGCGAGCCGATCGGCGAGGTTCTGGCGATAGGCCTTGCCCACCGCAGACATCGCCGCGAAAAGTTCCCCGGCCTCCGGTGTCAACGTCCATTCGGGGCCGCCAGGTCGCAGTTGATCAGCCCGCGCGAGGAAGGCGGCGACGGTCATTTCGGATGAGGGCACAAGGAATGCGGGTGCCGCGGCTGGAGCCGTCTGCGCAGCCTGTACTCCCGTCATCACCAGCGCCCCGCCAAATAGCGCCAAAGTCATGATTCGCTGCATTCTATTGCCCTTGATGCCCTGCCCCGAAGACGCGGCCACAGCCTTGCGGCGGGCAAACCTAAACGATGCTGACACAACAAAAAGGGCGCCGGAATTGATCCCGGCGCCCTTGATGATTGCTGTGTGAAAGGATCAGGCCCCTAGCGGAGCCTCATCGCTGCCAGGCTGGGCGCCGAAGCGCTTACCGGCCCGCGGTATCGCCGAGCCGTGCACTGGGGCAGGCACCGACGGACCGCGGGGGGCTTCGGGACGGTCGATCTTGCCGTTCTCGATCAACGAGTTGATCTCATCGCCGGTCAGCGTCTCGTATTCGAGCAGCGCCTGAGCGAGCAGGTGGAGCTGATCTTCGTTGGTCTTGAGGATGTCGGTCGCGCGCTGGTGGGCGCCTTCGACAAGGCCCTTGATCTCGTTGTCGATCAGCTCATTGGTCGACCCCGAGCGGAAAGTCCGCTGCGAAGCGCCGTAGCCGAGATAGCTTTCCGACTGCTCTTCATATTGCAAGGGCCCGAGCTTGTCCGACATGCCCCACTGTGTGACCATACTGCGGGCGAGGCTGGTCGCATACTGGATGTCGGACGAGGCGCCGGAGCTGACCTTGTCGTGGCCGAAGATGATCTCCTCCGCCACACGCCCGCCCATCGAGACCGAGAGGTTCGCGTGCATCTTGTCGCGGTGGTAGGAGTAGCTGTCACGCTCGGGCAGGCGCATCACCATGCCCAGCGCTCGGCCGCGAGGAATGATCGTCGCCTTGTGGATCGGATCGGAAGCCTCCTCGTGCACCGACACGATCGCGTGGCCGGCTTCGTGATAGGCGGTCATGCGCTTTTCGTCATCAGTCATCACCATACTGCGACGCTCGGCGCCCATCATGACCTTGTCCTTGGCGTCTTCGAACTCCTGCATCGCCACCAGTCGCTTGTTGCGGCGCGCGGCCAGCAGCGCGGCTTCATTGACAAGGTTCGCAAGGTCGGCGCCCGAGAAGCCCGGAGTGCCGCGCGCGATCACGCGCGGGTTGACGTCGGGGGCCAGCGGCACCTTCTTCATGTGCACGGCGAGGATCTTCACACGCCCGTCGATATCGGGGATGGGGACAACCACCTGACGGTCAAACCGGCCCGGACGCAGCAGCGCCGGGTCAAGCACGTCAGGGCGGTTGGTAGCAGCGATGATGATGATGCCTTCGTTGGCTTCAAAACCGTCCATCTCGACCAGCAGCTGGTTCAGCGTCTGCTCGCGCTCGTCATTCGAATTGCCGAGGCCATTGCCGCGCGAACGACCGACTGCGTCGATTTCGTCGATGAACACGATGCAAGGCGCATTCTTCTTGGCCTGTTCGAACATGTCGCGCACGCGGCTCGCGCCGACGCCGACGAACATCTCGACGAAGTCCGAGCCCGAGATGGTGAAGAACGGCACGCCCGCCTCACCAGCGATGGCGCGCGCGAGCAGGGTCTTGCCGGTGCCGGGCGAGCCGATCAGCAGTGCGCCCTTGGGGATCTGACCGCCGAGCTTGGAGAAGCGCTGCGGATCGCGCAGGAACTCGACGATCTCCTGCAGTTCTTCGCGCGCCTCGTCGATGCCGGCGACATCGTCGAACGTCACCTTGCCTGAGCGTTCGGTGAGCATCTTGGCCTTGGATTTGCCGAAACCCATCGCTCCGCCGCCGCCGCCCTTCTGGACCTGGCGCAGGGCGATGAAGGCGATCCCAAGGATCAGGATAAAGGGCAGCGAATTGAGCAGAATGAAGAGCAGGACGTTCTGCCCCTCGCGCGCCTTGCCGGTGAAGCGCACGCCGTTGTCTTCCATCAACTTGGTGATTTCGACATCGTTCGGCACGGGCACGGTGCTGAAGGCTTTGTCGTTCTTGAGCGTGCCGGTGATGAGATCGGGCCCCATCTGCACGTCTTGAACCTGACCCTCGGCGACCGCGGCGCGGAAGTCGGAATAGCGAATCGCAGTGCCGGGTGACTGGCCGGCATTGCTGAACATCGTTACCACGAGCAAAAGAGCTAGGAATATCCCGCCCCAGATCATCAGCTGCTTGACCCAGGGGTTGGGGCCTTCGCCTTGCGGTTGCGGGTCGTTCTGCTGACTCATGTGCGGGTATTCCTTTCGTCAGCCACAATGTAGGACGCAGGCGGTGAATGGCAAGATAATGCGCAAGTCCCGGCGTGGTGCTAATTTTCGAACAGGGTAGTGCGGATTATCGATTTGTCGCGGTGCCATAGGCGGCGAGGAACACTTCAACCGCGCCGACAATCCGCCGGTCGCGCTCTTCCACGCTGACGCTGGCGCCGAAGCGGCACTCGAGATCGCCCATCCCCTTGCACATCGAAACGAACTGTTCGGCAGCGAGCATCGGGTCGGCTACCTTAAGATCGCCCTCCTCGGTTGCGCGCGCCAACCACGCGCCGAAAGCCTTTTTCATGCGCCAAGGTCCAGCTTCGAGGAAGGCCGCGCCGATTGCGGGATCAGCTTCGGTCTCGGCAGCGATGCGACGTTCAAACTGCATCATTTCGGGCCGGAACAAAAAGGCGAAGATCGCCTGACCGATGTCGATCATCCGTCCGCGGATCGGGCCTTTTGCGGTGCCCTCGAGCGAGAAGTGCCCGCGCATTTTCTCGCACTCGCTCTCCACCGCGGCGGCGAACAGCGCGCGCTTGTCCCCGAAATGGTTGTAGATCGTGACCTTCGAAACACCGGCGTCGCCCGCGACCTGCTCGATCGCGGTCGCGGCATAGCCATGATGAAAGAAGTGATACGCCGCCGTTTCAACGATCGCGACCCGCTTTGCAGCATCAAGCGGCCGTCCGGCCTTGCGACGAAGCGACTTTTTTTCAGGCGAAGATGAACTGCCGATTGACAAAATGAACGGCTCCGTTCAGTTAAACGAGACCGTTCAGTAATGCGGTGTATGGTTCATTTGCGCAACCCTATCTGCAGACAAAGGTTCCTGCCGACGTGCTTTGGATCGCGATCAGGATGCTCACCGGGGATGCCCAGAAGTTCTACGGGCTGCTGTTCGGCATCGCGTTCTCGACCCTCCTGATCACCCAGCAGATGACGATCTTCGTCAACCTCGTCGAGCGCGGGGCGAGCGGAGTCTACAACGCGCCCGAGGCTGAGGTGTGGGTGATGGACCCGGTCAGCCGTACCACCGACGTCACCTACGCCATGCCCTCCACCGCGCTCGATAAGGTGCGCTCGGTGCGGGGTGTCGAATGGGCAGTGCCGCACCTGCGCGCGCAGGCCAACGTCCGTACGAAGGACGGCGACCTTGAGGGCGTCGGGATCGTCGGGGTCGACGATGCGACGCTGATCGGCCTGCCCAAGCGCATGGCGACCAACGACAAGTCGGTGTTATTCGCTCCCGATAGCGTGGTGATCGACGATGTCGGCGTCACCCGCCTGTTCTCCAACGGCGCAAGCCCGCTCGGCGAGCGGCTGGAGCTGAACGACCAGCGCGCCGTGATCCGCGGCGTGGCCGACTCGATCCCGAGCTTCACCAGCACGGTGGTGCTCTACACTCGCTATTCCAACGCGTTGAACTTCGTCCCCGGCACCCGGAACCGCCTGTCCTTCGTCCTCGTCGGCATCGCGCCCGGCGAGACACCGGAAGGCGTAGCTGCACGGATCGAGAAGGAAACAGGGCTTAAGGCCGAAACCCGCACAGAATTCGCCCAAGCGGGCGTTGACTTCATCATCCAGAACACCGGAATTCCGACTAATTTCGGGATCACCGTGTTTCTCGGCTTTGTGGTCGGTGTGGCGATCGTGGGTCTTACCTTCAGCCTGTTCCTGCGCGACAACATCAAGCAGTTCGGCGCATTGAAGGCGATTGGCGTCACCAATTCCAAGATCGTGCAGATGGTCGCTGCGCAGGCGGGGCTGGTCGGCATGATCGGATATGCGCTGGGCGTGATCGGCACGGTTGCCTTCATCCGCTCGTTCGGGGCCAACCCGTTCTTCAAGGGATTCTACATCCCCTGGCAGATCCCGCTGATCAGTTTCGCGGCGGTGGTGATCATTCTTGCCATCACCGGCCTGATCGCGATCCGCAGCGTGCTCAGGACCGAACCTGCATCGGTGTTCCGGTGAGCGAGGCGAGCATCATGGACACCAGAGCAATCGGCGGCTGCGCGCCCGAAGCGGCGATCTGCGCGCGCGGGATTTCGCGCGATTTCGTGGCCGGACAGACCACCATCCGCGTGCTGCACGGGATAGATACCGACATCCAATCGGGCGAGATGACCTACGTCGTGGGCGAAAGCGGATCGGGCAAGACCACGCTGATCTCGATCATGTGCGGGATCCTTTACCCGACCGAGGGCGAGGTGAGGGTGTTCGGCACCGACATCTACAAGCTCACCGATACCCAACTGGTCAAGTTCCGCCTCAAGAATATCGGCTTCATCTTCCAGCAATATAACCTCATCCCCACGATCGACGCCGCTGCCAACGCCGCAGTGCCGCTGATCGCGCAAGGCATGGGAGTCAAGGAAGCGCGCGAGCGGGCCAAGGTGCTGCTCGACAAGCTCAATATCGGCAATCAAGCGGACAAACTGCCGCGCCAGCTTTCAGGCGGGCAGCAACAGCGCGTCGCCATCGCCCGCGCGCTAGTGCACGAACCGCGCCTCGTGGTGTGCGACGAGCCGACCGCCGCGCTCGACGCGCGTTCGGGGCGCCGGGTGATGGACCTGCTGCGCGAAGTCGCAGTCGCGCCCGACCGCGCTTGCATCATCGTCACCCACGACAATCGCATCTTCGATCTGGCCGACCGGATCATCGTGCTCGAAGACGGGCGCATCACCCATGACGGGAAAGAGATGCCAGATGATCACTGACGCCGCCCGCCACACCGCCCCTCTTTCTCTACCGAACCCGCCGAGGACACCATGTTCCGCAATGTGAGCTTTGCCCGCCAGATCCTGCCGATTGCCGCGTTGATCGGTGTTGCCTTCGCCGCCTGGTTGATCTTTTCCGGCCAGCCCGACCGCGCGACTGCGGAACCCGCAGAACAGCCGCCCAAGGCGGTGGGCCAGCTCGCCAACGAGCCGCGGGTCGCAGGGTCGGGCATCGTCGAGCCGTCGAGCGAGGTGATCGATATCGGCTCGGCGCTTTCGGGCCTCGTCATCGATGTGCTCGTGCGCCCGGGCGACCGGGTGGCGAAGGGCGAGGTGCTGTTCCTCGTCGACGCCCGCGCCGCCCGCGCCAGCCTCAACCAGGCCAACGCCGCGATTCAAGAGGCGCGCGCCTCCATCGCCGAGGCAGGCACCGCGCAGAAAACCGCGCGCGAGCAGCTTGCGCTTTACCGCAGCCTTTCCGATCCCGCCGCGGTCAGCCGCGCCGAGGTGATCCGCGCCGAGGGCGATGAAGCCGGCGCAACCAGCCGCCTCGGTTCGGCCCGCGCGCGCTTCGCCGCCGCGCAATCCGCCGCCGCCGCCGCCCGCACCGAGATCGAGCGGCTTACCGTGCGGGCTCCGATTTCGGGCGAGATCCTCGCAGTCAACGTTCACCCGGGCGAATTCGTCGCGACCCAGGGCGGGGGCAGCAGCCAGCCCTTCATCCAGATGGGCGAGACCAACCCGCTCCATGTGCGCGTCGACATCGACGAAAACGAGATCGGGCGCGTGGCACTCGGTAAGCCGGCGGTCATCAGCCCGCGCGGTGCGGCCGAGTTGCACGTCAATGCCACCTTCGTGCGCGCCGAGCCGCAGGTCGTGCCCAAGCGCTCGCTCACCAATTCGGCAGCGGAGCGGGTCGACGTGCGGGTGCTCCAGCTGATTTACGCCCTGCCTCCGAGCGAGGCGTTCCGCGTGGGCCAGCAGATCGATGCCTTCATTCCGGCCAAGGCGGGTGCGCCCGCCAAGAAGGGGGGCTGAGGCCATGCACCGCCTCATTCCCGCGCTTGTGCTGGCGCTCGCGCTTGCCGCCTGCGCGGTGCAGCCCGGCCCGAAGATCGCGACTCCCACGCCTGATCTGCCGCGCGCCTACTTCTTTCAGCCCGAGGTGGGCACCGGGGCCGCGCTGGCTGCATTGCTGCCACAGGGTGATCCGGCGTGGCAGACGCTCTCGGCTGCCGCGATCGCCAATGCCCCGAACCTTGCCGAGGCCGCCGCGCGCATCGATTCCGCGCGTGCCGGGGCACGGCGCGCTGGGGCCGAGCGGCTGCCCAACATCACCGGCGACGGCAATGTGACGCAGAACCGGCAGAACCTCGCGCGGTTCGGGCAGGCGGGCCAGCAGGGCTTCATCCCGCGCGAGCAGACTTCCTACGGAGCGAACGTCACCGCGAGCTGGGACCCCGACATCTTCGGGCAGCTGGCAGCGCAGGAGCGCGCCGCGCTCGCCCGGATCGACGCTGCCACTGCGCAGGCGCAGGGCGTGCGGCTCGCGCTTCTGTCGGAGATCGCCGCGAGCATCACCGACTGGCGCGTGCTCGACGCGCGCACTGCCGCGATTGAGGCCGACGCCGCCGCCGCGCGCCAGCTCGCGAGCCTTGCCAAAGTGCGCGAGGACGCAGGCATTGCCCCTGGTTTCGACCGGGTGCGCGCCGAGGCGACCGCAAGCGCATCGGCCACACGCCTTGCCGCGCTGGGTAGCGAACGGGCGCGGCTGATCGGCAGGCTTGTGACGCTCACCGCGCAAGACGCCGCCACTGTTCGCACGGCGCTTGCCGCCCCGGCACCCGCACTTGCCCCGGCACCTGCACCCGCCGGGCTTCCGTCGGAACTGCTCGCCAACCGGCCCGACGTCGCCGCCGCGGCTGCCGAGCTCGCCGCGAGCGATGCGGACCTCGCCGCAGCCGCGCGCGCGCGTTTCCCCCGCATCACGCTGTCAGGCGTTATCGGCTTGCTTGCCTTCGACCCTTCGGACTTCTTCGACGGGGATTCGCTGGTCGGCACGCTCACCGGAGCGATCGCCGGGCCGCTGCTCGATTTCGGACGCGTGGGCGCAGGCATCGATGCTGCCGCCGCCGACAAGCGCGCTGCCTTTGCCGCCTATCGCGGCGCCGTGTTCCAGGCCTTGGGTGATGCCGAGGCGGCTTACGGCGTGGTCACCGCCGCGGATGCCGAAGCCGAGCTCGCGGTCACGCAGCGCGATCAGCTCACCCGCGCCGCCGGACTCGCCGAGACCCGCTACCGCGCGGGCCTCGCCAGCTTCCTTGATGTTCTCGAAGCACGCCGCGCCGCGGATTCAAGCGGCGAAGGCGCAGCGGCTGCGCTGGGCCGGGCAGCCCGCGCGCGCATCGTGCTGTGGCAGGCGCTTGGCGGCGAGGTGACGGCCTCAGCCGCCCCTTTGGATTAATGCTGACCGCTCGCAGCGGCACACCATCTCACCGCGTTGGTTCCACATTTCGTGGACCCAGGTGACGATCCCGGCATCGGGCCGCGATTTGCTGGCACGCAGTTCCTTGACCTCGCTCACCGCGTGGAGCGTGTCGCCGATGAACACCGGCTTGGGCGTCACCACCTTGTCGAAGCCGAGGTTGGCGACAAGCGTGCCCAATGTCGTCTCGCCCACCGAAAGCCCGACCAGCAGGCTGAAGGTGAAGGTCGAATTGACGAGGATCTGACCAAACCCACTCGCCTTCGCTGCCTCGACATCGATGTGCAGGGGCTGCGGGTTGTGGGTCATCGTCGAGAACAACAGGTTGTCGGTCTCGGTCACGGTGCGGCGGATCGGATGCTCGATCCGCTCGCCCACCACCCATTCGTCGAAGAACTTGCCCGCCATTACGCTTGCCTCCCCCAACGCGCGACGACATTCGCGCCGTCATCCGCGCTCGAACGGACCGCGCCCGGCGTGCGGCTGAAGCGCGGTGCGGGGGCGGTGTGCCACATCCCGTCGTGCTCCACATAAGCCTCGCGCGCTTTCATATGCGGATGCTCGCGCGCCTCCTCGATCCCGAGCACGGGGGCGAAACAGACATCGGTGCCTTCGAGCAGTTCGCACCACTCCGCTTGCGTCTTGGTCAGGAACAGCGCGGCGAGCTTTTCAGCATAACTGTCCCAATTCGCCGGGTTCATCTGCCCCTGAGCAAGATCTTCGGGCGCGCCGGTGCGCTTGAGCAGCTCCGCATAGAACTGCGGTTCGATCGATCCCAAGGATATCTCCTTCCCGTCAGCGCATTCGAAGCAGCGGTAAAAATGCGCCGCCCCGCCGAGCATCCCCTTGCCGCGTTCGGTCGAGAGATGGGGCAGATGGCGCACCCCGAAGAAGAAACTCATTAGGCTGGTCGCTCCGTCGACGATCGCGGCATCTACCACCTGCCCCTTCCCCGACTTCTCGCGCTCATAAAGCGCAGCCATGATCCCGAAGGCGCAATACATCGACCCGCCGCCGAAATCGCCGACGAGGTTCTGCGGCGGGATCGCGGTCTCGCCTGTCTTGCCGACTGCCGACAAGGCGCCGGTGATAGCGATGTAGTTGATGTCGGGCCCAGCGGCCTGGGCGAGCGGGCCGTCCTGTCCCCAGCCGGTCATGCGCGCGTAGACAAGGCGCGGGTTCACGCCGAGAAGTTCTTCCGGCCCCAACCCCAGCCGCTCCATCACGCCGGGGCGGAAGCCCTCGATGAGCACGTCGGCACTGGCGGCAGCGGCGCGCACGGCCGATTTGCCCTCCTCGCTCTTGAGGTCGAGTGCCAGCCGGTGGCGTGCGCGTTCGACCACGGGGTTGCTCACCGAGCCACCTGGCCGGTCGATCCGCACCACCTCGGCACCGAGGTCGGCGAGCAGCATGGCGACATGCGGCCCCGGTCCGATGGCAGCGAATTCAAGCACCCTGAGGCCGGAAAGCGGCCCTTGCGACTGGCTCATGTGTCTCTCCCTTTCGGCCAGCCTTAAGCGCCCAGTCGGATCAAGGGCAAGTCTCGCCATCCCTAGGCAAAGGCAAAATTGCTTGTGACCGCGTCCGCAGCCTATACCTGCACCACCATGCGCAGTCTGACCCATCTCGAACGGCTCGAGGCCGAAAGCATCCATATCTTCCGCGAGGTCGTCGCCGAGGCGGAGAACCCGGTGATGCTGTATTCCGTGGGCAAGGACAGCTCGGTGATGCTGCATCTTGCGCGCAAGGCCTTCTACCCTGCGCCTCCGCCCTTCCCGATGCTTCATGTGGCGAGCGGGTGGGACTTTGCCGATCTTCTCGCCCACCGCGACCGGACAGTGCGCGAATATGGCCTCAAACTCATCATCGCCGAAAACGAGGAAGCCGAGGCGCAGGGGATCAACCCTTTCGATACCGGCAGCGCGCTGTATTCGCAGGCGCAGCTGACCGATCCGCTCAAGCGCGCGCTGACCGCCCACGGCTTCGACGCGGCCTTCGGCGGCGGGCGGCGCGACGAGGAGAAGGCGCGGGCGAAAGAGCGTATCTTCAGCTTCCGCAACGCCGCGCATCGCTGGGACCCGAAGAACCAGCGGCCCGAGCTGTGGAACCTCTACAACGCCAAGAAGGCCAAGGGCGAAAGCATCCGCGTGTTCCCGATCTCGAACTGGACCGAGCTCGACATCTGGCAATACATCGCGCTCGAGAAGATCGACATCGTGCCGCTCTATTTCTCCAAGCCGCGCCCCACGGTGGAGCGCGACGGGATGCTGCTGGTGATCGACGATGACCGCTTCCGTCTGGAGCCAGGCGAGGAGCCGGTGACCCGTCCGGTCCGCTTCCGGACGCTGGGCTGCTACCCGCTGACCGGCGCCACGCAAAGCGAAGCGACAGAAATGAACGACATCATCCAGGAAATGCTGCTCGCCACCGGCTCGGAGCGGCAGGGCCGCGCGATCGACAAGGGTCAGTCGGCGTCGATGGAAGACAAGAAGGCGGAAGGTTACTTCTGATGCACACGCCCTCCTCCTTCCAGACCCCCCCGTCTTTTCAAACTGACGCCCTCATCGCCGAGGACATCGAAGCCTATCTCGAGCAGCACCAGAACAAGAGCCTGCTGCGCTTCATCACCTGCGGCAGCGTGGATGACGGGAAGTCGACGCTGATCGGGAGGTTGCTCTACGATTCCAAGATGATCTTCGAGGATCAGCTCGCGGCGCTGGAAAGCGACAGCAAGCGCCACGGGACGCAAGGCGAGGAGATCGACTTCGCGCTGCTGGTCGATGGCCTCGCCGCGGAGCGCGAGCAAGGCATTACCATCGATGTCGCCTACCGCTTTTTCGCGACCGAGAAGCGCAAGTTCATCGTCGCCGACACGCCGGGGCACGAGCAATACACCCGCAACATGGTGACCGGCGCCTCAACCGCCGACCTCGCGGTGATCCTCGTCGATGCGAGGAAGGGCGTGCTGCAACAGACGCGGCGGCACTCATACCTTGTCCACCTGCTCGGCATCCGTCACGTGGTGCTGGCGGTCAACAAAATGGACCTCGTCGGCTACGACAAGGCTGTGTTCGACAGCATCGTGGCCGATTACCGCAGCTTTGCGACCAGCATCGGGATCACCGATTTCACCGCGATCCCGATCTCGGGCTTCAAGGGCGACAATATCACCACCGCGCCTTCCGCGCAGACACCGTGGTATGATGGCCCCGCACTGATCGCGCACCTCGAAAGCGTCGAGGTCGATGCCGCCGCAGCGCAGGGCCAGCCGTTCCGCATGCCGGTGCAGTGGGTCAATCGCCCCAATCTCGACTTCCGCGGGTTCGCCGGACAGATTGCGAGCGGCACCATCCGTCCGGGCGATGCGGTGCGGATCGTACCTTCGGGCAAGATGAGCACAGTCAAGTCGATCGCCACCTTTGATGGCGACCTGGACGAAGCGGTCGCAGGGCAATCGGTCACGCTAACCCTCACCGACGAGGTCGATTGCAGCCGCGGCGATCTGATCGCCGCCGCGGGCGATCCGCCGCAGGCCTCGGACCAGTTTTGCGCCACATTCGTGTGGATGGACGAGGAGGCGCTCAAGCCCGGTCGCGGATACTGGCTCAAGCTCGGCACGCAATTGGTGACCGCCACGGTCCAGCCGCCCAAGTACGAGATCGACGTGAACAGCCTCGAGCATCTCGCGGCCAGGACCCTCGGCCTCAACGCCATCGGTGTCGCCGAGTTCGCGACCGACCGCCCGATCGCTTTCGAACCCTATGCGACCAGCCGCCAGCTTGGCGGCTTCATACTCATCGACAAGTTCACCAACGCGACCGTCGCGGCGGGGATGATCGAGTTCAACCTGCGCCGCGCCGACAACGTCCACTGGCAGCCGCTGGCGATCACCCGCGAGGATCATGCGGGGATGAAGAACCAGATGCCGCGGGTGCTATGGTTCACCGGGCTTTCGGGGTCGGGCAAGTCGACCATCGCCAACGAGGTCGAAAAGCAGCTCTTCCTGATGAACCGCCACACCTTCCTGCTCGACGGGGATAATGTGCGCCACGGGCTCAACCGCGATCTCGGCTTCACCGAGACCGACCGGATCGAGAACATCCGCAGGGTGGGCGAGCTCGCCAAGCTGATGGCGGACGCAGGGCTGATCGTGCTCACCGCCTTCATCAGCCCGTTCCGCGCCGAGCGCGACATGGTCCGCAAGATGCTGGCGCAAGGCGAATTCATCGAGATCTTCGTCGACACGCCGCTTGAGGTCGCCGAGGCGCGCGACGTCAAGGGCCTCTACCGCAAGGCGCGTGAGGGCAAGCTGAAGAACTTCACCGGGATCGACAGCCCTTACGAACCGCCCGAAACCCCGGAAATCAGCGTCAACACGGTAGACATGACCCCCGAAGAAGCGGCACGCTACATCATCCAAAGGATCCTGCCGCTCAAATGAATCTTGCCGACCTTGACGATGCCGAACTGGCCGCGCGGCTGGCCGAGGAGGCGGGGCGTCTGCTGATCGAGGTGCGCGAGCGTTCGGGGCTTTCGGGCAAGGAACTGGGCGCGGCGGGTGATGCGGCCGCCAACCGCTTCCTGTGCGATGCGATCAGGACCGCACGGCCCGGCGACGGGCTGCTCTCCGAAGAGGAGAAGGATAACCCCGCGCGGCTCGCAAAGAGCCGGGTGTGGATCATCGATCCGGTCGACGGTACGCGCGAATACAGCGAGGGCCGCGCCGATTGGGCGGTCCATGTTGCGCTCGCCATCGACGGGACCGCGAGCATTGGCGCGGTGGCGCTGCCCGGGCGGGACGGCGGTATTGTCCTGCGATCCGACCGCCCACTGCCCCTGAAACCAATGGCCAAGCCTGCGCGCTTCGTCGTCAGCCGCACCCGCCCGCCCAAGGAGGCCGAGGCGGTGGCCGCGGCGCTCGGCGGAGAACTGGTGGCGATGGGCAGCGCCGGTGCCAAGGCGATGGCGGTGGTGCTGGGCGAGGCCGAGGTCTATCTCCACTCCGGCGGGCAGTACGAATGGGACAATTGCGCGCCCGTCGCGGTCGCTGCCGCATACGGACTCTACTGCTCGCGCATTGACGGCAGTCCGCTTTTCTACAATCGTTCCAACACATACACGCCCGATCTGCTCATCTGCCGGAGCGAATGGGCCGGGCCAGTGCTGGAATGCCTCGGTGCGCTGGGGACAGGGAGCTAGGACGGGGATTATGAAGATGTTAAGCACATCGGGACATGATGACGGTGTGGCTCGAACTACCGAAGATGCCCATTGTCAAGCATGGTGGGGCCGTGTGAGACCGGGCTGAAACTAACTTCGTAGTTCGAGACTGGGAGCGCAACGAACAGGTTTAGCCATGCTGAAAAATCGTACCAGAGTGATTGCCGTGGCTTCGGCCGGGGGGCATTGGGAACAGCTGATGCTGATGCAGTCGACGCTCGAGCATTATGATGTTCGCTACGTCACCACCGATGCACTGCCTGCTGAATTTGGCGGGATCACAGCTGCGGAAATCCTACCCGATTGCAGCAAAACCACGCCCGTGCGGCTGCTGCTCTGCGCCGGCCGAGCCTTGCTGATCATCCTCAAGCACCGCCCGCAGGTCGTTGTCACAACCGGCGCGGCACCTGGTTTCATGTGCATCCTTGCCGCCCGTATGATCGGAGCGCGGACATTGTGGATCGACAGCGTCGCAAATGGCGATGAGCTGTCCACCGGGGGGAAGCTTGCGAAGACCTTCGCCCACAACTGCTGGACGCAGTGGGAACATCTTGCTCAAGGAAACCGCCCGCATTTCCGCGGAAGGATGATCTGACGCCGTCCGAACTTCGCACCGCGGTTACATGACAGAAAATTCCGGTCCGACATCCTAAACTTTGCTAGATTGGCAGTTGGTCATTATATCTACCAATGCTGCTCGAATCGGGACAACCCCTTTTGATCGGGCACCGTTGCTGCCGAGATCGGCTACAGACGGAAAGCGCGAAGGGGTGTACTCACTTGGCGCATGACCATTGGGCGATCCCAAGTCGCACAGATCGAAAGTCACGGCATGGGGGAATACAATAAACGAGTTCTGGCGGTTGCCTCCGGCGGAGGGCACTGGGACGAATTGATGCTGCTTCGGTCAACGCTGGAGCAGTACAAAGTGCAATACGTCACGACCGATACGTCGTTGGCGCTGCAGCATGGTATCACGGCTGCGGAACGGCTGCCTGATTGCAACCGGAATAAGCCGCTTAAAGCGTTGTATTGCGGCATACGCGCCGTCTGGATGGTGTTGAAGCATCGTCCCCACGTTGTCGTATCGACCGGGGCAGCCCCCGGGTTCATGTGCCTATTGTTCGGCCGCATGCTTGGCGCGCGGACGTTGTGGATAGACAGCGTAGCCAATGGAGAAGAACTGTCGATGTGCGGTAAATTGTCGATGACCATCGCGCACCAGTGCTGGGTCCAGTGGGAAGACCTCGCCACGGGAAAAAGCTCGCGCTACTTCGGTGCCGTCCTATGATCCTCGTCACTGTCGGAATGCAGCTCGCATTTGATCGGTTGATCGAAGCGATGGATCGCCTCGCACCGGACCTTGATACCGCGGTGATCGCCCAGACAGGCAAGGGCCGCTATGTTCCCCGCAACATGGAGGCCCACGAGAAGATCGAGCCGGCGAGGTTCGAACCGATGGTCAAATCGGCCGAGGTGATCGTTAGCCATGCCGGGATCGGCTCGGTCCTGACATCCGCCCGTTATGCCAAGCCGATTGTGCTGCTTCCCCGCCGCGCCAGTCTGGGCGAGCACCGCAACGATCACCAGTTGGCGACCATCCGCAAGCTGGCCGGGCGTCCCGGGATCCTTATCGCGCAGGACGAAAGCGAATTGGCGGAACGCATTCGCGAGGCACGGGCCTTGGGCGAAGCGCCGCAGCAGCAAGCGCCGTCGATCAAGCAATTGCACAACGCGCTGGCTGACTTCATCGAAGGCCGGATCTTGTGACAAGCGGGCCGGTGCGCTGCCGGCCCTGACAGGATTTTGCGGTCTCCCGCGGCCGCAAATGGTGAAAAGCCTGGCAAGCCTAACACGATTTTAAGGGCTTTGCGGCCAGTGTTCCGGCGGAAAACCGGGACATTGCTTCTATGAACGCTCCTTTCGATGCAACCGCGGTGCTCGGGCGCAAGGCGCTGAGCCATCCGGCGCCCGACCATCAGGTCGCGGTGATCGGGCTCGGCTACATAGGCCTGCCGACCGCCGCGCTGCTCTCCAGCTACGGCTGGAGCGTGTGCGGCGTGGATGTGTCGCAAGCCGTGGTCGACACGGTCAATGCAGGCGGCGTCCACATCGAGGAGCGCGATCTCGACAAGCTGGTGCGCGATGCGATCTCCGCACAGACGCTGGTGGCCGCGACCGAAGTGCCGACCGCGAGCTTCTACATGATCGCCGTGCCCACGCCGCTGGGGGACAACAACACGCCCGACATCTCCTATGTCGAAGCCGCCGCGCGCGCGATCGCGCCCAAGATCCTGCCGGGCGCCTGCATTATCGTCGAGAGCACCTCGCCGGTCGGCACCACCGAGCGCGTCGCCGCGATCATCGCCGAACTGCGCCCCGATCTCGTCGTGCCCGGAGAGCACCGAGGCGACCATACGGGCGAGGACGCCGACATCGCGCTCGCCTATTGCCCCGAACGCGTGCTGCCGGGCCGGATCGTCAACGAGCTCGTCCACAACGACCGCGTGATCGGCGGCGTCACCCCGGCCTGCGCCGAGCGTGCGGCGGTGCTCTACACCAGCTTCGTCAAAGGCGACTGCCTCTACACCACTGCGCGGGTCGCCGAGACGGTCAAGCTGGTCGAAAACAGCTTCCGCGACGTGAACATCGCCTTTGCCAACGAACTCTCGATGATCGCCGACGTGATCGGGGTCGATGTGTGGGACGTGATCCGGCTGGCCAACCGCCATCCGCGCGTCAACATCCTCCAGCCGGGCCCCGGCGTGGGCGGACACTGCATTGCGGTCGACCCGTGGTTTCTGGTCGCGGGCGCGCCGCAGGCCGCGCGGCTGGTGCGGACCGCGCGCGAGGTCAACGACCACAAGGCGGTCCACACCGAAAACCGCATCCGCGCGCTGCTCGACGCCGCGCCGGACGGCAAGGTCGCGCTGCTCGGCCTCGCCTTCAAGCCCGACATCGACGACTTCCGCGAGAGCCCCGCGCTCGAGATCGCCGAGGCGCTTTCCCACACGCACGGTGACCGGATACTGGTTGTCGAGCCCTTCACCGACGAACTGCCCAAGGCGCTCGCCGATAAGGGCGCCAAGCTGGTGACGCTTGACGCCGGGCTCCGGCAGGCGGAGATTGTGGTCGTGTTGGTCGATCACACCGCGTTCAGGCATCTGACCCCGCACGAGCTTGCGGGCAAGCTGGTGTTCGACACGCGGGGCATGCTCCGCAGATGAGTTCAGATAGCGGGAAGCCGCGCATCCTGGTGACCTTCGGCACCCGGCCCGAGGCGATCAAGATGTTCCCGGTGGTAGCGGCGCTGCGCCAAACTGGCCGCGTTGATGTGAAGGTGGTGGTGACAGCCCAACACCGCGAATTGCTCGACGCTGTGCTCGCTTTAGCCGGGCTTAGACCCGACTTAGACCTCGACTTGATGCTTCCAGACCAGTCCCTGGACGGTCTTGCGAGCCGTATTTTGACCCGTTTCGGGGTTGCTTTGGACACCCTACAGCCCGACAGGGTGCTGGTTCATGGCGACACGCTGACCACCATGATGGCAAGCCTCGCGTGCTATTTCCGGCGGATTCCCGTGGGCCACGTAGAGGCGGGACTGAGGAGCGGCGACATCTATTCGCCCTGGCCCGAAGAGGTGAACCGTAAGGTCACCGGCGTCATCGCGGACCTGCATTTTGCCCCCACCGAGACGGCCGCCGCGGCCTTACGCGCTGAAAACGTGCCTGAAAAAGCCATACACGTTACGGGCAATACTGTGATTGATGCCCTACTCTTCGCACGCGGAAAAATTGCCGCAAACCCCGCTCTTGCCCCTGCCATCGCCCCACTCAAAGCGCGCTTCGCAGGGAAGCGGATCATCGCGGTGACGGCCCACCGGCGCGAGAACTTCGGGGCCGGGATGGCTGGAATTGCCGATGCTTTGCAAAGGCTTGCGGCGCGCGAGGACGTGGCGATCATCTACCCGCTGCATCCCAATCCCAACGTGACGCAGGTGATGCGCCCGGCGCTTGCGGGTTATGACAACATCGCTCTCATTAACCCTCTCGATTATCTCGATTTTGTGGCGATGATGGAGGCGAGTGACATCGTTCTGACGGACTCGGGGGGGATCCAGGAGGAAGCGCCAAGTCTCGGCAAGCCGGTACTGGTGATGCGCGACACGACCGAAAGGCCTGAGGGGGTCGCTGCCGGTACCGCCATGCTGGTCGGGACGGATGTATCTGTTATCGTGAGAGAAACTTCTCGGCTTCTAGATGATCCCGAGGCCTACCAAGCGATGGCTCACGCGCATAGTCCCTATGGCGACGGGCAGGCCGCTCGGCGCATTGCAGACCTCGTTTCAGCCGCTCAGCCCTGACGTCGCCGCACAATGAGACAATAGCGAACCGCGCACGCCAATACCGCGATAGTCATGCCCAGATCGGCGAACCAGTTGATCTTCACTGGCCCGTAAAGCAGCGCGTCGACCGAGTGAAGAGACACCAGCCTCAGCGCTGCCAGGAACAGTAATCCTCCAGTGCAGGCGATTGCTACCAGAGAAGCGACGTTACGCCGTCCTTGCACGCCCCTTGCAAGAAAGTAGACGAGCCCGCCAACCATGGACGCAGCTATTACGAAGACGAACGCAAACAGCGGCTTCTGGAGCGTGCGCCGCTCTTCGTAGGTTCGTTCTGCGTACAGCATCATGCGCAGGTCCTCCCGCAGCAAATCCTCAAGACCGTAAATCCGCGCCAAAGCGAGCCCTATAAAGAACGCGGCGATGATGCCCCACACGATGAGATGCCAAGCGACCTGACGATGCCGAAAGGCCTCCACCGCCGCGGCGGCCGCGGCCGTGGCCACGACAAGATAAAGCACCGCCGCCAGGAGGCTGAGGGTTGAAGGAGCAGCCATCATTGTGTGTACGTGTGCGCCTTTTCCGGGACCTCGAATGCAGGCCCTGCAATAGTTTAGCTATGCCAAATCATCCCTCGGCTGGTTTATCGTTCTGCTGTAGCGATGCAAGTCTTTGTCCCAGCGGTCGCTTGGCCGGGTGCGAATGTCGGCTTCGACAGGGTCGCCGGACACCTATCGATGGATCCGTCTGCCTCGTTATCGCAACGACCGGACAGATAGCTTCGCGACCGGTTTCAATCATGTTGCGCCGCAGAAATCATGCGGCTAAGCCACGCTCGTAATCGTACCGAGGGGAAAGACATGGCACTGAAGGCACATCGCGCGCTTGCGAACCCGGTTTGGATCGTCGCGGCAGCATCACTTGCTGGGTGCGCTTCAACGCCAGAACCGGTCATCGGCCTCGCCGCTAGCCAACCCCTAACGGAACTGGGTCAGGCGAACTATACCACGAAGCGTTCGGCGGGATATGCGCTTCGCCCAGCCGACCAGATTTCGGTCGTCGTCTTCCGTGAGCCCGACCTCTCGCTCCCCACGGTCCGCGTCGGCGTCGAAGGTAACATTTCCCTTCCAATGATCGGTTCAATCCCCGCTGCAGGGATGTCGGCGAAGCAGCTGGAGCAGGATGTCACCCGTCGGCTCGCGGCAGCCGGGGTCAAAAATCCGATGGTTAGCGTGAACATCGCTGAATATGCCTCGCACCTCGTAACGGTAGAAGGCGCTGTCTCGTCACCTGGCGTTTACCCGTTCCAGCCTGGAGCGCGGCTCTCGACTGCAATCGCGTTGGCAAGCGGACCGAACCGCGTATCGAAGGAGTCACAACTCGCCGTGTTCCGCGAGACGCCCGAAGGCATAATGGTCGCCAAGTTCGACTACGCAAAGGTCCGTCAGGGTACGATGCTGGATCCGATCCTGGAGCCTGGCGATCGCGTCGTATTGGGAACGGATGGTCTATCGCAGTTCTGGGAAGACGCGCTCAAGGCAATTCCAGCGATCGGCGTCTTTGCGGCGGTAGGTCTGAGATAGAAGCATGACTGAACGTCCGATCATGAACAGCCCTGAGCCCGCAGGCCAAGGCGTCTGGCTCGACGCATACATGCCGTCGCAATCGCTGGTTATGCAACAACCCGCGGCGCCGCTTATTAACGTAAGTCTTATTCGTGGCATCCTCTACCGCCAGCGCTGGCTGGTGGCCGGGGTTCTTTTCGCTGCTGCCGCGATCGGATTGATGACGACTCTTCTCATGACCCCGATGTACGAGGCCACTTCGAAGGTGGCCGTCAAGCCGTTCGGCGAGGAGGTCGTTGACGGTCAGAACCGTAACGGCATTCCATCAAATCTGGTTTATGAGTACATCGCGACACTGATCCAGCGGATCAAGAGCCGCCAGATGGCGGAAGTAGTGGTCGATGATCTTAAGCTTGCTGAACGGCAAGATTTGCTCGGTAAGGATATCGAGACCTCTCGCGCTCCGGGACTTTCTGACGAACAGTGGCGAGAAGCCAAGCGCCAGATAGCGGTCTCCGCGATCGTAGGCGGGCTAAATGTCGAGACGTCGCAAGGTAGCCTGGTCATCGACATCGGTGTTCGCTCCGAGAGTCCGGTCTTGGCGGCCGAGATTGCCAATGGTTACGCGAACGCCTTTGTCGCGTCTGATACCCGCACGTCCGTGGAGAGCGGTCGTTACGCGATGGCCTACCTCACCCAGCAGATTGAGCAAACGCGCGCGCGCCTCCAAACCGCCGAAGAAGCGTCTAACGGATATGCACGGACGCGAGGCATCATTGTCCAGCCGGTCGGCGGTTCAGAGGAAGAGAATTCCAGTTCTGCGGTGACGCTGACTAGTGCGAAGCTGGCCAACATCAACGGCAAATATATTGAAGCTCGTGCAGCCCGGATCGCCGCCGAGGAGCGTTGGCGCGCAGTTCAGTCGCTGCCGGCGAGGCAATTGCCCGAAGTTCAAAACAGTCCACCGATGCAGGCACTCGTTGCTGACGTGACGGAAAAGCAGGCTCAGCTGGCTGAGTTGCGCCAGCGCTATAACGACGATTTCCCTCAGATTCGCAGCCTCCTTGCGCAGATTGGTTCAATTAATGCGCAACTCGAACGCAGCGCATCCGAGCTAAAGGCTACACTCCGGAACGAACTCACCATCGCGCGCAATCAGGAGAACGCCCTGCAGCGCGAACTGGGCGGCCTCACCGGTGAGACGTTGGGCGAGCAGGACGAGAAGGTGCAGCTCAGCGTGCTTGACCGCGAGGCTCAGGCGCTGCGTGATCAACTCAAGATCCTGCTCGATCGATATAATACGGTCAGCAGCGCAGCGAATGTGAACCCGGGCACGCTGCAGACGCTCGATGCGGCAACTGTGCCGTCCACACCATTTTCGCCTAAACTGCTGCGCAACCTTTCGGTCGCGCTGGCGCTGGGCGTGGCGCTGGCTGCTGGCCTTGCGGTCTTACGCGAAACCTTCGATGATCGCATCCGATCGCTGGAGGATGTCGAAGACAAGCTTGGCCTACCATTCCTCGGCTTCACGCCTTACGTAGCGGACCGCGACATCTCGCTTGAGGGGTCGAATCGCTTCAGTGCACTAATGGAAGCGTATTCCTCGATTAGAGCAGGCATCGACTTCACCCTTCCGCGCTCCAGCAACATTATCCAGTTGACCAGCAGCCAGGCGGGGGAAGGCAAGTCTACCACCGCTGTGGTTCTAGCCGAAATGTTCGCAAGCTTCGGCCGCAAGACACTTCTAATCGATGCCGACCTTCGCCGCCCCTCGGTCGCCACGCTTCTCGATATTGAGCGGCCCAAGGTCGGGCTGGTCGAAGTAGTGCTTGGCCACGTCGCGCTGGAAGACGCCGTCATCAAGGGCGTTCACGATAATCTTGAGATTCTGCCGGTTGGGGAGATCCCACCGAGCCCTACCGAGATCCTCGCCTCTCAGGAGTTCGAAGACTTCATTCAGCAGCTGCGCGGCAAGTACTCGCTGGTCATCTTCGACTCCTGTCCGGTAATGGGTCTCGCCGACGCGCCAATTCTATCGCGCCTCGTCGATGCTACTGTGTTCGTGCTTGAAGCCAACACCATGCCCTTCAGCCGTGCTCGCGCAGCGATCAGGCGTCTGACAGCTGCGGGTGGCAAAACGATCGGGGCGGTGCTCACCAAATATCGCGCGCTCGAGGCGGGCCAGTCATACGATTATCAGTACAGCTACTACCAATACGGCCCCCGCAAATGAGCACAGCGCTCCGGGCAGCGGCTGCGCCATGCCCGGAGCCTCAACGCCCAGAGCAGTTTGTCGAGGGACCCTATGCCCGATTCTTTGAACGTGCATGCTAGGCGGCCGAAGATCCTCCACCTCAGCGCCGATTTCCCCGATCCGATCAGTACCGCCAAAACACCGGTCGTTGCTCGGCTTATCGACCTAGTCTGGGATCGCTACGAACACCGTGTGATCTCTCTCAATCGCCAGAGCCCTAGTCTCTCCCGGGTCATCGGCCTCCTAGCCGGAAGCCAGGCGCCGGTGCCTGAAGAAGGTCTCGCAAACTTCGAGGGCGGTTTCGCCCTAAACTACTTCGCACCCCCCAAGGGGGTACTCCACGCGTCCATCCTCAGCAAACTCGCGGACTGGATCGCGCACCGTCTCGTGCAGGAAAAGGCCATTCCCGACCTCGTTGTCGGTTACAAACTGACCGTGGAGGGTCTGGTGGCACACGCGGTCGCGGCCCGTCTCGGCATACCCTATGCTCTCATCATCCAAGGTAACACGGACCAGAAGATCCTGTTGGCACGACCCGATCTGGCGGCACGCTTCCGGACAACTTTTCACGAAGCGGCATGCGTCTTTTCTTTCGCGCCCTGGGCTCGGCTTGCCGTGGTCCGGCGACTTGGCGAGCGCTCAGGTCCGACCATGGACCTTCCCTGCCCGACCGTGCACGACACGATCCGCGCGCCAGTAGAAGCCGAGACGACGGTGATGAGCGTCTTCCACCTGCGCAACCACCGCATCAAAAACCTTGCCGGGCTCGCCGCAGCGATGCGCGACATCGCAAGGGGTGGTCAGCGGTGCAAGATGCAGATCTACGGTGGCGGAAGCCGCGAAGAGACCGCCCAATGCGCCGCGATCGTTGCAGGCATCCCGGGTATGGAACTCATGGGACCACGCGCCCAAGATGAGCTTGGGTCGATCATGAACGGCGCCACGGCCTTCGTGATGCCCTCGCGGCGCGAGTCCTTTGGCCTAGTCTTCATCGAGGCGCTGTTTGCAGGTCTGCCGATAATCTACCCCAAAGGCGCCAGCGTCGACGGCTATCTCGACGGCCTGCCTTTCGCCATTAAGGTCGATGCGCGCAGCACACGGCAGATCAGCCAGGCGATCTGCCATGCCTTAGCTCACGAAAAGGAGTTAAAGGCCGCTCTGGCGCAATGGCAGAACGCTGGAGGTCTCGCTCGGTTTACCCGCACAGCGATAGCGCGGACCTACGCCAAAGGTCTTGATGCAGCGATCGCAAGCCATCAAGCGCAGGAGGTCTGTCATGCCTGAAGCGTCTAACGGGGAGCTATCGGATGCCAGCATCGTCATTACGACTTGCCGCCGGCCCGGCATGCTTGGCGAACTGCTCGAGGCCCTGCATCCTCAAATCCAAGGCTGTGCGGCGGAGATCGTCGTCGTCGATAATTGTCCTGACGCAAGTGCGCGACCGGTGGCTGAGCGCTTCGCTAACCCTAAACTGCGCTATGTGCATGAAGCGCGCGGTGGCGTTGTCTTCGCGCGCAATCGGGGCGTAGCAGAGGCCCGGAGCGCCTATGTGATCTTCCTCGACGATGACGAGGTGCCGGCCGCCGGTTGGCTTGATGCGTGGCTTGCTCAAGCCCACGGCCGGACAGATGCGAGCTTCGGGCGTATCGTACCGCGACTCCTTGGCTGGTGCCCTCCCGAACTTGGCAAGCAGGTTGAGCGCAACTTCAGCCGTGATATGCGCAGGCCCACGGACAGCGACATCTCAGAATTTGCAGCATACTTGGGAACGGGAAACGCGATGTTCCACAAGGCCCGCTGCCTTGGACAAGCAGAGCCTTTCGATCAGCGCTTCAATGCTCGCGGAGGCGAGGACGTGTGGCTGATCCGTGGGCTCGTGAAACAGGGCTGCCGGCTATCCTGGAACCACGAGGCGCTGGTGGAGGAGCTGGTGCCAGAAAGCCGCATGACGCTGTCATCGCTCAAACTGCGCCGCTTTAACCAGGGCCAGATCCGATGCATCCTGATGTTCGGCAATGGCCGCCTTGGTGGCACTGTACGTGTCGCAATCTGGATGCTGGTGGGCGCGATCCAATTCTTCGTTTTCGGCGCAGCGGCGTGGCTCGCTGGCTTGGTGGCACCAGGCAAGGCTCCCAACCTCCAGTGCACGGTCAGCGGCGGAGCCGGTAAACTTCTGTGGTGGCGAAAGCCGCGTGTGCGAGGATATGGCGGCGGTTAACAGTCAGATATCGCCGCTGCCGGTCCTAACCCTCGCGAGAATATACGGCCTAGCCACGAGATAGCGTCCCCACAATCTGCGGGGCTCGATTGCCCACCTTGCCCTAGTTCGCTGCTACCGATCTCGTGCATCCCGGCCTAGAACCCATCCGATTAAATTGGTGAAGTTATGGGATCTTACAACAATTCTTATGAAGAGATGCAAAGATCCTCACCCAGTATCGCCAATTCGTGCCGCTATGATGAAGGTGATTTTTGATTTTCCTACTCGATTTGACCTCAATAGCAAGACGGTCCCCCGCTGCTTACGAGGAATCTCGCTATGCCTCTCGACAACTTCAGCTCTGTGCTTGACAGCCTTATCGCGCCTGCCCGCAACTGTTTTCCGATCACGCCGAACGATACAACCCAGCTGTCGATCCTGCCCAAGGCGATCTATGTCGGGAACGGCGGAAACTTAGTGTTGCGGGCAGTCGACGGCGGTAGCGACGTGACGTTCACAAACGTCGCAAATGGCACGCTTCTCGACATCCGTGTCCTTTCGGTTCGTGCGACTGGCACCACGGCGTCGAATCTGATCGGACTTGCCTGATGGCCGGCTTCGGTTTTGGTTATCGCTTTTCGAGGCGATCAGGTTCGCAGAGCAGATCACCGAATGGCAATGCCCAGGTCCTCTATGGCCCCAACATCGGCCCTAAGGGTCCGAAGAAGATCATCACCGCCGTCTGGAACCAAGGTGATGTGGGCTACTGCTTCGAGACCAACAACGTCGCCGAGAACCTTCCGGCGAAGTGGGCCTCGCGCGGGGTCAACACGTTCAAGAATGGGCATCCCGATATCACCCTTGAGGGGCGCGGGCAGCAGCTTCTTGCGGCTGTGAAGGCGGCGGGGCTTATGCTGATCGCGGCTCCCAAGTGGGAGGATCGTTACCCCTACCGCGCCGATCCCGGTGCGCTCGACTTCCGTTCGCTGGCGATGAACGACCCTTACTGGCGCACCAACTGGGTCAGCTACATGGTGCCCGACGAGATGGACCTCGACGTTCATCCGCTCTCGCGTCACATCGAAGATACGGTCAACATGAAGGTGGGCGGCGTGACCAAGCCCGTCACCGCCAACTTCACCCGCCGCATTGCGATCCCCAGCTCCGCACTCGGTTCGGGCACGATCAGTTTCTACGAGGCGTTCAATTCGCCGCAGCTCAACGCCCTGTCTCACGACAGCTACGAGTGGCACCTCACCGTCACCGACACGCCTTCGGCGACCGAGACCCGGACGCAGCCTTCGATTTGGGTGTCGCCGTGGCACAACGAGAACCAACCGGGCTGGCCACGCTTCACCGCTTCGGTGACGGGCCTTGCCGTCCACATTATGCGCAACGGGCCGACCTCCCCCGGACGCTCAGACAGCGGTGCGATGCCGGTGCAGTATCCGCCGATTGCCTTCAACACCCCGCCCTATACGACTTATGGTTTGGTAATCCCGCCACAGCCGATGGTCTATGCCCCCGGCGACAAGGCCACCGGGCACTACATCTGCACCTCGCGCGGCGATGTCACCCCCAACTTCTCCTATCCGCGCGGCGGGCAATGGCAGCCTGGGCGCTATCTGCGCAGCGAAGGGTGGAGCGGCTTCGTCCACGGGTCGAGCAGCCTTTACCTGTTCCCGCAGACGGTCGGCGACTTTACCGCGCAGGGCTATGTCAATATGGCGACCAACACCGTTGTCGTGACCTCTGCGCCAATCAAGCCCATGATCGGTGGGGCTATGCGGGTGAACAGCCCGAGCGGCCCTGTGGGCTGGATCAGGCGCGATAGCCCGCAGCTTTCAGGCACCCCGCGCAGCGTCGGCACCTATGCGCTCGACACGGCCAAGGTTACGCCGGTTGCGCTCGGCTCGGCAGGCGCACCGGTCACCCTCAGCTTTGGCACCGAAGCGCGGCCTTGGGGCGACGACAGCAACCCCGAGAACCTTGCCGAGCTTGCCACCCTGATCGCCAACCTCAACCGGATGCAGGCCCACCCCACGGGTGGCAACCTGCTGATCGATCCGGCGCAGGGCGGACGGCGCGCGTTCACCGTCATGCGCTGCCCCGAGGTCGATGCCGACGTATCGCTCTACAAGGACGACATGACCAAGGCCCCGCAGCGCGCGGGCTACACGGTCGGCGGTTCGGCCATCAACGACAGCGCAGGCAAGCCCCCTTTGTGGGACTTTGCGTGGCCGCTGGGCTTCGAAGGCTTCCGGGTCACCGGAGACGACGGTGCAGTCTATTCCTACGTCCGCTCGATGAGCAACGGGGATCGTCCAACCTTCTTCCCCGGCCATACCGCGCTCGGCCTTCCGCCACGCGTGGTCGGCCCGTTCGAGCTGGTGGGCTTCCGCAGGGTCGGCAGCGACACCGCGGTCGAAATGACCGGCTCCAGCGCCGTCATCAAGGCGGGCGTGGATGAAGGCGCGGCAACGTGGTTCTTCATCGAGAGCAGCGCCATCGTCCAGAACGAGGGTAACAGCGGGACCACCGCCTACACCATCACGATCCGTCGTGGTGGCGGCCTGTCGGGCACCAATACCATCGCCGTAACCGCCTCGGGGGCAGGGGTCAGCCCTGCCAGTGCGGCCGACTTTGTTGGAGGAACCTTCCCAAGCGGCACCGTCAGCTTCGGCCCCGGTGAGGCGACCAAGACGTTTACCGCCAGCGTCATCGGGGACACCGCATCCGAATTCGACGAGACCTTCAAGTTCACCCTTTCCGCGCCTTCTGGCGGGGCGGTGCTGGTCGCATCGAACAAGAGCGAACTCACCTGCACCATCGCCAACGACGACGCGGCGCTTGCCTCCACCTTCGTCTGGCTTGGGCAGTCGCTCTCTGGTCCTCCCGCCATTACCGGGGGCCCTGCGGTTGCGACGTACATTAACGCCAGCGAGACCAGCTTTGTCACACGGGGCGGGGTAAAGATGCGAGTAGTCGCACCGGCCTTCTCCAGCAACGCGAGCTTTGGCGGGGCGCCCTTCATGGCGTTCGGCCACTCCTACACGTACATCGAGTTCGATGAACTTGAGGTAGGCAACTGGGAAGTCGGGGTGCTAGTCATCACCGACCCCGGCACCGGCGGCCTGATGCAAATGACCGACAATCCGCTGGGCCCGGCCAACATACGCTACAGCTACACCTTCCCGACCACTTCGACGCGGATGCTGGACACCGATGGCACGGCCTATACCAACGGGTCTACCGCAGTCGGCGACGCGCTCAACGGCCCGCTGACCCACGTCCCTGTGACGATCACGGACGCTGGCGGAGGCAAAGGCAGACTGCGTATTTCAGGAGGCGCTCCCTTCGTGCTGCTCAGTGCTGTTTCGCTGAGAAAACTGTAAGTGGGACGCAAGCGCGGCAGCTGAGGTTGGGCTGTGAGATCGGACCCGACCTCAAGCTGTCGCGCGGGCCATCATCCGCGAATACTGGATCATCTGCTGACGCTTGGAGACCTGCATCTGGACGTTACCCCAACTGACGGCCGCAGCTAGGAGGGCGATCACGCTTATGAAAAGAAGGTTGGACGATCCGAAGTAATTCACCGTCTGCCCGACGATCAGATAGATAACCATGCACATGTTGATACCGATGGCGAATGCGCGGTCCTTCGGAGACAAGTACGGTATGATCAGGCCCAGCCTGATCATACCGTAGAAGATGGCGGCCAGCATCATGATCGGCACCACGAGTCCGTGACGCATAGCCATCAACAGGAAGTGCGCATCGACACTTTCCCCCATCCAGCTTGCACGTTCCCATTGCTTGTACGCAATGCCAAACCAAGGGTGCTTCGCAACGGTGAGCGATCCCCAATTCCAGATATGGATTCGATACTCTGCAGTGTCCGGTGTCAAAGTAAGGCGAGCGATCACGTAAACGATCCCGTTTTTCGAAATCATATGCAACGTCAAGACAACCAGTATTAACAAGCTACTGATCGACCACCAGGATATCTTCGGTATATAGGCCTTGGCTTGGTATAGCATTACGCCGCTAACTGCCAAGATCAGCGCAAGGAAAGCGGCCGAACTGAGGCCGAAAACTCCAGTCAGTGTGACAAGAACTCCGCCGATCAAGGGCCATGAACGCAGGCCGCTGAAAAAATACAGTGGCAAAAAGCCGATCATCATGATTCCAGCAAGGATCGGGTGCGGGAATGGGCCGTATGCGCGCAGCAGGCCCATCCGCTGCGTGCCCTCAATTTCGAGCCCTCCAGTGTTCAGACCTCCTACAAATACGTCCACGTTGCCGAATATCGACGCAAAGACCGGGCGAAGCAGAAGCCGTCCCGACAGGCTCTCAGCCATCAGGGTGAGACCTGCAAAGGCGATCGCCGGGAAAACCAAGATCAGAAAATATCGCAAATCGTCGAGCGACTTGATGCAGGTTCGGACGATGAAATAGGGCAGTACCGTATCGATCGTGACACCGGCACCCCGAACAATCCCCTCACCGAAACCATAATTCATCGTGAACGAAAGGATCGTCCAAAAGCCGATGATCGCAATCGCCACGTCCATGAACTGGATTGAGGCGATCCTGCCTCGCATCGAAGACCACAGCGTCGGCACCAAAACCACGAGCAGCGCAACACGATAAGACGGGAAATTGACCCCAAACGCCGAAAACTCCACTTCCGGTGGCAGTAGGAAAATCGAATAGAAGACCACCAGTAGCGGCATCAACTGCATCACGCGGCGCTTCGCGGCCGCACGAATGAGCGAACGCTGCCGATTGATGGCGAATGCTGCGGTCGGCGAGGATTGCTGCATCTCGGTGGTCCAGATACGGGGCTGGGGTGCCAAACACGGCACCCTCACAAAAAGCGTTCGGACTGGTAAGCCAACCCCCTTGCAGGTTCAACCCTGACGGAACGCCGCAGCTTGAATCGGATATGACAGTGCCGAGCTGCCACATCCCCCGCAATGGTCGACCATTCACGTCGGCGCTTGCCGACCCGCCCGATTTGCGCTTTGTGGCGGCGCCGCATGGCACCGGAAGGGCTGCGCGGACCGACATTCACCTCACGAGAAGGCTGCCCGATGAACGGCAATGCAAACCCCAGCCCGCGTGTGCGCACCGGCCGCCGCAGCAGTTCCGCCGCCGGGCACCATCCCCGCGCACCGCGAAAGGCGGACTGACCATGCAGTCGAACACCCGCGCCTTCCTCAAGCGCAACCTCCCACCTCAGATCAAGACATTGATCCATCGGATGCGCGAAACAGTCGCGCCGCCACCGGTCGACGATATTGTGCTGGCCGAGTACCATGCGCTGCGCGATGACAATCCGACCCCCCGCCTCAGTTTCGTCCTCCCGCTGCTGCAAAAGGGGTCGGATTTTGGGGGCACAGCGACGGGCATCGACATTTTCTGCCGATTGTTTCTTGCCCTGTCCGCTTCGCGCCTGTTCGATTTGCGGATCATTGTCACCGACGTAGTTGCCGAAACTGACACGTCGATCATCATTACCCGCGCCGCGAAGGCAGGGCTCACCATCACGCCCCACCAGATCGAACTGGTACGCAGTCCCCACGCGAACATCGCCGTGCGCGCCAATGAAATCTTCATGACTTACAACTGGTGGGTGACGTTGAACTTCGCCGAACTGCGCAACCAGCAGGCGGCAATGTTTGGCACCAACCCCAAGCCGCTGGTGTGGCTAATGCAGGATTACGAACCCGCATTTATGGCGTTCTCTTCGGCGCACATGCTGGCGAGAGCCGCTTACGACACCAGCGATCCGCTGTGGGGCGTGGTCAACAGCAGCAATCTGGCGAACTACATGGAAGCGGTCGGACATCATCCCACGCGCCAGTTCGTCTTCGAACCGGTGATCGTGGACGCCCTGCGCCCCTATCTCGGTCAGGTTGCCACCAGCACTCGGAGCCGAAGAGTGCTGGTTTATGGCCGACCGAGCGTCGAGCGCAACTGCTTCCCCGCACTGGTCCGCGGCCTAAAGAGATGGGTGCGCGACTATCCCGAGTTCGCCGATTGGGAGGTGATCTCGGCCGGGGTGCCGCATGATCCGGTTGATCTTGGCGGCGGGCGCAAGTTGACCTCGGTCGGGAAGCTATCGCTCGATGAATATGCGCAAATGCTGCTCACTTGCTCGGTCGGTGTCAGCCTCATGGCCTCGCCCCATCCAAGTTACCCTCCGCTGGAAATGGCACATTTCGGATTGCGAACGGTCACCAATGGCTATTTCGGCAAGGACCTGACGGCCTTCCACCCCAATATCCTGTCGCTGCGATCGATTGCGGAGACGGAACTGGCCGCCAGCCTGGCCGAAGCATGTCGCCAGGCCGCGCACCCGCCAGCGCTTTGCCCCAACCCCGTCTACATGCGCGACGAGCCCTATCCGTTCGTGGACGAATTGGCTGCGGCGCTAAATGGAGCGATGGGTGACATGCTCCCCTGAAACGAAAGCGCCTGATGGCTAAGCCCGGTGGCTGAGGGCTCAAAGGACGAGAACTCCCCGCTGAAGGCGCTGCCGGTCGAAGCGATGCCCGACAACGCAGTGTTTTCTACCTGTCTGGGGAGTAAGCTACGGGGCAAGTTGCCGAGCAGCCAAACAATCATCATGGAGATGCAAAGCTCTGCCTCTGGCTAGCGACAATTGCGCGCGCCCGTTAGTGGATGCCGTCGGCGCATGATCGGGAAATAGCAGGCATGATGATCTATCGCCGGGAAATCGACGGTTTGCGGGCTGTCGCGGTTGTCCCAGTCATACTTTTTCACGCCGGCCTGACGCTGTTCAGTGGCGGCTACGTCGGCGTCGACGTCTTCTTCGTCATCAGCGGCTATCTGATCACCAGCATTCTGATCGGCGAGCTAGAAGAGGGCAATTTCTCGATCGCCCGCTTCTATGAGCGCAGGGCGAGGCGCATTCTGCCCGCGCTGTTCTTCGTCATGCTCTGCTGCATCCCCTTTGCCTGGATGTGGATGCTGCCAAGCGAACTTACGGATTTTTCGAACAGCGTCGTCGCGGTTGTATTCTTCTTCTCGAATATCCTGTTCTGGCGTGAAGAAGGATACTTTGCTCCTTCAGCCGAGCAAAAGCCGCTGCTGCATACGTGGAGCCTCGCGGTCGAAGAGCAGTATTATGTGCTCTTCCCCATCTTCCTGCTGCTGGCGTGGCGTTTCGGGCGCGACCGCGTCTTCTGGTCGATCTGCGCGGTTGCGGCAATCAGCCTCATCGCAAGCGAATGGGGCTGGCGCCACAAGCCCAGCGCGAACTTCTATCTGGCACCGACGCGCGTATGGGAGCTGCTGGCCGGCTCAATCTGTGCCTTCTGGCTGTTCGGCCGTGAGCAGAAGATCAACAACGGGCTGAGCCTCGCGGGCCTCGCGCTGATCGTGTTTGCGATCTTCGCGTACGACGACAATGTACCCTTCCCGAGCGTCTACGCGCTTGCGCCTGTCGTCGGCACCGCGCTGATCATCGTGTTCGGCGGAAGCGGATCGTGGACGGCCAAGCTGCTTGGTATGCGGGGCTTTGTGGGCATCGGGCTCATCAGCTACAGCGCCTATCTTTGGCATCAGCCCCTCTTTGCCTTCGCGCGTATTCGCAGCATTCTGGAGCCGTCGCCTCTGCTTATGGCAGCATTGGCTTTGCTCTCGCTGGTGCTCGCATGCTTTAGCTGGCAATTCATCGAAAAGCCGTTCCGCAAGGGTGAAGGCTCTATTCTGCCGACCCGCCGCGCGGTTTTCGCCGCTAGCGGGGCGGCGGCGGCACTTCTCGCTGCCGGCGGCCTGGCGGGCAGCGTTACAGCAGGCTTTCCGCAGCGGACAACCCCCTCCGGCCAGACCTACGAGGAGGCTTTGAAGTCGGACCGGATGCGGCCCAATTACGGCTTGAGTAGCGAATGCGAAGGGGCGTTCACGCTTTCGAAGAATTGCCGGACCAGCCCCCGCCCCCAGGCCGTCCTGTGGGGCGATAGCTATGCCATGCACCTCGTCGTCGCTCTCACAAGCAGCGCAACCCCGCTGGACTTCATCCAGCACACAAAGAGCCAATGCGCGCCCATTCTTGATATCGCGGTGATCGATTCCGTCACACCGTGGCAAGACTGTGTGGCCTTCAATGACAAGATCGTAGAATACATAAAAAATAACAAGGAATTGAGCCTTGTTATCTTGGCTTCGTCCTTTGCTATCTCAGGAGATTCCTCCGTCATCTTCGACCGGAGTGGGAGCTCTTACAAGGACGGCAACCGGCCCCTCGTCGAAAAAAAAATGATCAAGACCGTCCGAATGCTCGAGGGCATGGGCAAGCAGGTGGTGATCATATCCCCGCCCCCGACCGATGGCCTCGATCATGGCAAGTGCCTGCTGAAATCGACGCTGCGGAAATCTGATCTCGGCTTTTGCGATTTCGTCGATGAAGACGAGAACATCAACGGCAACAAGGAGACCATTGCCTTCGTTAAAAAGGTGACGGATGAAAATGCCATCAATGTCGTCTTCCTCAATGATTTCGTCTGTCGATCAGGCAAGTGCAAGGCGAGCGACAACGGGACCTTCGTCTATCGCGACACCGGGCATCTGTCTGTCGAGGGATCGAAACTGATCGGAAAAAGATACGACATTTCTGGCGCGATCATCGCTGCTTCAAAAGGCAGGTAAGCGGCGCGATGTTTCACGTGAAACATCAAAACTGTCGGGGGTCTAAACGCGTTTAAGAGGGGTCTGGAAGGGGTCTAGAGGGGGTCTGGAGGGGGTCTAAACCGGCTTATCGGGGGTCTGCGCCCGCACGCACAATGCCGCCCCCACGCCTTCATCTGCAAATCGGGCAAGACCGCCGTGCTGCGGTGCAGCGCGGTTGCCATGGAAGCGCCGGCGGCCTAATGCGCCGGTTGAATGTCGCGCCGACCGCGGCAGTTTGGGGTCCTCAAGTGGCGACATTGCAAGGCGTAGCGATGATCGAAGGCGTGCACTTGCGCCTGCGCCTGATCGCGCCCGGCGATGCCGACTACGTTTACGGCCTGCGCACCGACCCGGCCTACAACACCCACCTTTCAGCCATTCAGGGTACGGCCGAAGACCAGCGCAACTGGATCGAGGGCTACAAGGCCCGCGAGGCGGATCTGCACGAATTATACTACGTGATCGAGCGGCTGGATGGAACACCTTGCGGGCTGGTGCGGCTTTACGACATCACGCGCGAAAGCTTCACCTGGGGCAGCTGGATTCTTGATCGCAACAAGCCCCCAAAGGCCGCGCTCGAAAGTGCGATGCTGAGTTTTGGGGTTGGGCTTTGCCAGCTGGGCATCCCCAAAGCGCAATTCGAAGTGCGGCGCGACAACGACCACGCCATCGCGTTCTATCGTCGCTTCGGCGCGACCCAGACGGACGAAACCGGCGAGGATCTTTTCTTCGAATACACCAAGCCGCAGTTTATGGCGGCACAACCCGGTTTCATGGCGATACTCGAAGGCGAGCGACAGGAATGATTGGCGATAGTCACGATTGCATCATTCCCCTCGGGAGCCAGATTGCGCCAAACGCCAGGCTTGGCGCCCGGGTGGTGCTGGCCGGAGAGGGCATTGTCATACGCGACAATGCGATCATCGATGCCGCCGCCGTGATCGGAGAGGGCGTCACGATCGGTCAGGGCGCATGGATCCGTCCGGGCGCGGTGGTGCTCAAATCGGTCCCGGCCAATGCCATCGTCGAGGGCAATCCAGCGCGCGTGGTCGGTTATCGCGACGGCGCCGGTGCGCTCGGTCGCCCCGCCCCCAAGCATATTGATGTCGAAAGTCTCGGCCACTTGCCGCGGCCCGCGAACTTGGATCTTGGCGTTGGGCAGAGCGCGTTGTTCCTGATGCGGCGGATCGCCGATGCGCGCGGCGCGTTGACCGTGGGCGAGGTGCCGACCGAAGTCCCGTTCTCCCCGGCGCGCTATTTCGTGGTCTTCGATGTCCCCTCGCTCGAACTGCGCGGCGAGCATGCGCACAAGCAGTGTCAGCAGTTCCTGATTTGTCTGCACGGGTCGTGCCGCGTGCTTCTCGACGATGGCGAGAACCGCTGCGAAGTCACACTTGATCGTCCCGACATGGGTGTGTTCATGCCGGAAATGATCTGGGGTACCCAGTATCGCTATACGCCCGATGCCGTCCTGCTGGTGTTCGCGTCGCGCACTTACGAGGCGGACGATTACATTCGGACTTACGAGGAATTCATGGCGGCAGTAGGAGAGCGCTGACATGAACATCCCCTTCCTTGATCTTGGTGCCGCCTACCGCGAGCTGAAGCCGGAAATCGACGCCGCGGTTGCCCGCGTGCTCGACAGCGGCTGGTATATCCTCGGCCCCGAAGTCGAGGCTTTCGAAGCCGAATGGGCGGCCTATTGCGAGGCGCGTCATGCGGTGGGCGTTGCCAATGGTCTCGATGCGCTGATCCTAGCGCTGCGGGCGCTGGGCATCGGCCCCGGTGACGAAGTGATCGTGCCGTCCAACACCTATATCGCCACCTGGCTCGCGGTCAGTGCGGTAGGTGCGACGCCCGTTCCGGTGGAGCCCGACCCTGCCACCCACACGATCGACCCCGCACTGATCCCGGCGGCGCTCACCGAGCGTACCCGCGCGATCCTGCCGGTGCACCTTTATGGCTGCCCGGCGGACATGGACCCCATTCTGGAGATCGCCCGCGAACATGGCCTCAAGGTCGTCGAGGACGGCGCCCAGAGCCACGGTGCGCGCTACAAGGGCCGCCGCATCGGCGCGCATGGCGATGTGGTGTGCTGGAGCTTCTATCCCGGCAAGAACCTCGGCGCGCTGGGCGATGGCGGCGCCGTGACCACCGATGACGCGGAGCTTGCCGACCGTATCCGCACGATCGGCAATTACGGCTCGAAGCAGAAATACGTGAACATCGAAAAGGGCGTGAACAGCCGCCTCGATCCGGTGCAGGCGGCGGTGCTGCGGGTCAAGCTCCCCCACCTCGATGCATGGAACGAACGCAGGCGCGCCACGGCGGCGTTCTATAATGATGCGCTGGCGGAAACCGGCCTCAGCCTGCCGCACACACCCAACTGGGCCGAGCACGTCTGGCACCTCTACGTGGTCCGCAGCCCCGAGCGCGATGCGCTGCAGGTAAGGCTGAAGGACGCAGGCGTTGGAACCTTGATCCACTACCCGATCCCGCCGCACCGGCAGGAAGCCTACCGCGACCTCGCCCCGTCGCTACCCTCGGCCCCGTTGGCCGAAGCGCTGGCGGACGAGCTATTGTCGATCCCGATCGGCCCGCATCTCGATATGGAACAACGCCAAAGGGTGGCCGAGGCGCTGCATCATGTCCTCGCCGTCTGAGGGCGAAGCGCCAATGCCCGAGGCTGGCGTTTCCCCTGCATCGGCAACTGCGGACAGCGATGACCGCGCGTCCTACCGGCAGATTTTCAAGGCCACCTCGATCATCGGCGGGGCACAGGTCGTCAGCATCGTGATCGGGGTCGCGCGGACCAAGGTGTTCGCGTTGCTGCTCGGCCCGGCGGGCGTTGGCCTGCTGGGACTGCTCAATGCGCTGCTATCGGCTGCCGGCATGGTCGCACAGATGGGCATGGGGGCCGTCGGGACGCGCCAGATCGCAGAGGCTCATGCCAGCGGCGACCGCGCGCGGATCGCCTTGGCCCGGCGCGCGCTGATGGTGGCGACCCTGTTCCTCTCGGTCATCGGCGGCGGTACGGTCTGGCTGCTGCGTGAGCCTCTGGCGACCTATGCCCTGCGCGATGCGGGACTGGCCGATGCGGTGGGCTGGATCGGGCTCGGGGTGGCGCTTTCGGTCGCCGCGGTCGCGCAGGCTGCCCTGATCCAGGGCATGCGCCGGATGTGGGAACTGGCAATGCTCCAGATCGGCGGGGCCGTGCTGCTCACCGTCGTCGGCCTGCCGCTGGTGTGGCTGCTGGGCGCAGCGGCGGTGCCTTTCTATGTGATCTTGATGCCGCTTTCGGCTTTTGTGCTCGGCCATGTCTTCGTCGCGCGGCTGGAAAAGCTGCCGCCGGTCACCGCCACCCTGCCCGAACTGGCGGCGCAATGGCGCGTCTTCATCGCCTTCGGCCTGCCGATGATGGGCGCCGCAGTGGTCGGCACGCTGACCACGCTGTGGATCCAGACCCACATCAAGGCGGAACTGGGGATCGCAGCGCTCGGGCTGTTCGTCGCGGCGAACACGATCGCGATGCAATATGCAGGCCTCGTGCTGACGGCGATGGCGGGCGATTATTTCCCGCGCCTGTCGGGCGTCATCAAGGATAAGGAGGCCGCGCGCCGGCTGGTCAATCAGCAGACCGAAGTGGCGCTGTTGCTGGCGGGTCCGATCATTCTGGTGATGTTTGCAGCGGCTCCGCTGGTGATTTCGCTGCTGTACTCCGATGCCTTCACACCCGCCGCCGACGTGCTGCGGTGGCAGACCGCAGGCACACTGCTCAAGATCGTGACCTGGCCGATGGGCTTCATCCTGCTGGCTGAAGGCGCAGGACGGGTGTTCTTTGTGACCGAGGTATCGACCGTTCTGGTGATGGCGATCGCTACGGCGTTGGCGGTCGATCATTACGGCCTTGCGGGCGCCGGGATCGGCTATTTCGTGTCCTATGTCTTCTACCTGCCGTTGATGTTCATCTTCGCTGCCCCGCGGATCGGCTTGCGCTGGAGCGCGCCGGTGGTGCGCACGCTGGCGATCATCACTTTCGGTCTTGCCGCGCTGCTGTGGCCGGTGCTCGCGCCTTCGACGCTTTCGTTGGTGCTCGGAGCAATCGTGGCAGGGGCTGCGACGATCACCCTCGCCATCCTCGCCGCACGCGCGCTCGACCTTGCTCGCCTTCTGCAGCGTTTCCGTGGAGCAAAGTCGTGACTGACGTCCCTGCCGCCGCGCCGCTCGCGACCTTTGTGCTGTTCGCCTACAATCAGGAAAAATATGTCCGCGAGGCCGTCGAGGGGGCGTTCGCGCAGACCTACTCGCCGCTCGAGATCATCCTGTCGGACGATTGCTCGCCCGACGGCACTTTTGCCACCATGCAGGAGATGGCCGCAGCCTATCGTGGCCCCCACTTGGTCCGCGCGGTTCAGACCCCTCGCAATCTCGGACTGATCCAGCACGTGCTGCTCCGCGGACGCGAGGCACAAGGCGAGGTGGTGGTGGTTGCGGCGGGCGACGACATTTCGCGGCCCGAACGCGTCGCCGTGATGGTGGAGGCCTTCACGCCCGACGTGGGTGCCGCCTATTCGCTCAGCGATCTCGTCAACGAAGATGGCACCCTCATCCGCGAGGGGATCGAACGCGGCATCCGCCCCGATTCCTTTGATGCCAAGATCGCCCGGGCCATGTGCCTGAAGGGCGACATCAGCCATGTCCGAGTGACGCAAGGGTCGGCCGCAGCCTACCGCGCGCAGGTCTTCGACGTGCCCGTCGATGAAGGCCGCAAGCCCTATTCGGAAGAAATGCTGCTCTGCTTCTACAGCCACCTTCTAGGACTGCGGACCGCGCTGGTTAGCGAGAGTCTGGTCGCCTATCGCGAAAGCCCCGGCGCCATGAGCAACACGCCTGCAGCCGAGCGCAAGGCGAAGGCGGAAATGCCTGAACATCTCGCCAGATTTGCCCGGCGCACGAACATGGAAATGTACCTCGATTTCCATAAGATCGCCTGCGAACGGGATACCGAATCCCGCATTGATCGCGCGGCGATTGTTCGCAATTATCGCGAGGAAGAGATCAAGTTCTTCTGGATCGACATGCCCTTGTCCCAAAAGGTCGCGGCGACTGTCTCGTCCGCGCTCTCGGGCAATTTGCGTCTGGCGGCATGGTGCCTGAGCCGTGTGCTCGGCGTCTACGATATGGCGCGGCGCAAGGAGGCCGCTCACCAGTGATCCGAGCCCTTTCGGCGCATCCCAAGCGCGAACCGGCTCGCGGTTTCAGTCCATCCGGCTCGCGATAAGCGACTTCTTGAAGATCACCCCGAAGCGTTCGGCCGAATGGCGCGCATCGGGGAACAGCTGGCGCATCATACCTTGGCCGATCATCCGGCAGTCGTCGATCCGGTCTGCCGCCCCGGCAAAGTCCGTCTTGCCCGCAACGCCCACACGCATGTGCATCTGCACCCAGATCCTGAAAGGGTCTGGCAGCCAGTGCAGAAAGGGGAAGGCGATGTGCGGGTCGACCGGGAACCAGAAATTGGGCGTCTGGACGTAGTAGTCCTGGGCCACGCGCCGTATCTCCGCCGCGAAGGCGATCATCTTCGCGTAGCTGCCAACATGTTCGATGACCGAATTGGAATGGACGAGGTGGAACGACGCGTCGGCATATTGCGGCATGTCGCAGGCGTCACCGACCACCTTCTCGTAGCGCAGGTAGGCGCCCACGCTGTCGCTGTAATCGTCCAGCTCCTGCGAATAGTTCAGGATCGTGAGGTGGACGCGGCCCGAAACCTCGGGCGAGAGCATGTTCCAGTATTCGGGACGCCCGCCGGCATCGAGGATTCGGATGTCACCATGCGTCGCGACCAGTCGGTCGATCATCGCCTGCACCTGACGAAAGCGCGCCGCGCGGAAGCGCTGCTGCATCGCGTCGAACAGTCGGGGGGTTTCGCGCCGCGCCATCAATCCGGTCTCCGCCTTTCAGCTCAGCCCTCGCCCTGCAACAGCGGCCGCCACCAGCTTTCGTTGGAGAGATACCAGCGCAGGGAATGGCGCAGGCCTTCCTCGAAACCGCGCTCGGGCGCGTAGCCGAGCTCGGCGCGGGCCTTGGTCTCGTCGATCGCATAGCGACGGTCGTGCCCGACGCGGTCGGTGACGAAGGTCTTGAGGCTGCTGGTGGGCTCGCCCTTTGCCGCTGGGGCATCAGGATAGCGCGCCGCCAAGCCTTCGATCTCGGCAAATGCCCGGTCGACTTCGGCGCAGATCGTGTCAATCACGGTCATGTTGGGCAGCTCTGCCCCGCCGCCGATATTGTAGGTTTCGCCCGGCTGGCCGCGCAGCAGGCATGCCTCGATGCCGCGGCAGTGATCCTCGACATGCAGCCAGTCGCGCACGTTCATCCCGTCGCCGTAGATCGGCAAGGCGCGCCCGTGCAGCGCGTTCAACAGGAACAGCGGGATCAGCTTTTCGGGATACTGGTATGGCCCGTAATTGTTCGAGCAATTGCTGGTGGTCACCTCCAGCCCGAAGGTCTGGTGGTAAGCGCGCACCAGGTGGTCCGACGCCGCCTTCGATGCCGAATAAGGCGAGTTGGGAGCATAGGCCGTCGTCTCGCTGAAGGCCGGATCATTGGGCCCAAGCGAACCGAACACCTCGTCGGTCGAGATGTGGTGGAAGCGGTGCGGGGTGCCGCTGCCCGCCAACCACACCGCGCGGGCGGCCTTGAGCAGGCTGTTGGTGCCGAGGATGTTGGTGTCGATGAAGGCGTCCGGCCCGCTGATCGAGCGGTCGACATGGCTCTCGGCAGCAAAATGCACCAGCGTGGTGATCGCGTGGTCGCGCAGCAGCTGCTCAACCAGCGCGGTGTCGCGGATATCGCCCTCGACGAGGCTTGCGTTGGGCGCGCCCTCGATCGTCGAACGATTACCGGCATAGGTCAGCGCATCGAGCACGATCACCCGGTCATCGGGGTGCTTCGCGTTCCAGTAATGCACGAAATTTCCGCCAATGAAGCCGGCGCCTCCGGTAACGAGCACGTTAGACAAGCTTTGCTTCCTCTTTCAGCATCAGGCGCAAGTTCTCACGCCACGGCATGGGGGCATCGCCCAGCAATGCACGCGTCGCCGAACTGTCGAGCAAGGAGAACGCAGGACGCTGCGCGGGGGTGGGATATTCCTCAGTGGTAAGCGGCCGGATGACCGGCACCCGCTTCAGCAGGCCGAGCGCGTGGGCTTCCTCGCCGATCGCGACCGCGAAATCGTACCAGCTGATTGCGCCGTCATCGCTGTGGTGGAAGGTGCCGCTAGCGCCCTTCCCGGCCAGGCCCCAGATAGTGCGCGCCAGTCCCGTTGCCCAGGTCGGCGAACCGATCTGGTCAGCGACGATGCCGAGCTCCTCGCGCTCGTTCATCAGGCGGATCATGGTGCGCACGAAGTTGGCCCCGCCCGCTTCGTAAACCCATGCGGTGCGCACCAGCATGTCGGCGGAGCGCAGGTGATCCTCGCCCTCAGCCTTGGTGCGGCCATAGGCGGAGAGCGGATTGCGCGCGTCATCGGGCAGGTAGGCGCGCTGCGATGTGCCGTCGAAGACGAAGTCGGTCGACACGTGGACCACCTTGCCGCCGGTCCCGGCCATCGCCGCGACCATCGCCTCGACCGCCCCGGAATTGATCGCCCGGGCGAGCTCCTCGTCGCTCTCGGCCTTGTCGACCGCGGTGTAGGCGGCGGCGTTGATGATCAGCTCGGGCGCCTCGACGACCAGCCGCGCGGTGAGCATCGGCACGTCGGTGAGATCGCAGTCATCGACGTCGATAGCGTTGATGTCGGCCCATTCAGGCGCAGTCCGCTGGAGCGCGCCGCCAAGCTGCCCGTTGGCGCCGGTGATAAGCACCCTCATGCGAACACCGGTACGTCGGCAAGCGAAAGCCCGCGCGCGTCCTTTTCTGAGACGATCGGCTCCAGCCCGGCCAGCGGCCATTCGATCGCCACCGCCGGGTCATTCCACGCCAGCGTATGCTCGCTGTGCGGCGCATAGGGCGCGGTGCACTTGTAGAGGAAGTCGGTGTCATCCTCGAGCGTCAGGAACCCGTGCGCGAAGCCCTCGGGCACCCAGAACATCCGCTTGTTTGCGGCGCTGAGCTCTGTGCCCACCCACTGGCCGAAGGTCGGTGACGAGGCGCGCAGATCGACGACGACGTCGAACACCGCGCCGCTCGTGACCCGCACCAGCTTGCCCTGCGGGCCCGGGTTCTGGAAATGCAGGCCGCGCAGCACGCCCTTCTGCGAACGGCTGTGGTTGTCCTGCACGAAGCTGACGTCGAGCCCCGCCGCAGCAAAGCCATCAGCGTTCCAGGTCTCCATGAAGAAGCCGCGCTGGTCACCGAAGACGCGCGGTTCGATGATCAGCACGCCGTCAATGGCCGTCTCGATGACGTTCACGACAGCACCGGACTTTCCAGCATGTTGAGAAGGTACTCGCCGTATCCCGACTTGCGCAGCGGCTCGGCGATCTCGCGCAGGCGGTCGGCGGTGATGAAGCCCTGGCGCCAGGCGATCTCTTCTGGGCAGCAGATCTTCAAACCCTGCCGTTCTTCGGTGATACGCACATAGGTCGCCGCGTCGAGCAGCGAGGCGTGGGTGCCGGTGTCGAGCCACGCGAAACCGCGACCCATGATCTCAACCGACATCGTGCCATCGTCTAGGTAAAGGCGGTTCAGATCGGTGATCTCGAGCTCACCGCGCGGCGAAGGCGCAAGGTCGCGAGCGCGATCGACCACGGTCTCGTCGTAGAAGTAGAGGCCGGTAACGGCATAGTTCGACTTGGGAACTTTGGGCTTTTCCTCGATCGAGATCGCCTTGCCCGACGCGTCGAACTCGACGACGCCGAAGGCCTGCGGATCGTTGACCCGGTAGGCAAAGACCGTTGCTCCGCTGCCGCGTGCGGTCGCGTTCCGAAGCAGGGCCGGAAGGCCGTGACCGTAGAAGATGTTGTCGCCGAGGATCAGCGCGCTCGGTCCGCCGCGCAGGAAATCGGCACCAATATGGAAGGCCTGCGCCAGCCCCTCTGGCTTGGGCTGCACTTCGTAGGATAGCGACACGCCGAAGTCTGACCCGTCGCCGAGCACGCGCTTGAACTGCGCGGCGTCCTCGGGCGTGGTGATGATCAGGATGTCCCGAATGCCCGCCAGCATCAGGGTGCTGAGCGGATAATAGATCATCGGCTTGTCGAAGATCGGCATCAGCTGCTTAGAGACGCCGCGCGTCAGCGGGTAGAGCCGGGTTCCCGAGCCTCCTGCAAGGATAATGCCGCGTCTATTCGTGTCGCCCGCCATCGTTTTTCCGATTGCCCTAGCGCGTGGATGTACGCTCGGGGCGCTGCATTGCAGCACGGCCCGGGTGGGTCAACGGGAAAGTGCCCGTTCGGCCCGGCAGCCCCGCGAGACAGCCGAGCATGTCGCTGAACCCTAGCATTTGCCGCGCTCTTCGCGCATGTCGGGACGGCATCGGCCCGGACGGGCGCGAGGCAACCAAGGGGCAGACGAACCGGTCGGGACAATGAGCAACAATTCGATCGACTCCTATCTGGCGGCCTGCGTCAGGACCTGCCTTGCGAACGAGCCGCTGGCCATGTGGCCAGTCTCGTGGCCGCAGGACAATACCGAAGCGGCAACCGCGCGTATCAAGTTCCACGGCATTGCCCTCCTGCTTGTCCAGCACGACCCTGCGCCCCAAGGCTGGCCCGAAGTGGTGGTCCGCGCGGTGCGGGACGAGGCGCGGATGCAGGCGCTGTGGGAAGCAAGCCATCATGCCGCCGTGGGGCCCCTCGTCGAGGCCTTCGCCGCCGCCGGGATCGGCGCTGCTGCGCTGAAAGGGACCGCGATCGGCTATGGCTATCATAAGGACCCCGCTGTCCGGAGGCGGGGGGATACCGACCTGCTGCTTCTCGTGCCCGGAGCCAGCCGCGGCGCGGCGCGCGCTGTGCTGCGTGCCAGTCGATTTGCCCCAGACGGCGACCGAGGTCCGACCCAGGAGCCGTGGTCGATCACCGGCACGGACGGGTTCACTCACGAGGTCGACATCCACTGGCGCATCAACGGCAGCCTAGCGGTTTCGCAGGCGCTCGAGCGGCTGGAGTGCGAGCAGCGCATTGTGCCGCTGCCAAAGCTCGCCCCGTCGGCTCTGGCGCTCGGCGCGGTCGACAACCTGATCCTCACTTGCGTCAATCGCTATTCCCACGAGGCCTTCGGCTACCACGTCGAGAATGATCGCCCGGCGGATGGCAACCGCCTGATCTGGGCGATCGACATGCGACTGCTGAGTGAGGGCTTTTCGGCCAAGGAGTGGGCGCAGTTGGCACAGCTTGCCGCCGCCAGCGGCAGCGCCCGCGTGGTGCGCGAAGGCCTCGCCTTCGCGCAGGCCAGCATTGGTCTCGCCCTGCCCGATGGTTTCCTTGATCGGCTCGCCAAGGCTGGAGGCGCCGAGCCTGTCGCCGCCTATCTTGGCGAGCCTTCGCACATGAAGCGTCTGAATAGCGATCTCGCTGCGGTGACGAGCCGGGGAGAGCTTGGCGACTTGCTGCGCCTACGCTTCTTGCCCGGCCGCCGCTTCATGGACGATCGCTTCCCCGATGCGCAGCATTGGCCCTTGTGGGCGCTGCACGTCCGTCGAATGGCCAGCGGCGTGCTGCGGCGCCTCGGCCTTCCCACTTGACGCCGCGCCGCAATGATGGTGGCCAGCGATGATGCACCTCCGCAACATAGCCATCTGACGGGGACAGCCGGTGAATATCCGTTTCCTGACTGACCGCGCCCGTCCCTTCTTCGGCGAGCTTGCCGTGATCAGCGGCATGGCGGTGCTCAGCGCCTGCGCGGCGCTGGCGATCCCGTGGCTAGCCGGGCAGTTCCTCGGCAAGGTGATCGGCGGGGGAATGGATGGCGGGGGAACGAACGGGGGGGCAGGCATCGACATTGGGCTGACAGTGGCGCTGCTGGTCGCGGCGCTGGTCGGGCTGACCGCCGTCAATATCGCCGTCGCCGTGCTCTCGCGCGCGGCGTCGGGTAGAATCCTCGCGGGCCTCCAGCGTGAGACCTATGCCCGCATCCAGCTGATGCCGTTGTCCTTTCACGATCGCAGCAAGAGCGGCGACCTGCTCGCCTTGATGACCTACGAGGTCTCCAATCTCAGCAACTTCCTGACTGCCACCCTCGCCAATGTCCCGGCGATGCTGATGACCGCCGGGGGCGCGGTGATCCTGCTGTTCCTGCTCGACCCCGCGATGGCGCTGGTGGTGCCCGTGCTGGTGCCGCTGTTCATCATCGTCATGAAGCTGATCGGAAGGCGCCTGCGCATGCTGGCGCGCAAGGTCCGCAAGGCCCAGGCCGAACTGATTTCGACTGCAGAGAGCGATCTGGCGATGCTCCCCGCGATCAAGGCATTCGCCACCGAGGACTTTCACCGCGATCAGTATGACGCCGCCGCGGAACGCGCCCGCGGGCTCGACCTGCGGCAGGCCCGCATCCTCGCTTTCATCAGCCCGATCGTCGCGCTGGTCGCGGCGCTCGCGGCGATCGCGCTTCTGCTGGTTGGCGGAGCGCAGATGGCGAACGGCGGGCGCACGCCGGGAGATCTTTTCGCCTTCCTGCTCTACGCTGCACTGCTCACTCGCCCGGTCGCGGCGCTGGCAGACACCTACGGCCGGTTCCAGGTCGCCAAGGGCACCCTCGCGCGGCTCGAGGCGGTTTTCGCCAAGACGACCGAGCCGGGCTACGACCAGACCGGTACCATGGACCGAGCGCGCGGAGCCATCGTCTTCGAAAAGGTCAGCTTCGGCTATCCGGGGCGCGGCCAGGTGCTGGACGGCGTCGACCTCGCCATCGCGCCGGGCGAAGTCGTCGCGCTGACGGGCGACAACGGGGTCGGCAAGTCGACGATGATCCGGCTCCTGTTGCGCTTCTATGATCCCGACAGCGGGCGGATCACTCTTGACGGGACTGACATCGCCAGCCTGCAAGTGCAGTCGCTGCGCCGTCAGTTCGGCTACGTCCCGCAGCGCGCCTTGTTGTTCAACGGCTCAATCGCCGAAAACATCGCCTTCGGCATTGCAGCTCCCGACCCCGACGCGATCGAGCGCGCCGCGCGGCTGGCGCAGGCGTGGGACTTTATCGGCAAGCTCCCGCGCGGGCTCGAAACCGAAATCGGGGACAACGGCATCCGCCTCTCGGGCGGTCAGCAGCAACGTCTT
>JANNWO010000079.1:0-3384 GCA_031408395.1 Sphingomonadales bacterium | reverse complement strand
GGTCGCCGCACGCCTCGGCTGGCCGAGCATCCGCGTGAACCTCGATGCGCACATCAGCCGTATCGACCTGATCGGGCGCGATGCGATCGTTTTGAAGGACGGCTTGCAGGTTACCGAGTTCAAGGAAGGCATCCTCCCTTGGGCGCTCCAGCACCCGGTCGCGCTGACTTTCGACGAATATGACGCAGGCCGCCCGGACGTGATGTTCGTGATCCAGCGCATTCTCGAATTCGATGGCCGCCTGACCTTGCTCGACCAGAACCGCGTGATTACGCCTAACCCGTGGTTCCGGCTGTTCGCCACGACCAACACGGTCGGCCTCGGCGACACCTCGGGCCTCTACCACGGCACGCAGGCGATCAATCAGGCGCAGATGGACCGCTGGAACGTCGTCGTCGCATTGAACTACCTCGCTCCTGAGGTCGAACAGCAGATCGTCAAGTCCAAGACCCCCGAGGCCGATGACAAGCTGATCGCCGACATGGTCAAGGTTGCCGAGCTGACCCGCCAAGGCTTCATCAACGGTGACATCTCGACCGTGATGAGCCCGCGTACCGTCATCACTTGGGCGCAGAACGCGGCGATCTTCGGCTCGGTCGGCTTCTCGTTCCGGCTCTCGTTCCTCAACAAGTGCGACGAGGCAGAGCGCACGCTGGTGGCCGAATATTATCAGCGCGTGTTTGGCGAAGACCTCCCCGAAGGCGCGGCGAAAAAGCGCTAGATGATGCGGGGGGCGCTGCTGCTGGCTCTGGCCATGGCCGCCCCTTCCGCTGCGCAGCAGGCCGTGCCACTGCCCGCGCCTGCGCCTGCGCCTTCCATCCGCGCCGTGCCGATGCCGCCGCGCAGCCACCCCGAACCGGTGCGGTTCGAGCGGCCCAAGGCCGTCGACATTCCGCAAGCCGCAAAGGACGAAGGCCATAACGGCACGGCGACCTACATTGCGCGCGTGGGTGCTGACAGCAAACTCATCACGCTCGAACTCAAGGAAAGCAGCGGCTCGGCTGCCATCGACGATGCGGCGCGCAAGCGGGCGGAAACCCTGTGGTATCTGGCTGCGACCGACAAGGCAGGCAAACCCGTGGAAGGCACAGCCGACATTCGCATGAGCTATGCGCGCCACGACAAGGATAGCCCCGGCGGCGGGATCGAGACCTATACCTGCGGCGATCTGGTGCGCGAGTGGGACTGGTTCAGCGCTGCCAATGCCGGGCGGCGCAAGCTGTTCTGGCCGCACAACGCATACACCTCGCTCCCCTCGATCATCGCCATGCAGGACGGTGTGATGCAGAACGCCGAGCAGCGGCTATTCTCGCGCAAGGCGAGCGAAACAATGTGGGCCAAGCTGATCAAGCGGTGCCGCAAAGCGCCCGGACGGCTGATGCTCGACGAGGTCGACCAGCCGGTCGCCTATGCCAATCTGGTCAATTCGTTCTGACCGCTTGCAGCCCAGTGTCCTAGGCTGATAACACAGCATTTATCATGGCGCTGTTCGACCGATTCTGGAAAGGCTCACGCTCCGATGCTCCGGATGGGGCTGGCGCGCCTGCGGGGTTCTTCCCGCTTTACGAATCCACGCGCCCGCTCGATGATGACGACGACCTCCCGCCGCGCCCGCGCGCCGCGGGTGCGCCCGATTACGACGCGTGGGACGCCAAGCTTGCAGGCATCGACAATGCGCTGGTCGTCGAAGAAAAGCGCCGCCGCAGGTGGTGGCAGCGCGATTACTGGCGCGCGCGTTCCAAGCTGTGGTGGACGGGGCGGGGCATCCTCACCTTCTTCATCGTGTTCGCGATGCTGGTCGGCTGGCTGACCGTCACCGCGCCGCTCTCGAAAAGCCTCGAGCCGATCGCCCCGCCGCAGGTGACGCTGCTCGCCAGCGACGGCACACCGATCGCGAGACAAGGCGCTGTGGTCGAGGCTCCGGTCAAGGTCGCTGCCCTGCCGCCGCACGTGGTGCAGGCTTTCCTCGCCATCGAGGATCGGCGCTTCTATTCGCACTGGGGCATCGACCCGCGCGGCATCGCCCGGGCGGTGTGGACCGGATACGGCGGCGGATCGACGATCACCCAGCAGCTCGCCAAGTTCACCTTCCTCACACCCGAGCAGAGCATCACCCGCAAGGCCCGCGAGGCGCTGATTGCGGTGTGGCTGGAAAGCTGGCTGACCAAGGACGAGATACTCGAGCGGTATCTGTCCAACGCCTATTTCGGCGACAACCAGTATGGCCTGCGCGCCGCCTCGCTCCACTACTTCTACCGCCAGCCCGAAAAGCTGCGCCCCGAGCAGGCGGCGATGTTGGCGGGGCTGTTGCAGGCCCCCTCGCGGTTTGCGCCGACCAAGCACTACGACAAGGCCCGCGCGCGCATGGACCTGGTGGTCAAGTCGATGGTCGACGAGGGTTACCTCACCGCGGCCGAGGCTGCGCGGCTGCCCGATCCCCGCATCGACGTGCGCACGCGCGACGATAACCTTCCGACCGGCACCTACTTTGCCGACTGGGCGCTGCCGCTGGCGCGTGAGGGGATGGAGGCGGGCTATTCGCGCGCGGCGCTGACCACCACGCTGGATTCGCGGCTTCAGGCGCTGGCGAGCCGGATCGTCGCGCGCGCGCCGCTTGGCAAGGCTCAGGTCGCGCTGGTGGCTATGCGCCGTAACGGCGAAGTGGTGGCTCTGGTGGGCGGGCGCAACTACGCCAAGTCGCCCTTCAACCGCGCCACGCAGGCGCGCCGCCAGCCCGGATCGACCTTCAAGACCTTCGTCTATCTGACCGCGCTCGAGAACGGTTGGGACCGCGACGACACCATCCCCAATACCCCGATCACGCAAGGCAGCTACCGCCCCAAGAACGCCCGCGAGGCCTATTCCGACCAGATCACCCTCGAGGACGCTTTCGCCCAGTCGAGCAATGTTGCCGCGGTGCGGCTTTTCCAGGCAGTCGGAAGCGAAAAGGTGATCCGCACCGCGCGCCGCCTCGGCATCACCGCGCCGATGGCCGAGGGCGATCCGAGCCTTGCGCTGGGTACCACGTCGATGACGTTGATGGAGCTGACCGCCGCCTATGCGGGCATCGCGGCCAATGAATATCCTGTCGAGCCCCACGCCTTCGCGCGCAGCGAGCAAGGGTGGTGGGAATGGCTGACGACCCGCAAGAATTCGATGGGGAGCGGGATCCACTCGGACCTTGAAGCGATGCTGCGCGCGACGATCAACCGCGGCACCGGGCGCAATGCGGCGCTGCCGGTCGCGAATTTCGGCAAGACCGGCACGACGCAGGATTACCGCGACGCGCTGTTCGTGGGCTATGCGGGCGACCTTGTGGTGGGCGTGTGGATCGGCAACGACGACAACTCGCCGCTGAACGGCGTCACCGGCGGGAGCCTGCCC
>JANNWO010000078.1:0-5811 GCA_031408395.1 Sphingomonadales bacterium | reverse complement strand
ACATGACCGATCTGGCGCGCGAACTGGGCGGCTTGCGGACGCCCGAAGGCCGCGCGCCGTGGGTCCGGCTGCACTATGTCTATCCCTATCCGCATGTCGATCAGGTCATCCCCTTGATGGCCGAGGGGCTGCTGACGCCCTATCTCGACATTCCCTTCCAGCACGCCAGCCCCAAGGTGCTCAAGCTGATGCGCCGTCCGGCCAACGAGGCCAAGGTGCTCGAGCGGCTGAAGTCGTGGCGCGAAATCTGTCCCGACATCGCGATCCGCTCCAGCTTCGTGGTCGGCTTCCCCGGCGAGACCGAGGAGGACTTCCGCTACCTCCTCGATTGGCTGGAAGAAGCGCAGCTCGACCGGGTCGGCGCGTTCCGTTTCGAGCCTGTCGAAGGCGCGGCGGCCAATGCCCTGCCCGATCAGGTGCCCGAAGAGATCAAGGAAGAACGCTACGCCCGTATCATGGAAGTGACCGAGCGGATCAGCGCAGCCAAGCTCGCTGCCAAGGTGGGCCGCACGCTCCCTGTCATCATCGACGAGGTCGGCGAGGCGGACGAGGACGGCGACATCGGCGCGACGGCACGCAGTCAGGCCGATGCTCCCGAGATCGACGGCGCGGTGTACCTGCGCAACGTGCCCGAGACGCTTGCCCCCGGCGATATCGTCGAAGCCACGATCGAAGACGCAGACGCACACGACCTGTTCGGGGTGATTGCGCGTTAATCCCTGCCATGCCCACGTCCCCCGCCGGGACGTGGCTTGGTTAACGACTGGCTACTTTTCGCCTTACACGGCATAACAATTGCCATGATCCGCGCCCTTGCCTTCTTCATCGCCGTCGCCGTGCTGCAATTCGCAGCCTTCGCGCAAAGCACCAGCGCCCGCGCGGGTGATGCCGCCGAAGCGGTCGCCAAGCGCGCAGCGGGTGCTTTCGAGGCAATCGATCCCGACAGCGAAGCCGCGCGCAAGGACGAGGCGACGGCCGCCAATGCCGGCCTGCCGCCGCTCGCCCCCGAAACCGTCCTCGAGACGGCCGAGGCTCCCGCTCCGCGCGGGCCCGCAGTGCGGATGATCGCGCAGCCCGTGGTGCAGCCCGTTCCTGCCGCCGCGACTCCTGCCGCTTCCATGCCGGTTGTCGCCAAGGGTCCGACCGCCGCCGCAAGCCGAAATGCTTTCGTCGTCAAGTCGATCCTCCCGATCGAGGGCACGATCCGCTACGGCGACTGGTTCTGGGACGAAAGCGCCGCGCCGCAAGCGGGCAAGCTCGTCATCACCGTCGACCTTGCCGCGCGCGTGATCAGTGCCTTCCGCGACGGGCACGAGATCGGCACCGCCGTGGTGCTGGTCGGCACGCAGGATCACCCGACCCCGCTCGGCAGCTTCCCGATCCTTACCAAGGAACGCGATAACGTCTCCGAGAAGTACAACAACGCACCCATGCCCTGGACGTTGCGGCTGACCCGTGACGGGATCGCGATCCACGGCTCGCCGGTGATGAACGGCTATGCCAGCCACGGCTGCATCGGAGTGCCCGACGAATTCGCCGCCAAGCTGTTCGCCGCCACCAAGCGCGGCGACACGGTGATCATCACCCGCGGCAGGATGATCGGGCTCGGCGACAAAGTCCTGTAAAGGCTAGTTGACGCTTCCCCGCGCCGGCTCGGGCCGGAAGCGCCAGACGCGCATCATCACGCCGACCTTCTCGACCCGCTCGGCTCCCGGCACCGCGAGCACGCCGCCCAGCGAGGCGTTGTCCCCGGCCCATAGCCGGTCCCACGCCCGCGCCGCCTCGGAGCGTGAGGCATGGCCGCCGAGCTCGCCGATGATCTTGAGGATTGTCTCGATGGCGATCACCCGGGGGACGTTGGCGCAATAGGTGTAGCCGAGGCCGCCGGGTGCGGTGTCGTCGCGGATCACCATCTCGTGCCAGTCGAGCTCGGCATACCAATCGAGTGCCTGCCAACTTTCCGCGAGATGGGCCGCGCTCGCGGCGATCTGGACGGGGTCGAGCCAGTCGGCCTCGGCCATCCGGGCGCGCAGCCGGGCGCGGTCGAAATCAGGGTTGGTGTTGGTTGGGTCCTGCGCCGGAGTGATCCCGGCCGCCGCCACAAGGCTCTCCAGCTCCGCCTTGCGCCAGCCGAGCAGCGGGCGCAGCAAGGTGACCTCGCTGCCTTCGATCACCGTGCGGGCGCGCACACCTGCCAGCCCGGCAAGCCCGCTCCCCCGGTTGAGCCGCATCAGCAGCGTTTCGGCCTGATCGTCGGCATGGTGCGCGGTCGCGACCGCACGCAGCCCATCCCCCGCTGCCCACCCGGCCAACGCAGCATAGCGCGCCTCGCGGGCTCTGGCGGGCACATTACCGGGAGCAAGCGTGACCTTGATCGGTGTGAAGGGGATGCCGCGCTCCGCAGCGATGCGCTCGACCAGCGCGACCTCACCCGCCGCCTCGGGCCGCAAGCCGTGATCGACGCTGGCGACCGCGACACGCCCCGGCATGGCCTCATGCGCGAGCAGCAGCAGCGCGAGGCTGTCCGGCCCGCCCGAGACCGCGAGGCCCAGCGGACCGCTGCGCTCAGCATCGGGCCACAGCGCCGCCAGATCGGCGGCGAAGCGCGCGGCCAGACTTTGGCTCAGCTGCACTTCACCTTGGCGCGGATCGCCTGATAGTCTGTGGCAAGGCGCCCGGCAGCGACCAGCGGATAGGTATCGGCGAATTCGGCAATCGCAATACAGGCGCGCTTGGTGTCCTTCATCGCGACCATCGACGCGCCCAGATAGAGCAGGCTGTCGGGCGCGCGCTCGCCGGTCTTGTTGGCCTGGTAGTTCTTGAGGAACCAGCGCGCCCCATCCTCGGGCATCTTGTCATCCAGGAACGCGCGCCCCAGCAAGTTACGGCCAAAGCTGATCTTGGCGTGAGCCGGATATCGCTCGACATACTTGGTGAGCTGCTGGCGCGCTTCGGGGAAGAAGCCCGCGTTCCACAGGCGGAAACCGTAGGAGTATTCGTCGTCGCCAACGTCGGTCGTCTGCGGCTTGGCGATCGCCTGCACTGCCGCGAGCCGCGCGGCGCTCGGCGAGGCGCCGGTTGTTGTGGCAGCCGGGGCAGGCGTTGGCATCGGCCTGGGTGCCGGGGTGGTGGCCACCTGCACCGGCGGCTTCACGGTCGCAGTGGCAGCGGGCACGGTGGCGGCCGGCTGGAGCACGGGGCCCGTAGGCGCGGGGGTGAACGCGGCGGTCGGCGCGGGGGTGAACGCGGCCGTAGGCACCGGGGTGATCGGCGCATTGCCCGCGGTTTCGAGCGCGAGCAGCCGCTGCTCCATCAGCGACAGCGAATTGGCCTGCTCCTCCGAACGCGCGGTCAGCGAGCGCAGCTGGGTTTCAAGCGCATCGAGACGCACGAGGATGTCGGTCACCGCCGTCGTGGGCGGCGCACCGGTGCCGGCGGGCGAAATCGTCGTCGCGGGGCCTTGCGTGCCGGGCGTGATCTGAGGCTCGAAGAACTTGCCGTCGCCGCCAGGGAAGACCTTGCGCTGGATCGCCCGAACCTCGGCCTCGATCTTCTTCAGGCGGGCCTCGGCGGTGGTCGCGTCCTGCGCCGCGGCGGGCACTGCGATAGTGACGACGCTCGCGGCGGTCGCGGCCATCAGCGCCGCTCCGGCAAGACGCAGTGAGATGGTCTTCACGGAGATGGTCATGGCTGGTCGTGCTCCCTGGCAATGGTCGCGCATTACTGGCGCGGGCCACATGAACGTGTCCCGAATCCCTGCCGCGTGCCGCAGCCCAAGTCGAGAGCGGCAGACTGCCTAATCAACGGGAAAAAGGTTACCGGCTGGGCGCGGCGGCAGGTTCAGCGGCCGGAGCGCGTGCGGGATCCGCCGGGGAAGGCTCGGCCGCAGGCGCACTCAAGGGGCGCGTGACTGCCCGGCGGCGGGTCGGCGCGCGCGCAGGGACGGTCCCTGCAGCAAGCGGGCTCGCCCCTGCCACCGGAGGCGTGGTCGCCCGCGCCAACAGCGCTGCGGCCGAAACCTGCACGCCCGAGATGGTCTGGGGCCGGTCGCTCAGCGGAGCGACCGGCTGTCCGCCGATAGTGACCGTCAGCGCGTCGGGCCGGCCGGTGTTGATGCGCGGATCGCGCGCCGCGGTGGGAACCTCGATCGACTCGCCGCGTGCCAGCGTGCGCTCGGTAAGGCGCTCGCCGCCTTCCTCGAACAGGCGCACCCAGATGCCGTCCTGCGTCGCCGTGAGGACCACCGGGCCGCTCACAGCCGGAGCGGCCGAAGGCGCTGCCGCGACCGGAGCCGCCACGGTTGCCGCCGTTTCGGGCGCGAGCAACGAGCCCGGATCGGCTCCGGCACCAAAGTAGGTGCGGTAGAAGGCGAAGGCTCCGATCGCGAGGATCAGCACCGCCGCCGCCGCCGCCCAGGCAAGACCTGACGAGGGCAGACGCGCCGGATCGCCCGGCTCCATGCTGGACGTGGGCGCGGTGCGCCGCATCGACCCATCGGAAAGTTCAGCGCGCACCCCATCGGTGATCTCCGCTGGGTCGAGACCGACCGCCTTGGCGAAGCTGCGCGAAAAGCCGATCGCATAGGCGCGCGAGGGGAGGTTCTCGAACTGGTCGTCCTCGATCGACTGGAGATGGCGCAGCGGGATGCGGGTTTCAGCGGCGATGTGCGGCAAGTCGACCCGCATCGCCTCGCGCGCCGCGCGTAGCCGCGCCCCGGGGCCGGTGGCAGGCGGTTCGGACGCAGTCTCTGCGCTGTTTACGTTTTCGCTATCCATATGACCCGAGTTTCCGCGCCTTCTTGACGAGGCGTTTTTGTAATGATTGGTGGGAGAATCCGTGCACGGGACTCACCCGTTGCCGGGCGTCATGTCAAGCGCAGCCAAAGCACACTGCCGCATAGCGCGCACGCCTCTCCGCAAGATGGCCCTAATCATACTCGATATCGCGCGCATCGGTCCAGGCGGTGAGTTGTTCGCGCAGGTTGAGGCTCGGGTCGGCGAGCCACGCGGTCATCGCCGCAGTCAGCTCGGCAAGGTCGACCTTGCGCACCAGCTCCTTGATCGGGCCGACAGCGGCAGGCGTGATCGAGAGGCGGCGGTAGCCGATGCCCATCAACGCCAGCGCCTCCAGCCGCCGCCCACCCATCTCGCCGCACACGCCGATATCGACGCCAGAACCAACGCTGTTCTGCATAACGCGGCGCAGGAAGCGCAGGATCGATGTGCTGAGCCAGTCGTAGCGTTCGGCCAGCTTGGGGTTGGCGCGGTCGGCGGCGAACAGGAACTGGGTGAGATCGTTGGTGCCGATCGACAGGAAGCTGAGGCGCGGCAGCAGCAGGTCGAGCACCTCGGCGAGCGCCGGCACTTCGAGCATCGCGCCAAACTTGATGCTTTCGGGCAGCGTCTTCTTCTGGGTGCGCAGGAAGGCGAGCTGTTCGTCAAAGACGGTCTTGGCCGCATCGAACTCCCAAGGCTCCGAAACCATCGGGAACATGACATAGAGCGTGCGTCCGGCGGCGGCCTCAAGCAACGCGCGCGCCTGGATCTTCATCAGGCCTTCGCGTTCGAGCGCGAGGCGCAGCGCGCGCCAGCCCATCGCCGGGTTCTCGTCCTGCGCGGCGATCTCAGAAGCGAGGTAGGGCACCGACTTGTCGCCGCCGATGTCGACCGTGCGGAAGATCACCGGCTTTTCGCCCGCTGCCTCGAGCACGTCGCGGTAGAGCCGCGTCTGGCGCTCGCGCTGCGGCAGGGTGGCCGAAACGAGGAACTGGAATTCGGTGCGGAACAGGCCCACGCCGTCCGCGCCGGTCAT
>JANNWO010000077.1:0-5217 GCA_031408395.1 Sphingomonadales bacterium | reverse complement strand
CGAAGGCGAGCGCGGTGTTGTCCACCAGCCAGGTCGCGGTGGCATGCGGCATCAGCGGCTTGGGCTGATCCTTGGTCGCCATGGGGAAATCTCCGTTGAAAATAGAAGGGCCGCCCCTTTCGGAGCGGCCACAATGGGAAGCCCCATAGGCGAATGCGCGCAAAACGGCAAGCGAACCTTGCGTCGCATGCTCGCCCCGCCTGCTTCGTGCCTCCAGCACGGCCGCAAATCAATACGCGAGGGCAGCCCCCAGCGAGACGGCTTCGTCCTCCTCGAGCGCTACGAGGCCGGACAGAAACTGGCGTGTCGCCGCCTCCCAGCTGAAGCCGGCGGCGTATTGCGTGCAGGCGCCGGGGTCACAGTAGCGGGCAGCGTCGATCGCCCGGGCAAGGTCCGGTGACATGGCGCCGACCGCGTCTGTCAGAATGTCGACCGGCCCGGCAACAGGGTAGGCGGCAACCGGGGTACCGCAGGCGAGCGCCTCGATCATCACCAGGCCGAAGGTGTCGGTGCGGCTGGGGAAGACGAACACGTCCGCGCCGGCATAGCAGCCCGCGAGGTCCGTCCCGCTCCGCTTGCCGAGGAACAGCGCGCCCGGAAACTTCGCCTGCAAGGCGGCGCGCGCCGGGCCATCGCCGACCACCACCTTGGTGCCGGGATAGGAACAGGCGAGGAAGGCCTCGATGTTCTTCTCGACCGCGATACGTCCGACATAGAGCAGGATCGGGCCTTCGATGCCGGCAAATTCGGGCGGCGGGGGTGCTTGCGGAGAGAAGCAGGCGAGGTCGACGCCGCGGCTCCAGTGGGTGAGCTTGGTCAGGCCCTGCGCACGCAGCTGCGCGCGGATCGTCTCGGTCGCAACCATGATCCGCTCGGCCGGACGGTGAAACCAGCGGATATAGGGCCAGAAGAACTTGGCGGGCAGCCCGGTGCGGCGCGCGAGGTAATCGGGGAACTGGGTATGGTAGGCGGTGGTGAAGGGCACCTTGCGGCGCAGGCAATAACGCCGCGCGGCGAGCCCCAGCGGGCCCTCGGTGGCGATATGCACTGCGTCCGGCGCGGTCCGCGCGAGCTGGCGGCCGACGGCGCCGGGCGCAGTGAGCGCGAGGCGGATCTCGGGATAGGTCGGCGCGGGCAGCGAGGGGTAGCCTTCGGGCGAGATCACCGTCACCGCTTGGCCCCAGACGCGCAGCAACTCGCAATTGGTCGAAAGCGTGCGCACCACCCCGTTGGTCTGCGGGTGCCAGGCGTCGGTGACGATTGCTATCGATGCCGGAATAGGCCCGGCGGGGATGGCCGCCGCAGTGTCGATCGGGATCGAGGTCAACCGGTTCACGCCGCCTCGCGCGGCTCTTCGCTGTCGCCCGCCGCCTCTGCCGTCGCTTGCTCTTCGAGGCGCCGCTTCATTTCCTCGGGCCAGTGGAGGATCTCCATCCGCCCGTCGTGATGTTCGACCAGCGCGTTGCAGCCTTCCACCCAGTCGCCGTCGTTCCAGTATTCGATGGGCCGGCCGTGATGCTCGAACATCCGGAACTCGGCGGTGTGGATGTGCCCGCACACCACCCCGTCGACCCCGCGCTCGCCAGCGGCGCGGGCGACGACTTCCTCGTATTTGCCGATGAACTCGACGGCGTTCTTGACCTTGTGCTTGGCCGCCTTGGAGAGCGACCAGTAGGGCTTGCCCAGCCACCCGCGGACGCGGTTCACGACCACGTTCATTTTCATCATCAGGTGGTAGGCATGGTCGCCGACAAACGCGAGCCAGCGGTGCGAGAGCATCACCGCATCGAACTCGTCGCCGTGCAGCACCATCAGGCGGCGGCCATCGGCGGTGTCGTGGAAGGCCGCGCGGCGGATCTCGATCCCGCCGAAGTTCATTCCGGTGAACTGGCGGAACATCTCGTCATGGTTGCCCGGGATATAGACCACCCGCGTGCCGCGCCGCGCGCGCTTCATGATGCGCCACACGATGTCGTTGTGCGCGGCGGGCCAGTAGAACTTCTTCTTGAGCCGCCACCCGTCGATGATGTCACCGACGAGGTACATGGTCTCGCTGTCGACATTTTCGAGGAAGTCGATCAGCAGCTCGGCATTGCAGCCCTTGGTACCAAGGTGGACGTCGCTGATCCAGATCGTGCGAAAGGAACGGCGCGCGTTCCCTTCGGGCTCGGGAACGCGGGGCGCGCTGAGCGGGAAATTGGCGATATTGTCGCCGATGAGGTCGGTAAGGTCAGCACTCGTCATGGGAAACCCCTTGCCTGTCGTGTCGCGCTGAGCTCCCCCTTGGCAGCCAATTGTTACACCAGACTCTCAGAGCCGTGACGGTTTCGCGACATTTTCCGTTAGTGGGACACACGAAAAATGATTCAGCCGCGCTCTTCGTGACCAGGATATGACTGACGGGCGACAAATCAAGCGGCCATGAGGGCGTTCGTCGAGCCGCCAGGTCAGTCCATCGGGGCAAAGCCGGGAAGCGCCTGCATCCGCGCAATCCACGCCTGCACATGGCGATAGTCGCCAAGGCCGAACCCGCCTTCCTCGGCGACATGAGTATAGGCGAACAGGGCGATATCGGCGAGCGTGGGCGCTGCGCCGCAGAAGAAGGTGTTGCCGGCAAGATGGCTATCCATCAGCCGAAGCGCCGCACAGCCGGCGAGGCGCTTGGGCATAACCTGCGCGCGCTGTTCGGCAGAAAGGTTCGCGTCGCCCACGAAGCGTAGCCAGAACCGCAGCGTCGCCAGGTTGGGCTCGTGGGAGTACTGCTCGAAGAACATCCAGCGCAGCATATCAGCCTGCGCAAAGCGATCCTCCGGGATAAGATGGCTGCCATGCGCGAGATACCAGCAGGCAGCGTTGCTCTCGGGCAGGAAGCGCGCCGCCCCTTCGCCTTGGGCCCCTTCTCCGATCTGAAGCACCGGGATACGCCCGTTGGCGTTCACCGTGGCCAAAAACTCCGGCGTCCGGGTCTCGCCTTTCATGATGTCATAGGCGCGCAAGGCGAGCGGCAGGCCGAGCAATGCGGCGGTGAGCCTGATCTTGTAGCAGTTCCCGCTGCGGGGATCCTCGTGGAGGATCAGGGCCTCAACCATTGTCCGCGCCTTTGGCTACCTCCAGCACGATCTTGCCGATATGTTCGCCCGCTTCCATCCGCGCATGGGCGGCGGCGGCCTCGGCGAGGGGGAAAGTCATGTCCATGATGGGCGCAAGCTCGCCGTCGACGAACAGCGGCCAGGCATTGTCGGAGATCTCGTCGGCGAGTGCGGATTTGAAGTTGTCGGACCGCGGGCGAAGGGTCGATCCGGTCAGCGTCAGGCGCTTCATCATCACCAAGGCCATATTGATCTCGGCCTTGGCCCCGCCAAGCACCGCGATGGTGACGTGGCGGCCATCCTCGGCGAGGCACCGCAGGTTGCGTGCGACATAATCGCCCGACACCATGTCGAGAACTATGTTGGCGCCCTTGCCCTGCGTTTGCGCCAGCACTGCCTCGGCGAAATCGGTCTCGCGGTAGTTGATCGCGAGGTCCGCGCCGATGCGGGTCGCCGCGGCGCATTTGGCAGCGTCGCCGCAGGTCACGATCACCTCCATCCCGAAGGCCTTGGCAAGCATGATCGCCATCGTCCCGATGCCGCTGGTGCCGCCGTGGATCAGTACGGTCTCGCCGTCGCGTGCAAGGCCGCGCTCAAACAGATTGTGCCAGACGGTAAACAGCGTTTCGGGCAGCGCCGCCGCCTCGGCCAGCAGCATCCCTTCAGGGATCGGCAGGCAGTGCTGCCAATGCGCAGCGCAATATTCGGCATAGCCCCCGCCCGGGGTCAGCGCGGCGACAAACTGCCCGATCATCTCGCGCGGGACTTCGTTGCCGACCGCGACGATCTCGCCCGAGACCTCCAGCCCCAGCAGCGGCGAGGCGCCCTTGGGCGCCGGATAGAGCCCGGCACGCTGCAAGCAATCGGGCCGGTTGACCCCGGCAAAGGCGACGCGGATCAGCACGTCGTCAGGACGCAGGCGCGGTAGCGGGGAGGACTGAAGCCGCAGCACCTTGGGCCCGCCCGGCGCGTCGAAGCCAATCGATTGCATCGTATCGGGCAATTGCGCCCCGGTGCCTGCGATCATTGTCGTTTTTCCCCCGGTGCGACCCGCTAACCAACCTTGGCCTGCGAATAACCGCGTCGCCGATTGACAGCAAGGCGCTTGGGGGAGATGCTGCCACGTAATGGAAGAACCCGATCGCCCACGCCCCATCGGAGACGCGGCGAGTCGCCTCGCGGGCGAAGATCTTGGGCCCTATTCGCAGGCCGAGCTGGACGAGCGGATCGCGCTCCTGACCGCCGAGATAGCCCGCGTTACCGCCCACCGCGACAAGGCCGCCGCCCACCGCACCGCCGCCGATTCTTTGTTCGGCCGGGGCGGTTCATGATCCAGGCGGCAAACCATATCGTAACTGCACGGAGGGAGTCGCAATTCCGGCGCCTCGCCCCATATTGCCCCAACATGGCTTCCTCCGCTCCCTAGCCCCGAGCATCTCCCCGCGCAAAAGGCCCCTCCCATGCCCAGCTTCGCCCAAAACCTCGAACGCACCCTGCACAACGCGCTCGGCAATGCGTCCGAGCGGCGGCACGAATATGCCACACTCGAACACCTGCTGCTGGCGCTGATCGACGACGAGGACGCCGCGGCCGTGATGGGTGCCTGCGGGGTCGATCAGTCCGAGCTCGGCGAAGTCGTGAAGCAGTATCTTGATCAGGAATATCAATCACTTAAGACCGAGGACGGCGCCGATCCACAGCCCACGGCGGGCTTCCAGCGGGTGATCCAGCGCGCGATCCTGCACGTCCAGTCCTCGGGCAAGGACACGGTCACCGGCGCCAACGTGCTGGTCGCACTGTTCTCCGAGCGTGACAGCTACGCGGTCTACTTCCTCCAGCAGCAGGACATGAGCCGCCTCGACGCAGTGAGCTACATCAGCCACGGCATCGGCAAGGGCGGCCGCCAGATCGAAGGCAACAAGGGCCCGCAGGGCACCGACAAGGCCGATGAGCCTGCGCAGGCCAAGGAAGCTGGCGGCAACAAGAAGGAAACCGCGCTCGACCAGTTCACCGTCAACCTCAACATCAAGGCCGAGAACGGCAAGATCGATCCGTTGATCGGGCGCGGGCCGGAGGTTGACCGGACGATCCAGATCCTGTGCCGCCGTTCCAAGAACAATCCGCTCTA
>JANNWO010000076.1:0-11833 GCA_031408395.1 Sphingomonadales bacterium | reverse complement strand
GTGATCGTTCCCTTGCGCGGGTCGACTTCCGGCTTGATCCGGACGCTCAGGCCGAGAAATTCCTCGAGATGCTGCTGCACCGCCATAATATCCGCGTTTTCAGATAGATAGATCTGCGGTTCAGCGGGTCCGGCGCGCTTCGCCGGCTTACGAGTAAGGTTCTCGATATCGCGCACTGAGAGGTTCTGCGACACCGCAGACTCTGCAATTTCAAGCGCATCCGACCGCCCGATCAGCGCCCGGGCATGACCCATCGATAGCTTGCCCATCTCGATCATGTCGAGCACCGGATCAGGCAGCGTCATCAGCCGCATCATGTTGGCGACGTGGCTGCGCGACTTTTCGACCATCTTGGCGATGTCGACCTGGATCATACCCTCCTGCTCGGAAAGGCGATGATAGGCACGAGCTTCCTCGACCGGGGTCAAGTCCTCGCGCTGGAGGTTCTCGATCAGCGCGAGCGCCATTACCTCGCGGTCGGAGAGGCTGCGCACCAGCGCCGGAATCTCGTGCAGCCGCGCCTTCTGCGCCGCGCGCCAGCGACGCTCGCCCGCGACGAGCTGATAACCCTCGCCATTGGGGTGCGGGCGGACGATGATCGGCTGGATCACGCCGCGCGCCGCGATCGAAGCGGCAAGCTCGTCGAGCGCGCTTTCGTCGAAATGCTTGCGCGGGTTGCCCGGGAGCGGCTTGATTTCGGAGATCGCCAGCATCCGCAGCGGCGAACTGCCGTCGGACGGCGCCGCGGAGGGTTCCTCACGGCGCACCAGCGGCTCCTCGCGCCGGGTCTCGCCAAGCAGCGCGCCAAGACCCTTGCCGAGCCGCCGCGGCTTCTCCGCCGGACCGGTGGAAAGCGCACCTATATCAAACGGTTGCACCGTGTTTTCGCTCATGCTGCTTGTCTTTCTGCGGGAAATCGCCCGATCAGCTCGCGGGCCAGCGCCATGTAGGCACGGCTGCCGGTGCAATGTTGGTCGTAGATCAGCGCCGGGAGCCCGTGACTCGGCGCTTCGGACAGGCGCACGTTGCGCGGGATCACCGTCTCAAACACCAGCTTGCCCAAGCAATCGCGCACGTCGTCCGACACCTGATCGGTCAACCGGTTGCGCCGGTCATACATGGTCAGCGCTACACCGATGATGCCGAGCTGGGGGTTAAAGCGCTGCTGCACCTGATCGACGGTCTGGAGCAGCTGGCTAAGCCCCTCCAGAGCGAAGAACTCGCATTGCAGCGGCACCAGCAGCGTATCGGCCGCACACAGCGCATTGAGCGTCAGCAGCCCCAATGAGGGAGGGCAGTCGATAAAGCAGATCTCGTGGCCCTGGTGGCCGGCCAGCGCCTTTTGCAGGCGGTGGGTGCGGCCCTCAACCGAGACCAGTTCGATCTCCGCCCCGGACAAATCGACCGTCGCCGGGATGATGTCGAGCCGCGGGATGGACGTAGGCACAATGGCGCTATCAAGCGCCACCTCGTCAACCATCACGTCATAGCTCGAAACAGTGCGCGAGGCCGCGTACACACCCAGCCCGGTGGAGGCATTGCCTTGCGGATCGAGGTCGATCAGCAGCGTGCGCCAGCCGGTCGCCGCCATTGCTGTCGAGATGTTGATGGCGGTGGTGGTCTTGCCCACTCCGCCTTTCTGATTGGCAATCGCGATGGTCAGCATGGCGTGTCCCGTCGTTACCGGGGCTAGATTCCCGTTGAATCCGCCCGCTTTTCGCGTCTCAGGCCTTCACGATGATCCCCGCCTCGGGATCGGTCAAGGAATGTTTCACGTGAAACATTGCCCGAATCGAAGGCTTCAACGTCTCCAACTCCTGCGCCGCGGAGCGCCCCTTGGGCAAGACATAGCGGGTGGCGCTTGTGGAGAAGGGTGCGGACAAGCTGAGAAGTTTGTCGAGCGGAGCAAAGGCGCGTGCCGAAATGGCTCGCGCGGCGAAGGGTGCGATGCGCTCCAGCCGCTGCGCTTCAACACGGCATTTGAGCAAATCCAGCGCGACGATAGCACGATTCAGGAACTCAGCACGGCGGGAGCGGGATTCGACCAGCACCACCGGCATGTTCGGGCACAGCGCGGCGATCACCAACCCCGGAAAACCCGGTCCGCTGCCGAGGTCAAGCCAGGGACCGACTGCGTTCGCGCCCAATGTTTCACGTGAAACATTTTCGACAAGTTGGGCGGAGTCGGCAATGTGGCGCTGCCAGATGTGCGGCTCGGTCGCTTTGGCGATCAGGTTCTGTTGCTTGTTCTCCTCGAGCACCAGCGCAGCAAACGCCTCCAGCCGCGCCATGCCCGCCGCGTCGGTCAGCCCCGCAACATAGGCGCGCGCTTCTTCCTCGGTGACAATCACGCGGCGCGCTGCCCGTCTGACATGTGGCGGCGGCCGTGGACCAGCAACGCCGAGAGCGCCGCGGGGGTTACACCGGGGACACGGCCAGCCGCCGCCAGCGTACCGGGTACGGCATTGCTGAGGCGCTCGACCATCTCGTTGGAAAGCCCCGGGACCTCGCCATATGGGAAGTCCGCTGCAAGCGGCAGCGCCTCGCTGGCGCGCAAGTCGCGTAGTTCGGCGTCCTGCCGGGCTAGATAGGGAGCATAGGCAGCATCCTCGGCCATCTCCTCGGCAAGAAGCGGGTCGAGCACAGTCATGTCGCCGAGCCAAGGTGCAAGCGCGTGAGGGGTCACACCATCGTGCCGCAGCCACTCGCTGAGCGGTTTCTCGCCATGATCGCGGCGGACGGGCAGGCCTAGATCGGCAAGCTCGCGCGCGTGGACCTTCTCGGAATGTTTCACGTGAAACATTTCCCTCACCTCTTCGCGCCGGTTCCACCAGAGGCGACGCTCCTCGCCGACGCAGCCAGCTTCGATGCCGAGTCCGGTCAATCGCGTCGCCGCGTTGTTGGCGCGCAGGCGCAAGCGATACTCGGCGCGGGCGGTGAGCATCCGGTACGGTTCGGAGACGCCCTGCAAGGTCAGATCGTCAACCATCACCGCGATGTATGAATTGGCACGGTCCAAACGAGGCGCCTGCTTGCCGAGCGCGGCAGCGGCAGCCTCCAGCCCGGCAACGAGCCCCTGCGCGGCGGCTTCCTCATATCCGGTCGTCCCGTTGATCTGTCCTGCACAATAGAGGCCGGGGATCGCACGCACCTGCAAATCAGGCGTCAGCGCGCGCGGGTCGATGTGGTCGTACTCCACCGCATAGCCCGGCTGCACGATCTGGACCCGTTCACAGCCCGGCATGGTGCGCACCACGGTCTCCTGCACGTCCACCGGCAGCGAGGTACTGATGCCGTTGGGGTAGACCATGTGCGTGTCGAGCCCCTCGGGCTCCAGAAACACCTGGTGCCCGTCCCGATCGCCGAAGCGGTGGATCTTATCCTCGATCGAGGGGCAATAACGCGGTCCCGCCGCCGCGATCGCGCCGGAGAACAGCGGCGAGCGGTGGAGATTGGCGCGGATCGCGTCGTGCCCTGCCTGCGTGGTGCGGGTCATGGCGCAGAACACCTGCGGGTTCAGCCGGCGCGGCGTGAGGGCAGACATCGTCCATGCGTCACGGTCCGAAGGTTGTTCCTCGAGCACCGCCCAGTTGATTGTCCGTCCGTCGAGGCGTGGGGGTGTGCCGGTCTTGAGGCGTGCCATCGGCAGATCGGCGCTACGCAGCTGGTGCGCTAGGCGCTTGGCGGCGTGTTCTCCGATACGCCCGCCCTCGAAACGCTCCTCACCGCGGAACAGGACCCCGCCGAGAAAGGTGCCGGTACAAAGAACGACGCGCTGGGCGTCGAGCAAGGTGCCATCGGCGAGTTCGAGGCCCGCGACACGCCCTCCCTCAAGCCGCAGCGCGGCGGCCTCGCCCTCGACCAGCGTGAGATTGTCTTGCGCACGCACAATCGCCTGCACCGCGGCCTTGAAGCGAACCCGGTCGGCCTGCACCCGCGGTCCCCAGACGGCGCTGCCCTTGGAGCGGTTGAGCATCCGGTAATGGATCGCCCCGGCATCCGCCGCGCGCCCGATGACCCCGTCGAGCGCATCAACCTCGCGCACAAGGTGCCCCTTGCCAAGGCCCCCGATCGCCGGATTGCAGCTCATCGCGCCGATGGCGTTGAGGTCGAAGCTGACCAGCGCCGTGCGCGCACCCATCCGCGCCGCGCCGCAAGCGGCCTCGACTCCGGCGTGACCGCCGCCGATTACGATGACATCATACTGGTGCATGGCCGCGCAGATAGGCTCCGAGAGAGGAGTCGTCAAAGACGATTCGCGAACCTCAATGTTTCACGTGAAACATTTTGCTCGGCAATCGGCGCTCACATGGAGGCCAATGTTTCACGTGAAACATTTTGGCCGATCACTTCCCGATACAGAAGCGCCCGAACAGTGTGTCGAGCATATCCTCGGTAGTCGCGCGTCCGATCAACCGGTCGAAGGCGAGACGCGCGCGGCGCAGCTCTTCGGCGACGAGTAGGGGGTCTGACAGGTTACGCGCGGCTTCCAGCGCCTCCGCAGCATCGGAAAGCCGTGCGTGCTGGCGCGCGTTAAGCGCTGCCTCTCCCGGCTTGGGAAGCGCCTCGCGCGCGGTCTCGACAAGCGCTTGCTTAAGCGCCGGCACCCCCTCGCCCGTCGCTGCTGAAACGGTAATGCCCGATACTTTCGGGAAAAACCCCTCGCGGTCGGCCTGAGCGGCAATCTCCCATGCGCCCTCAGGCCCCCCGCCATTGGGCCCCAACCACAGCACGAGATCGGCGCGGACCAATTCCGCCTCCGCACGTGCGATACCAATCGCTTCGATTTCGTCGGCGAGCGCATTGTCCCGCAGGCCCGCGGTGTCGACGAAGGTGAACGGCACACCGGCGATGGCCACCGATCGCTCGATCACATCCCGCGTGGTGCCGGCGATCGGTGAGGTGATGGCAGCCTCGCTTTCCACCAACACGTTGAATAGCGTGGACTTCCCTGCGTTGGGCGGCCCGGCGAGCACCACGCGGTAGCCCTCCCCCAGCCGCTCGGACCGCGGCCGGGCGAGCCATTCGCCCAGCTCTCCTGCGAGCGCGCCAATGTTCCACGTGAAACATTCCGGCAGATCAGCAGAATCCTCCTCGTCCGAGAAGTCGAGCGCCCCCTCGACCTCTGCCGACAACACCAACACCCGTTCGCGCCAGCTCTCGACCTGCCGCGACAAGGCACCGCCTGCATTGGCGATGGCAGCGGCGCGTTGCAGCTCCGTCTCGGCGGCGAGGAGATCGCCCAGCCCCTCGGCCTCAGCAAGATCGATGCGGCCATTGGCGAAGGCGCGGCGGGTGAATTCACCCGGTTCGGCGCGGCGCAGGCCCGGAAGCGCGGCTAGCGCGGCCTCCACCGCAGCAATCACCGCGCGGCCGCCGTGGCAATGAAACTCGGCCAGATCCTCTCCGGTTGCGGTGTTCGGACCCGGGAACCACAGCACCAACGCCTCATCGAGCAGCGCGCCGGCCCCGTCGCGAAGTTTTGCCAGCGAGGCACGACGTGGCTGTGGCACCCTCCCCGCAAGCGCCACCAAAGCAACGCATGCCCGTGGCCCGGAAACCCGCACCAAACCCACGCCCGCCGGCGGCGCGCCGCTTGAGAGCGCGAAGATCGTGGGCGTCACACTCATCGGGAGTTTAGTCCGGCTTCTTCGATCCCGACGCGGCCTTCATTCCGCCCTCAACAAAGCTCTGAAACAGCTTCAGCCCCACCTGCCCCATCGGGGCTAGCGCAGACGCGTATTGCTGGAGCTGCTCAGGGTTCGAGGCACCGCTCATCGCCTTGGCGATGTTCTCGACATAGATGTTGTTGGCTGCGCTCACGTCCGGCAGGCCCATGAAGTTACGAGCCTCCTCCGGAGTGCATTCGATTTCGATGTTGATCTTCATGGCGCTTGGCTCCTCTCCCGCTCTTCGCTCTCATTTGGGCTTGGCACGCGGGCAAGGCAAGGGATAGACCACCCACCGACCCCGCCATTACAAGAGAGAGACCCATGAGCCTCAACGCAACCATCCCCACCCTTGAGGGTGACGCTAGCTTCGGCGCCTATATCGCGCAGCCCGAGGGCAGCCCAAGGGGGGCGATCATCGTCATCCAGGAGATATTCGGGGTAAACCCCGGCATCCGCCAGAAGTGCGACAAGCTTGCCGCTGAACGCTACCTCGCGGTGGCACCGGACCTGTTCTGGCGGATCGAGCCGGGCATCGTCCTCGATCCCGACGTCGAACCCGAATTTCAGCGCGCGCTCGGCCTGTTCGGGGAGTTCGATCAGGACGCCGGCATCCGCGACATCGAGGCGACCATCCACCACATCCGCCGCACGCTGGGCGTGGCACGCGTGGGCTGCGTGGGATACTGCCTCGGCGGGCGGCTCGCCTACATGAGCGCGGCGCGTACGGACATCGACGCGAGCGTGGGCTACTATGGCGTGGGTATCGACGGCTTGCTGGGTGAGAAGCACGCGATCGCCTACGCGCTGATGCTGCACATTCCGACGAATGATGGCTTTGTTCCACGTGAAACACAGGCCGCGATGCACGAAGGGCTGGATGACCACCCCAAGGTGACGCTCCACGATTACGAAGGGCTGGACCACGGCTTTGCGACCGAAACCGGCAAGCGCCGTAACGAGGAAGCCGCCAACCTCGCCGACAGCCGCACCGCCGCCTTCTTCGCGGAAGCTCTTGGTTGAGAGCTGCAGCCCTCGCCCTCGCCCTGATCGCCTCGCCGATCGCGGCACAGGCAGGGCCGCAGCCGGCGCTTCCTGCCGGCGAGACCGTCGAGGTAGAGAGCCGCAGCGATCTCAACGGTGATGGCCTCCCCGATCTCGCCTATATCGCGCGCGCCCAGGACAAGCGCGAGTTGCGGGTGGTGACGAGTTACCGCAGCGAAACCGACTTCAGCGAAAACCCGGCGCAGTTCCTCGCCCTCGATCCCTACCCGCTTGGTGACGCGACCCTTGCGGTGAAGGGCAATGTGCTGATGCTTCAAGAGCTGAGCGGCGGCACCACCGCGGTCTTCAGCACGCATCATTTCCGTTGGGACAGAAAGCTGGCCGCCATGCGTCTGATCGGGCTCGACGCAACGCTCTACAGCCGCACCTTCGCGCATGATGGGCAGGAGGCAAGCTGGAACCTGTTGACCGGCACCCTCGTCACCCGCACCCTGAAGCTCAACACCGGGCCCAGTGTCGCAGCCTATGCCAAGGTCGGCGAGAAGCGCAGGAAGAAGCCCAGCAAGCCCCTGAGGCTCGAAGACGCACCAAGCGGGGACGACCTGCTCGGATGGCTCGGCGGGAAATGAGGGAGGGAGCTACGATGAGCACCACACACACGGGCCTCGCCCGCTGGCACGATTACATGATGGGCGGCGGCGACCCTGCCGTGCTCGCCGATCTGCTGGCAGAGGACGCGGTGTTCCACTCGCCCGTGGTGCATACGCCGCAGGTCGGCAAAGACGTCGTGATGGCCTACCTAGTCGCCGCCAGCCATGTGCTGGGGAACGACAGCTTCCGCTATGTCCGCGAGCTGGTCGACAGCAACGAAATGATGCTCGAATTCGTCACAGAGCTGGACGGGATTACCATCAACGGGGTCGATATCATCCGCTTTGATGAGGCGGGGAAGATAAGCGATTTCAAGGTGATGGTCAGGCCGCTGAAGGCAATCAACAAGCTCTGGGAGATGATGGCGACGCAGCTTGAAGCAGCGAAGTCCTGACCCCCGCAGCTCAAGCGCGCCCTAGTTCAGCACCGCAAAATTCACGATCATCTTGCGCACCTCAGGGTCGATCCCTTGCGGCAGATCACGCTCGAGCATTTCACGGCGGTTTGCGATGCTCTCGGCGATGATCACGCGCTTCATGGCCCAATCGGGACACGTCCGCGCTTCGATGATGCGGCGATCAAGCACCGAAACGCCGGCGTGGCGCGGGTCGGCGGTGATCGTGTCCATCAGGCCCGCGACCTCCTCAGTCTCACCCTCGAGCAGCTGGAGAAAGTTACGGCCGTTGAACAGCAGCAAGCCGGTAATGCCGCGTGCCGGATTGTTGCGTGCACTAGTGTCGAGGATGGCCTCGACCTCCTCGCGCAGCAGGGTCGGCGCGGTGCTGATGTATAGGTACTGGCTAAGCAAATTTCCCGTCCTTCATCCCTATCCGCACAGTACCGACCCCGTGGCACGTGCGGCAGGTAACCTATTGATTCATTGTGGCGAAGAAATCTTCGTTGGTCTTGGAATCCTTCATCTTGTCGAGCAAGAACTCCATCGCGTCTACGGTGCCCATCTGCATGAGGATGCGGCGCAGCATCCACATCTTGGAGAGGTTGTCCTTCTGGACAAGCAGCTCTTCCTTGCGGGTGCCGGACTTACCGACATCGAGCGCGGGGAAGATGCGCTTGTCTGAAACCTTGCGATCAAGCACGATTTCCGAGTTACCGGTGCCCTTGAATTCTTCAAAGATGACTTCGTCCATCCGGCTGCCGGTATCGATCAGTGCGGTGGCGATGATCGACAGCGAACCGCCTTCCTCGATATTGCGCGCCGCGCCGAAGAAGCGCTTGGGCCGCTGGAGCGCGTTGGCATCGACACCGCCGGTCAGCACCTTGCCCGAGGAGGGCACGACGGTGTTGTAGGCACGGCCGAGGCGCGTGATTGAGTCGAGCAGGATCACCACATCACGTTTGTGCTCGACAAGGCGCTTGGCCTTTTCAATCACCATTTCAGCGACTTGGACATGGCGGTTGGCGGGTTCGTCGAAGGTCGAGGAGATCACCTCGCCCTTCACCGAGCGCTGCATGTCGGTGACTTCCTCGGGGCGTTCGTCGACCAGCAGGACGATCAGGAACACTTCGGGATGGTTGTCGGTGATCGCCTTGGCGATGTTCTGTAGCAGCACTGTCTTACCGGTGCGCGGCGGAGCGACAATCAAGGCGCGCTGGCCCTTGCCTTGCGGAGCAATGATGTCAATCACCCGCGCGCTCTTGTCCTTCACCGTCGGATCGAGCGTGTCTAGCGACAGCTTCTGGTCCGGATAAAGCGGGGTGAGGTTATCGAAGTTGGTGCGCAGGCGCACCGCGTCAGGATCGTCAAAGTTGACCTTGGCCAAGCTGGTGAGCGCAAAGTAGCGCTCGCCGTCGCGGGGCGCGCGGATCTCACCTTCGACCGTGTCGCCGGTGCGCAGGCCCCAGCGGCGGACCTGATTGGGCGATAGGTAGATGTCGTCCGGTCCGGCGAGGTAGTTGGCCTCGGGGCTGCGCAGGAAGCCGAAGCCGTCCTGGAGCACTTCGATAGTGCCGATACCCATGATCGGCTCTTCGTATTCCTCGTCCTCGGCAAGTTCGCGCAGGATGCTGAACAGCAGATCCTGCCGGCGCATGGTCGAGGCGCCCTCGACACCGAGTTCTTCTGCCATCGCGACCAATTCGGCCGGGGTCTTTCGCTTGAGGTCTTTGAGATGCATTGTGTATTTCCGAAAGTCGAAGGGTGGCCGGATGGTCAGTACCGCCGTGGAAGGCAGCGCCCCGAAGAACAGGGCTGGGCTTGGAGAAAGCAGACCGCGGCGCGAGCTGTTGTAGCGCCGCCTACCGGATAGGTGGAGCCGAGATAAGAGCGCACGAAGGCAAGGTCAATCGGCGATTGCCAGCCCCGTCAATTGGGCGTGAGTTGCAGGCCTCAGAAGGGCTTGAGATAGACCAGAACCACGATCAGCACCAGCAGCAAGCCTGGAACTTCGCCGATCATGCGCAGCTGCTTCTCGCTCAAGGGCCGTTCGCCGCGCGCCATCTTTTTGGTCTGGGCGACCAGCCAGCCGTGGTAGCCGGTCAGGATGAGCACCAGCGTCAATTTGGCATGGAGCCAGCCCGAGCTGAACCAGCCGCCCGAATAGGCCATCAACAGCCCCAGTACCCAGACAATGATCATCGCAGGCGTAAGGATAATCTTGCGCAGCTTGCCCATGCGCTCAGCCCACTTAGCCTCGCCTGGCGAGCCCGGCGCGTGGTCAAGCATGTAGATGCACTGGCGCGGCAGCATGAACAGCCCCGCGAGCCAGAACACCATGAAGATCACATGCCCCGACTTTAGGAAGTCGTAGATAAACAAGAGCGTGTCGCGCATGTGTCGTTAGCCCCTAAGCGCCGCTAGCAATTCCTCGACGTGCGAAATCGGCGTGAACTGGCCGATCCCGTGACCGAGGTTGAAGACGTGCGGCCGATCTTCGAAGGCGGCGATGATGGTCTTGACCCGTGCTGCCACGGCCGGACCGCCAGCTTCGAGCAGCAGCGGATCGAAGTTGCCCTGCACTGGCATGCCCTGCGGCAGGCTGGCATGAGCCCAGGCGGGATCAAGCGTCTCGTCGAGGCCTACTGCATCCACGCCCGTCTCGCGGGCATAGGCGGGCAGCTTGGCGCCCGCGCCCTTGGGGAAGCCGATGATCGGCGTGTCGGGGTGGGTTTCCTTGAGCTTCGCCGTGATTGCCGCGTTGGGTGCGACCACCCACTTTTCAAACTGGTCAGGCGCAAGGCTGCCGGCCCATGAGTCGAACAGCTGGACCGCTTCCGCGCCCGCATCGATCTGACCGCGAAGGTAAGTGACCGAGACATCGACGATCGCGTCAATGATAGCCTGCATATGCGCCGGATCCCGGTATGCGAGCAGCCGTGCCGGGCCCTGATCCTTGGAGCCTTCGCCCGCGATCATGTAGGTCGCGACCGTCCAGGGGCTCCCTGCGAAGCCCAACATAGTGACCTCGGGGCCGATCAGGGCACGGGTGCGACGCACGGTCTCGTAAACCGGCTCGAACCGCTCGAAGCCGGGGGTGAAACTGTCGAGGCCCACTTCCAGCAGCGTCGGCGCAAGGTGGGGACCTTCCCCTGCCGCAAAGGTCAGCCCCTGCCCCATCGCGTGCGGCACGATCAGGATATCGGAGAACAGGATCGCGCCATCAAAACCGAACCGCCGGATCGGCTGAACCGTGATCTCGGCCGCTGCCTCGCTGTCGTAAACAAGCGCGAGGAACCCGCCCTTCTCGGCTCGAAGTTCACGATATTCAGGCAGATAGCGCCCGGCCTGACGCATCAGCCAGACGGGGGCAACGTCCTGACGGACACCTTTGAGCGTATCGAGAAGCGGACCTGGCATAGGACTCCTTAGAACAATTCAATTCAATTTATAAAGAGGATGATGGAGTATGTTGGCCCTGTGGAAAGCGGGAATTACCGGCCTCTGCCCGGTTACCCCCCGTTAGCCTGTATAGCCCTAGCCCCTATCGAATCCGCATGGATTGGACGTCAAGCGGGCTTTATCCCCACAGTTCCCAGCCTGTCGACAAGTCTTATCCCATGTGGGCAAATACCCCGAGAAAAAGGCCGGGAGCGGGCATGAAAATTGCTCCCCAGCTTGTCCGCCACTCCCTCCCGTGGTTTATGCCTGTGTCTGTCCACAGGGGCCGGACCGGCCGCGAGCGATCCACCAACCATGACGCGACTCAACCTCCACCTTGTATCGGATTCGACCGGCGAGACGTTGGAAATGATCGCCAAGGCGGCGCTCGCGCAGTTCGACAACCCTTCGGTGAACCGCCATTTCTGGCCGATGGTGCGCTCATTACAGCATCTGGACCGGATCGTGCCGGATCTCGCCGCGCATCCGGGCCTTGTGCTCTTCACGCTGGTGAACCCCGATACGAGGAAGCGGCTTGAGGAGCATTGCCGCATCCTCGGACTTCCTGCCGTGCCGGTGCTCGATCAGGTGACCGCCGCGCTTGAGGCGCAGCTCGGCCAGGCGGCGCATGGCCGCCCGGGCCGCCAGCACATGATGGACGAGAACTATTTCA
>JANNWO010000075.1:0-1508 GCA_031408395.1 Sphingomonadales bacterium | reverse complement strand
GGCACCACCAGCTTTATCGCGGGGCGCCCGATTTTCGGCACGCTGATCGCGCTGCTGCAAGATGGCTGGCCGGTGCTCGGGATCATCGACCAGGCGGTCAGCGGCGAGCGCTGGGTGGGACGGATCGGCGAGCCGACGTTGTTCAACGGCAAGCCTGCACAGGCCAGGCCCCTGAAGGACCTCGCCGACGCGGTGCTCGCCACCACCAGCCCGCACCTGTTCAGCAACGAGCAGGCCGACGCCTTCATGTCGGTCGCCAAGACGGTCGCCGAGAGGAAGATCATCTACGGCGGGGATTGCTACAATTACGGCCTCGTAGCATCCGGCCATGTCGACGTGGTGATCGAGGCAGGCCTCAAACTTTACGATTATGCCGCGCTGGTGCCGGTGGTCGAAGGCGCGGGCGGGATAATGGCCGACTGGCAGGGCAACCCGCTCGATGCGAGCTCGGACGGCACGGTGATCGCATTGGGCGACCCTGCGCGGCTTGAAGATGTGCTCGAGGCGATGGGCTAGAGAGGCGCGCGCTACTCCGCCGCCTCGCGCGCCGCGAGCGGCTCCTCGTGCTTCCAGCCCCATGCCAGCACGCAGGGCGGTACGTTGAACAGCGCCAGCCCCGTGTCGACCCTGTCGAACTGCGCCTGGGTCAACTCGCGCGCGGTGGGGCGGAACTGGTAAGTCATGAACGCGCCCCCATCGCGCAGCACCGCGTAAGTGGCCGCGACGATCCCCTTGGCGACCTCATCCGGCAGAGATGAGAAGGGCAGCCCGGAGATGACGTAATCGGCGTGCTCATGCCCGCTCGCCCGGACGATGCCTTCGACATCGGTGGCCGAGCCCAGCACCACTTCCAGGCGCGGGTCGGCGATCGTCTTGCGGAGGAACTCGACGAAGCGCGGGTTGGTGTCGATCGCCAGCAGCCGGGCGTCCGGCGGCAGGCAATCGAGGATGCGGGTGGTGAAGGTGCCGACCCCCGGCCCGTACTCGACGAACAACCGGCAGCGGCTCCAGTCGACCCGCGCCAGCATCGCATCGATGGTGGCCTGCGAGGATGGCACGACCGAAGCGACCATGGCAGGATGTTCGATAAACCCGCGCAAGAAGATCGCCGCCGAGCGAACGAACCGCAGGAGCCCGCTACGATGGACGCGGCCGGGCGATGCGCTGAGTTTTGACGTGTTCATGCGCTGTCCCTACTAGGCGATTTGTGCAAGCCTGCAATGCAGGCATTGCGGTTGCCGCATCATCCCACCGATGCCGCAGCACTGCCCAGCCTTGGCCGATCCCCTTGCCTTTGCCGCCTCTCCCGCCTAAGCGCGCGCACTTCACTGACACGAATCAATCAGCCAGCCTGGCGACAAGGGCTGCCATGGCCGGTTCCGACGTGTCTCACCTAGGAGATGAAAATGCCCAAGCTGAAGACCAAGAGCGGCGTGAAAAAACGCTTCAAGCTCACCGCCACCGGCAAGGTCAAGCACGGCGTCGCTGGCAAGCGGCACCGTTTGATG
>JANNWO010000074.1:0-65265 GCA_031408395.1 Sphingomonadales bacterium | reverse complement strand
CGGCGCGGCAGTTTCCTTCATTTTGGACTTGATTAGCGAGTGGCCGGTCTTCCACATCAGCGGTACGCCGCCCAGTTCGGAGACCCGGTCGAACAACGCACGGCTCGCCTTCACATCGGCGATCACCGTCGCGCCCTTGCGGGTTTTCAGCACATCTTCGGCATAGATCATCAGCAGCTGGTCGCCCCAGATGATCCGGCCCTCGCCGTCGATCGCGCCGATGCGGTCGCCGTCACCGTCGAAAGCCACTCCGAAATCGAGGTTCTTGGCCGCGACGAGCGCCCGCAGATCGGCCAGATTGGCTTCCACAGTCGGATCAGGGTGGTGATTGGGAAAATGGCCGTCAACTTCAGTAAAGATCAGATGGTGTTCCCCCGGCAGCCGGGCGGCCAGCGCTTCGAGCGCGGGGCCAGCAGAGCCGTTGCCGGCATCCCAGCCGATGCGCAGACCTTCGAGCTTGGTTGGTTCGATACCGGCCAATCCCTTGAGCAAGCGCTCGACGTACTCGCCCATGATGTCGCGCGAGCTCACTTCACCCGTGCCGGTCGCGAACGCCCCGTCTGCTGCCAGTTTCCCGAGCTTCTGGATATCAGCGCCGAAGAACGGGCGCCCAAGAAATACCATCTTGAAGCCATTGTAATTGGGGGGATTGTGGCTGCCAGTTATCTGAATGCCGCCATCCACCTGTTCACTTGAGGCTTCGGCGTAATAGAGCATCGGGGTCGCGCTAAGGCCGATCCGCACCACGTCGCACCCGCTCGCGGTAATCCCCTCGACCAGCGCATGCTCGAGCAAAGGTGAGCTCACCCGCCCATCATACCCCACCGCCACCGTCTTGCCGCCCGCCTCGCGCAGCAACGTGCCAAAGCCGCGGCCGATCGCACGCGCGTCTTCCGCGCCGAGCGTCTCGCCGATGATCCCGCGAATGTCGTATTCGCGCAGAACCGTGGGGTTGAACTTATATTGCATCTCGAGGGGTACTCCTTGCCGCTTCGCGTGGCGGTTTCAGGTGACGATCGGATTACGAAGTCGGCCCCGGATCTTCCCCGCCAAGCGGGACATCTCCCGGGCGTTTGCGCCGTCTTGCCACGTTGTGCGAGAAACCTGTGACGCGCGCGCCTGTCAATGCCGCTGTTAAGCCGCGCAGAGCCTAGTTGCCGATCCCGTCCCGTCCGGAAGGTAGCTCATCGAGCAGCAGGTCGCGCGCCGCATTGGCCTCCTGCATCGCGCTGGTCGAGCCACCGCGGTCGGGGTGAACGAGCGTGGTCAGGCGGCGGTGCGCGGCGATGATCTCGTCACGCCCGGCCCCTGCCTCGACCCCGAGCAGCGTGCGCGCCCGGAACTTGGCCTGCTGGCGGGTCGGCGTCGCGTTCAGGAACTCCCACGGCCACTTACCGAAGGCCCAGCGGCAGAACAGACACGCCACCGCGATGAGCAGGATAAATTTCATGTCAGCTCCAGCTCACCCTCGCGGCTGAACTCCGGCAGGCTCAGCGCCTTGATCAGTGCACGCAATTCCTGCCGGGCGACAAGGTGGCTGGTGCCAAGCTCGCCCAGTTGGCCTTTGTCGAGCAGCGTCAGGCCCGAGGGGAACAGTTCGCGGTAGATGACGCGCTCCGACAGGCCCTGCGTGACCCGGAACCCGACCCGCTTGGCCATCTCGGCCAAGGCCTTGTGAAGCCGTGCCTGGTTGCGCGCCTCGACGTGGCCGGTGCGGTTGCGCACGACGATCCAGTCCATCTCCGGGCGCTGCTGCTCGAGCGTGACGCGGCTTCGCTTGATCCGCGCCTCCCAGATCAGCTCGGCGAAAAACGACAGCTTGCGGACCTTGAAGGTCTCGGCATCGACCTGGCCGATGAGGTCGAAGTCGACGAAGCTGTCGTTCATCGGCGTCACCAGGGTATCGGCATGTTCGACCGCAATACGCGCGAAAGGATCGTCGCGCCCCGGGTTGTCGATGATCAGGAAATCGCAGTTCGCCTCAAGCCGGCGGATCATGCCGAGAAGGTCGCCGGTTCTCTCGCCGCGGAACACTTCGCAATCGGGCGTCGGCAGAGTGAGTCCGCGCTTTTCGAGCGTCCCCAACCGATTCTCGATATAGCGGTGCATGGTGCGCTGGCGGGGATCGAGGTCGATCGAAGCAACGCGCGCGCCGAGGTAGGACAGCGCCACGGCGACGTGGACCGCGGTGGTCGACTTGCCGGTGCCGCCCTTCTCGTTGGCGAAGACGATCCGGTGCGCCTGACCCTTGCGCAGACGCCGGCCGGCCATCAGGGGTTCGGAAAGTTGGACGCGCGAGGCGGGCGACATGGCGGGTCTCTCGGTTGGACTCGGTGGGTGCGAAGCTGGCCGGCACCCCGGCGGCTTGTCATGGAACAGCGAGCGCCGCTAGGGCGTGCTCTTGCGTTTATCTGCGGAGGCCTGACGGTGCAAACGGTTAACACTCTCTATATGTTGAGAACCGCTTTGGCACAGCTGCGGTCGGGCGGCGCGCGGATCGCTCTGGTGCCGACAATGGGCGCGCTGCACGAGGGACACCTGACACTGGTGCGCCGCGCGGCTGCGGAGGCCGATCACGTGGTCGCCTCGATCTTCGTCAATCCCAAGCAATTCGGCGCAGGCGAGGATCTGGACGCCTACCCGCGCCAGCTTACCGCCGATGCCGCGATGCTCGAAGCCGAAGGCGTGGCCCTGCTATGGGCGCCCACGCTTGAAGCGATGTATTCTGCGGGCTTCGCAACCAATATCGGCGTCGCCGGCGTCAGCGACGGGCTGTGCGGCGCGGAGCGTCCCGGTCATTTCGACGGCGTGGCAACGGTGGTGTGCAAGCTCTTCAACCAAGTCGCTCCCGACATGGCGTTCTTCGGCGAGAAGGACTTCCAGCAGCTCGCCGTGATCCGGGCGATGGCGCGCGATCTCGACCTCACCCGGCCGCATGTCGATGCGATCATCGGCGTGCCGACAGTGCGCGAGGCGGACGGGCTCGCGCTGAGCAGCCGCAATCGCTACCTCTCGCCCGACCAGCGCGCGGCGGCCGCCGCCTTGCCGCGCGCGATGCAAGCCGCAATCGCCAAGATCGAGGGCGGGGACGAGGTGGCGATGACGCTCGCCGCCTTGGAGGCCGAGATCGTCGGCGCAGGCTTTACGGGCGTCGATTACGCCGCGCTCGCCGACAGTCGCTCGCTCGCGCCACTGGCCGCGCTCGGGCCCGATCCTGCCCGGCTGCTCGTAGCCGCCCGCATCGGCGGCACGCGGCTGATCGACAACATGGCGGTGGGGCCCGCGCGATAGTAACCCCGCCAAAACGGCGTTGACCTCTCCAAGCAATCGGTGGCATTGGCGCCGACTGAGCCTGAGCGGGTATAGCTTAGTGGTAAAGCACCAGCCTTCCAAGCTGGCTATGCGGGTTCGATTCCCGCTACCCGCTCCACGCTCCCCCCCGTACCACAGTCCTTCAGCCGCTGAAATTGGTCTCGATGATCCGCTCGGCAAGCAACGGGTCGCCGCCAGCTGCGTCGCGGTGGGTGATCGCTGAGAGCGGCACCGTGAGGCGGTAGAGCAGCTCTCCGCCCTCGAAGCTGCGTTCGGCCGTTCCTCTCAACGTGGCCGGCACGATGGTGGTGAGCAGCATCGTGCCGAAGCCTTCGGGGGCCGCGGCCGCAGCCTCGCCCATGGGCACGTGCGTTTCGTGCCAGACGAAGGCGAAAGTCTCGTCGCTCACCACCCACGTCACGTTCAGCCGCACCTCGTCGGATGCGCCCAACCCGTATTTGAGCGTGTTGGTGGCGAGCTCGTGCAGCGCAAGACTGATATACTGGGCAGCGACCGGATTGACGAGCAGCGATGGGCCCGACGCGCTGATGCGCGGTCCATAGGTCGCCTGAAGCACAGCCATGCCCGCCTCGACCAGCTTCTCGAGCGGGGCTGCGACCTGATCGCCAGTGGCGATCACCCGCGTCGCGTCGGCCAGCGCTCGCAAACGCCCGAGGAAGGGCGGGAGAAACGCGGCGGTGTTCTCGGTCCCCTTGGCCGATTGCACGGCGAGAGTGTGCACCACGGTCAGGAGATTGCTGCTGCGGTGCACCGCCTCGCGTGCCTGCACTGCGAGCGCCGTCGTCGCGACCTCGAGCTCGGCGGTTCGCTCGCGCACCTGCCGATCGAGCGAGGCGAGCGTTGTCTGGTGGGCGGTGATCTCACCCTGCAGCTCGCGATTCGCAAGCTCGAGCGCGGCCGGAGAGGGCAGGCGGATGATGTCGGGGATCAGCCGGAACAGCATGACCGCGGTTGCCGTCGACACCAGCCCGGTGGCGAGCTTCACCCATGCCACCAAGGGGTAGATCGGCACCCACAGGGTCACGATCATGAACAGGTGCGTGATGCCGCACAGCAGGATGAATGCGCCGAACAAGCCGACCAGCGGGGCTTGGGGCACCTCGGTGCGCTTGCGCAGGATCATCAGAATCGCGACAGGGATCGCGGTATAGGACAGGAAGATCAGCAAGTCGGACCCGGCCCACAGCAGCACCAGCCAGGGCTTCCACAGCAGGCACATGCCGTGCGGCATGTATTCCCCGTAAGCCACCACGTGTTCTTCCATGGTTGTCACTCCTTGGTTCCGGCCATTGCCGATCGTGGTGATGTTCCGGGCTGCACGTCCCCAAACTTGCGCGCATCACACGTGTTTCTTGTCGTCGTTCCGAATGAGCCACGTCTCAGTCGTGAAAGCGGGCTGGTCCGGCGGATTTTCACGGTCGTCTGGCTCAATTCCCCTTCACCCTTGCCTCACCCCATTCACAATTCGCAAGGTGCCGTAAACCGCAAAACGAAACCAGCCTAAGGCCCTATATTTTCATAAATGACACTTCAATTGCATCGTGAGGGCCGATCGCAACATAGATTAGAGAGTCTCGCGGCGATTTAACAAATGAGAGTAGGGGCAAGACATGGCCCAGGAACATGCTCGAAACGGCCCCGGATTTGTGGTGATTTGCGCCGGGTGAGGAATAGTGTTGAGAGATGATTCAACGTCCCCCGCTTTCAATGCTACGCCTCCGAAACCTGACGTGAGCGATCCGTCCGCCGAGGGTTCGGCCACGCAAAACCGGTCGGCCTACCGCGGCATCACCGAACCGATCGGGTTTCTGCGCAATCGTTCCGCATGGATCACCTATTCGGCGGCCATCGCCCTGACCGCAGGGGTGGCCGGAATGCGTAATTCGCTAGAGATTTTTGGCGAAGGCATCTCTCCTTTTGCCCTGTTCTTCCCCGTGGTGCTCGTCTGCACCTTGTTCGGTGGTCTCGGGCCCGGCTTCCTGTCTCTGTCCATCGCCAGCGTCGCGGCGATCTATCTCTGGCTCGAACCGCAGGGCATGATGACGATGTCAGGGCCGGAGGTGATCAGCATCACCCTGTTCATCACTAGCAACCTTGTGAACATCTTCGTCGCGGACCGGCTGCGCACGGCGCTCGGTAGCTTGCGCGAAAGCGAGGCGCGGCTGAGCCTGTCGCAGGAGGTCGGCAGGATCGGCATCTGGGACCTCGATCTCAAGACCGGGACGATGTGGTGGTCGCCCTCGTTTTACGAAGTGGCAGGCATCGGTCCCGACCATTCACCTTCGGCCGCGGCCTTCATCGGGCGCATCGACGACCTGGACCGCGGCCGGGCGACGCTCGCCTTCGAGCGCGCGCAGCAAGGCCTCGAACGGCTCGACATCGAGTTCCGCTTCAACCGCGACGATGGCGAGACCGTCTGGCTGGCGGGCCGGGCCGAGCTGTTCCGCGATGCAAGGGGCAAGCCCGCGCGGCTGCTGGGCATCAATTTCGACGCAACGCCGATCCGCACGGCCGAGAGCGAGCGCGATCATGCCAACGCGCTGTTGCAGACTTTCTTCGAAAGCCTTCCGGGCGCCGCCTTCGCCAAGGATCTCGACGGACGCTACCTGATGGGCAATCCTATCTTCGCAGAGGCGATCGGCCATACCCCGAACTCGTTCCTCGGTAGGCACGACCTGGAATTGCTCATCGACAAGGAGCAGGCGCGCACCATCATGGCCAATGACAAGGCCGTTATCGAAGGCGGCACGGCGCGTCAGCTGGAAGAAGCCCTCGTGCTTCCGAACGGAGAGATGTCGTACTGGCTCGGGGTCAAGGCGCCGTTCCGGGACGCGGCCGGGCAGCCCCGGGGGATTATGGGCATTTCGCTCGACGTCACCGACAGGCGCAAGGCGGAAGAGCGCCTGCGCTTCCTCGCCGACGAGGTCGATCACCGCGCGAAGAACCTGCTGGGCGTGGTGCTGTCGCTGGTGCGGCTCACCAAGGTGGGCGACATCGCGGCGTTCAAGGCCGCCGTGAGCGGCCGGATCGAGGCGCTGGCCCGCGCGCACACGCTGCTTGCCGCCAACCGCTGGCAGGGCGTGAACATCGCCGCCCTTGTCCATGCGGAGCTCGAACCCTTCGGCCGCGCCGGGACGGAGCGGGTCTGCATTGCAGGACCGTCGCTGATGCTTCAGCCGAACGCGGCGCAGGCGCTCGCGATGGCGGTGCACGAGCTTGCCATCAACGCAGGCACGTATGGGGCTCTGTCGGTCGAGGAAGGACGGCTCACCGTCGCTTGGGAACTTACCGAGCGCGGGGCCGACAATATTCTCGAACTCTATTGGACCGAAACTGGCGGTCCCGAAGTCGCCCCGCCCACCGAGCCCGGGTTCGGCTCGACCGCGATCCGCGGAGCGATAGAGCACCAGCTCGGCGGCGAGTTCGATCTTGTCTGGGCGCCCACCGGTGTGACCTGCCGGATCGCCTTCCCGCTCGCCCGGAGCATGGTCTCAGCCGCTCCCCAGCCGGGAGACACACCGCTCGCTCCCGCTGCCGCGCCCGCCAACGACCTTGCCGGCAAGCGGGTCCTGGTGCTTGAGGACGAGGCGCTGATCGCGCTGACGCTGATGGATACGCTGCGGGAACTCGGCTGCACGATCGTCGGGGCCGCCAGTTCAGCCCCCGCAGCGCTCGACCGGTTGGAGGAGGTGACGCCCGACCTCGCCATCCTCGACGTGAACCTCGCCGGATCGAGCACCGCTCCGGTGGCAAAGGCGCTGCGCTCGCGCGGGGTGCCGTTCGTTTATTGCACCGGCTATGCCGAGCCAGCGCTGCAGATCGAGCAAGACCTGCTCGCGCCGGTGATCACCAAGCCGGTTGATCCGCGCGAACTGGCCGAAGCGCTGCGCAAGGCCATCGGCGATCGCTCGGTCCCCTGCGAGGCGTGACGCCTATTGGAGCGTGACGATTTCCTCGCCGCCGTCGTGGCGACCGTAGAACTGCATCAGCTGGACCAGCAATTCGCAGCGGTCGGTCAGCGTATCGGCCTCGAGCAGCGCCTGTTTGGACGCCGGATCGAAAGGCGCGATCTGCGAGACGCCGTTGATCAGCGAACGGTCGTCGAGCCGCGACACCGAGTCCCAGTCGACACTGTAGCCGAGCGTATCGGCAAAGACGCGCGCCTCGCGTTCAAACCCGCCGCGCTGAGCGTGGGAGAGGGTCTCGTCCGCGTCCTCGGCGTATATCTCCGCCTCGATCTGGCGGAAGGCGGTGTTGACATCGAGTTCGCGCACCAGCCTAAAGCGCGTAGTGCCTTCGAGAACGAGGTTGTAGCGCCCGTCCTCCATCGCCTGCACCTCGCCGATCTTCCCGATGCAGCCGACGGTGAAAAGCTGCGCGCCGTCAGTGGATCGCTGCGGCTGGATCATCGCGATCTGGCGGTCGCGGATCAGCGCATCGCCCACCAGCGCGCGGTAACGCGGCTCGAAGATGTGGAGCGGCAGCTGCATGCCGGGGAAGAGCACTGCTCCGTTCAGCGGGAAGATCGAAAGGCGGCGGGTCATGGTGTTTGCGGTCATCCAAACAATACGCGCGATAGGCGACGGCGGACGCCGACCACCCATTCGTCCTCAAGACCCGTAGCCTCGAAGATCTTGAGCAGCTTCGCCCTTGCGGCGCCCTCGTTCCATTCACGGTCGGCGGCGATCATGGTGAGGAGCGTGTCGGCTGCGGCGTCGCGCTGGCCGGCCGCGAAGGCGGCCTCGGCGTAGGCGAACTGCGCGTCCATATTGTCTGGCGCGGCCTCGGCGGCGGCGTGTAGCGCGGCGAGCTCGCTGTCATCGACGCGGGTGGCGGCGAGTTCAAGCGCGCTTCGGGCAGGTGCGATAGCAGCGGCGGTCGCAAGGCGGGGGTCGGCGTCGATCACCGCCATCACTTCGCTCGCCTGCTCGACCTCGCCCATCTGCACCAGCGCACGCACAAGGCCCGCGTGGGCCAACGCGTTCTCGGGCGCGAATTCGGTGATCTGGGCGAAAATGCTGGCGGCGCGCTGCGGATCGGCGGCGGCAAGCGCCTCCTCACCCAACTTCGCGAATTGCGCGATTTCCTCGGGCGTGGGGCCCTGCGGCGCACCCGGCTCGGCGCCCGTCACCCCGTCCCCAGCCCCGCCCTCGATGGGAAGCTGGGCGAGCAGCTGGTCGAGCGCCGCCTTCAGCTGCGATTCGGTGCGCGCACTGGTCAGATCTGCGACCGGCTGGCCCTGGAACATGGCGTAGACCGTGGGGATCGAGCGCACCTGGAACTGCGCGGCGATGAACTGTTCCTCGTCGACATTGAGCTTGGCCAGCACCACGCCCTTGTCGGCATATTCCGCCGCGACCTTTTCCAGCAGCGGGGTGAGCGCCTTGCACGGCCCGCACCACTCAGCCCAGAAGTCGAGGATGACGAGCTTGCCCTGCGAAGGCTCCACCACCGCGGTGCGAAACCGGTCCACGGCTTGTTGTTCGTCGATGCTCAGTCCCATGCTGGCCAAGATATCTGCTCCTACTGTGCCTCACGCGCGCCTCGCGCTGGTCTGACCCCAATGTGGGGCGACCTGCGGCAATGTGAAGCGCTGGTTTGTGCTGGCGGCTCGGCCCCTTGCGATCAAGCCCCAATCGGCGTAATTTTGCGCTTGCAGGCTTGGAGAGGCGCTGCTAGTCGCCCCGCCTCTCCGACAGATACCGCGCTTTTGCCGGTCTCTGCACGCGTCAATGAGCGGGCGTAGCTCAGGGGTAGAGCACAACCTTGCCAAGGTTGGGGTCGAGGGTTCGAATCCCTTCGCCCGCTCCATTGTCCACCACCATAGATGGTGAGTCCTGTTTGTTGCGGAAGCAACATGTGCAGCTGCGCGCGCGTCTTGGTCCTGTCGCAATTCGTCGCATTGCATCGGTCATCTGCCCGATTTCGGCTTGCATTCGGAATTTGTGACGCTAGGCGCGTGATACGTTATTACATAAAGGCAATGGAACTTCCCTATGATCGACACCGCGATCCGCCTCGTATCCTCGCGCCTTGCCCTCGCCGCCGTGCTTGGCGCCGCCTGCATCGCTGTGCCTGCCCACGCCGAGGAACAGCAGCAGCAGCAGCCTGCCGCCGGCAGCAGCACCGCCCAGCCGCGGGTCGAGGACGATCTTCACAACAACGACGAACGCCCGCTCGACAACATTATCGTCAGCGCCAACGGCCTCAAGGAGCTCGACCTGCTCGCCGGCACCAGCGTGGTGGACATCAAGGATATCCAGCGCAACGCGGTCACCGGCCAGATCGGCGACCTGCTCACCAAGCTTCCGGGCGTCTCGGCGACCAGCTTCGCTCCCGGCTCCTCGCGCCCCGTGCTGCGCGGCCAGCAGGGCGAACGCGTGCGCGTGCTGGTCGACGGGATCGGCACCTCGGACGTTTCCAACACCTCGGTCGACCACGCCACCACCATCGAGCCGATCACGGTCGAGCGGATCGAAGTGCTGCGCGGCCCCGCGGTGCTGCTCTACGGCAGCCAAGCGATCGGCGGCGCGGTCAATGTGATCGACAAGCGCATCCCGACCCGCGTGCCGGACGAGGCCTTCCACCTTGACGCTTTCGGCAGCGTCGACACCGCGACCAACCTGCGCAGCGGCGCGGCTTCGTTCGATGTCGGACTGACCAGCAATCTCGTGGCCCATGTCGACGGCTCGTACCGCAAGTCGGGCGATGCCGAGATCGGCGGCTACCAGCTTGCGCCGTCGCTGCGCACCGAACTGCTCGGCGAAGCGGCCGCGGCGCAGGCGGCGGGCGATCCCGACGACGCTGCCGCGTTGCGCGTGGCTGCCGACCGGCGCGGCGCCATCCCCAACAGCGACACCGAAAGCTGGACGATCAACGGCGGGCTCGGTGTGATCCTCGGCGAGAGCACCTTCGGCGCCTCGCTCGGCTGGTACGACACCAACTACGGCGTGATATCGCGCCCGGGCCTCGACGAAGAGACCGTCCGCATCGGACTCCAGCAGTTCCGCGCCGACTTCAAGGGCGACGTCTATCTGGGAGAAGGCGCCTTCGAGCGGCTCAAGCTGCGTGCCGGCTATTCGGACTATACCCACACCGAGTTCGAGGGCGACGAGGTCGGCACTGTGTTCGATTCGACCAGCCTCGAAGCGCGCGCCGAACTGGTGCAGAACACCGACGGAGCCTTACGCGGTTCGAGCGGGGTGCAGTACCAGCACCGCGATTTCCTCGCCGTGGGCGCCGAGGCGTACATTCCGCCCAACCTCACGGACCAAGTGGCGGTCTTCACGCTGCAGGAATTCGGCACCGGCCCGTTCCAGATCGAGGCCGCCGCGCGCGGGGAGTTCACCAAGGTCAAGGCGAACACCATCGGGATCGAGCGCGATTACGACACCTTCTCGGGTGCGCTCGGCTTCGTCTACGAGGGCATCCCCGGCATCCGCATGGGCATCAACGGCTCGCGCGCCGAGCGTGCGCCGAGCGCCGAGGAGCTGTTCTCTGACGGGCCGCACATCGCGACGCAGGCCTTCGAAATTGGCGACCCGGACCTCACCACCGAGCGCGCCTGGGGTCTTGAAGCCTATGCACGCGGCGATATCGGCGCGGGCACCTTCAACTTCGCGGCCTATCGCCAGTGGTTCGACAACTACATCTTCGTCGAGGACACGGGGCTTGAGGAAGATGACCTGCCGGTGTTCCAGTACTTCCAGCAGAACGCCGACTTCTGGGGCATCGAAGCGGACATCAGCTATCCGCTGGTGAAGGGCGAGGCCTTTACGCTGCTGACCGATCTCAACGCATCATACGTCGAGGCCGAGCTCGCCGACGGCACCGCCGTGCCGCGCATTCCGCCGCTGAGCCTGCTCGGCGCGCTCGAAGCGCAGACCGAGGCCTTCGATGTGCGCGGCGAAGTGCAGTGGTTCGCCAAGCAGGACCGCATCGCCAGCTTCGAGACCGCAACCGACAGCTTCACGCTGGTCAACGCGCTGGTCGCGTGGCGCCCGCTCGCGGACAATCGCAATGTCACGGTGCAGATCGCGGCCGACAACATCTTCGACGTCAACGGCCGCCGGCATGCGAGCTTCACAAAGGACTTCGTGCCGCTGATCGGACGCAATTTCCGGGCTAGCGTGCGCCTGAGCTTCTAATCCCGCTCAGGCCCGCGTGCAGCGAGGGTCGCAATCGGGGCAGCCGCCGCCTGATATCTCAGGTGTTCCGGCCGCCCCTTTGCGTGTCAGGCCTCAACGGCGAAGGTAAGCTCGGCGTGCTCTTCCAGCCGCTTCACCAGATCCTCGCCGAGGAAGCTCCCCGGCGTGCCGATCCCGCCCGGCTTGGTGCAGGCGAGCAGCGCGATCCCCGTTTCGGAGAGCATCCGGCAAGTCGATCCGTAGCCCGGATCGAAGCGCCCCTTGACGCCGAACTGCAGGCGCTGGCCGTCGGCCATGTCGGCAACGAATACGACGTCGTAAAAGCCGTTCTCGCGCTCTTCCTTGGTCGGGCCTTCGCCGGGCTTGGGGGGCTTGGCGCCGAACGGGTTCTTCATGAACTCGAGCGCCGCATTGGCCGCCGCCTTGCCGGCCTCGCCGGGGCTGGTCAGCATCATCTCGTCATACTGGAAGTCGGCGCCGTAAGGGTGGCCGAGCAGGAAGTTGGTGCGGTGAACGTTCTTGGTGTTGATCGGCGCCATCACGAACGGCGCGGACCACTTGCCGAGATCTTCTTCGTAACCCGGGATCATGCCCGAAGGCTGGTCCGGCCCGTCAAAGCCGGGGGTAAGCGCGAAAGGATTGCGCAGCACGTTGATGATCGACACGCTCTTCGCCGCCGCCTTCATCGTCGCCCCAAGGCTCGCCGCGGTGCCGCCCGAGAAAGTGCCCTGCATCGCGCGCACGCGGCCACGGATGCGCGGAGCGGGCTTGCCGAACTTCTCCACGCAAGCCTTCTGGGTCATCATCACGCCCAGATCGAAGGGGATCGAATCGAAGCCCGACGAGAAGCAGATACGCGCGCCGCTAGCCTCGGCGGCGGCCTGATGCTCGGCGATCTTTTCGGCCATCCACGCAGGCTCGCCGCACAGATCGGCATAGTCGGTGCCAGTCTTCACGCAGGCCGCGACGAGGCCATCGCCGTAGAGCTGGTACGGGCCGACCGTAGTCAGCACCACGCGGGTGCGCGCGCACATCGCTTCGAGATCGGCGGCATCATCGGCATCGGCGACCACCAGCGGCGTGGAGGCGGGCGCGGCGATCAGGTCGCGCACCTCCTCAAGCTTGGCGAGGCTGCGGCCCGCCATCGCCCACTTCGGACCGTCCGCGCGGCCGGCGTAGTGATGGGCGAGATACTCAGCCACCAGCCGTCCGGTGTAGCCGGTGGCGCCGTAGATGATGATGTCGAATTCGGCAGATGCGTTACCCACGTAAAGGTCCTCTCAGTTGCTGCAGAGGGCTATAGGCGCAGGCTGCATGTGCTGCAAACGAGGTTCTCAGCCCGTCGCCACTGTGACGGCGATGAAGGGCCGGTTGACCACTTCAGTAATTGACCCAGTCCGGTATCGGCATCGCGCCGCCCGATGCGGTGAAGGCAACGTATTGGTCCTCGATGGGCGCACCATGATTGGTGCGTCGCGGCAATCGGCCCTGAAGGTGGAAACGCAGCGGACCGTTTCGCGTCGCTGGTGCATCTATCTGCACGACAAGGTCGACGGCCGCCAACTCGCCCCCTTTCCAGCAAGAGCGGAAATGATGCAGCTGCTTTGCCGGGTCCGATAATTCGATCGTAAACGAATCCAGTTGGTAATCGCCATAGCCGTTCTGCACGAATGAGAGGCCAAGGCTTGCTCGGTCCAGTGTGTTGAACATTTCGGCTGTTTCGAGGAGCGAATTTGTCAGCTCATAGGGTGCGATACCGAAATTGGCTGAGAGAAGGATGCCGGTTGGCGCCTTGTCTCGCTCGCGCCCTGCGTTCGGGTCGGGATCGCGCCACATTGTCGCATAGAGATGCCGGGGCGACCTGATCCCGCTGACGAACTCGCCATAGGCATGGACCGCCAATTGCTCGCCCTGATGAAGATTGTCCGCAGGGACGGGCGGCCAGGATTGCAGCGGAGAAGCGCTGCCCAGATCGTGCGTCAGAACCGCGATCGGATCGATAGACACAATCTTTCGCACCGCGCGCCCTCCGTCCGGCCAAGACCAGACAATAGCAAAGGTGCGTTGAAAAAGGCTTGCGATGTTTCGCCGTGCTAACCGGCTAGAGCCGCGGCCCTAAAGCCTCGGTAGCGTCACCCCGCGCTGGCCCATGTATTTGCCCGCGCGGTCCTTGTAGCTGACTTCGCAGCGCTCGTTGCCTTGCAGGAACAGGAACTGGCACGCGCCCTCGTTGGCGTAGATCTTGGCGGGGAGCGGCGTGGTGTTCGAGAACTCCAGCGTCACGTGTCCTTCCCAGCCCGGCTCCAGCGGCGTGACGTTCACGATGATCCCGCAGCGCGCATAGGTGCTCTTGCCCAAGCAGATCACCAGCACGTCTTCCGGCACGCGGAAATATTCGACCGTGCGGGCCAGCGCGAAGCTGTTGGGCGGGATCACGCAGCAATCGGTCTCGCGGTCGACGAAACTGTTCGGATCGAACTGCTTGGGATCGACCACCGAGGAATTGACGTTGGTGAAGATCTTGAACTCAGGTGCGACCCGCGCGTCGTAGCCGTAGGACGAGAGGCCATAGGAGATCACCCCGTCGCGGCGCTGCGCCTCGACGAAAGGCTCGATCATGCCGTGTTCGAGCGCCTGGGTACGGATCCATTTGTCGGAGAGAATCGCCATGTGCGAGGGATTCCCGATGCGCGCCGCTGGGGCAAGGGCGCGGCGGATTCTATCCCCTCATTGGCACTTCAGTTTGATCACCTCCCACGCAAGTCGCGTCGGGCGGCCACCGTTGCGGGCGACCTCGTCGTCGATGCATTGTTGCTGGAACGAGCGATTATCGGGAGCGACGCCGCGCGCCATGCGGTCGAAGTCGATCACATCCTGCAAGTCCTGCGGCGAAAGGTCGCTGGTGTAGATACGCTCCTGCAGCAGAGCTTCGAGGTTGGCACGGGCGCGCAGGGCGCGCTCGCTCGGCGCGCCAGGGAAGCCGTAGGTGGGAACCGGCGGCGGCGCGGGCGCAGGTGTCGGCGTCGCTGCAGGCCCGACCCGCAGGAGCGGCGGCTCGGCATGCGCGCTGGCCGTGATCATGAACCCTGCAAGCAGCATGGCACCAGCCGACTTACGCATCATCGCTCTCCTCGTGTTGCTCGAATCATAGCCTGCATAATCATCGGACGGAGCAGATTAGCCCACCGTGAACTGAGCCCACACCGGCAGGTGATCGGACGCCGACGCCGCCAGCGCGCTCCTGTGCACGCCGCAGTCCGTCAGCGTCAGCCTGCCGCAATGCATGATCCGGTCGAGCCGTCCCAGCGGGCGGCGGCTCGGAAAGCTGGGGCCGGGGTCGAGCAAGCTGAAGTGTTTCCCGAATTCACGAAAACAGCCGGAATTCGCGCGCCATTCGTTGAGATCGCCCATCAGCACCGTCGCCCGCTGCCCACGCGCCGCATCGGCCAGCGCGGCGATGGCGCGGGCCTGCCGGACGCGCCACAGGCCGGAGAGGTCGAGGTGCATCCCGAACACGCTCACGCTCGCGCCCGCCACAAGCAAGGTCGCCGCCACCACGCCGCGCGGCTCGAGGCAGGGGATGTGGATGATGTCGTGGCTCTCCACCGCGATGCCGCGCCGTGCGAGGATCGCATTGCCGTGCCAGCCCATCGAATCGTGCTGCACGTCGAGCGGGACGGGGAGGTAATCGCTGTGCCCCTCGATCAGGAAGCGCGGGAGCACGCTGGCGCGGGTGCCGAAGCGCAAGTCCGCCTCCTGCAAGCAGACGACATCAGCATCCACCTCGCCGAGCACCTTGAGGATGCGCGCCGGATCGCGCTTGCGGTCGGTGCCCACACCCTTGTGGATGTTGTAGCTCGCAACCTTGAAACTACGCTGCATCCTTTGGCCTAGCCAGCCGCCAGCAGGGTCGCGTTGCCGCCTGCTGCGGTGGTGTCGATGGTGGTCACGCGCTCGGTAGCGAAGCGCGCGAGGTAGTGCGGGCCGCCCGCTTTCGGCCCGGTGCCCGACAGGCCCTCGCCGCCGAACGGCTGGCTCTCCACCACCGCGCCGATCTGGTTGCGGTTGACGTAGAAGTTGCCGACCTTGGCGTGCGCCTGCACGAAGCGCCGCGTTTCGGCGATGCGGCTGTGGAGGCCCAGGGTCAGGCCGTAGCCGACACCGTTGATGTCCGCGACCACCCGCGCCAGCTCACCCGACTTGAAGCGGACGACGTGGAGGACGGGGCCGAAGTTCTCCTTCGCCAGATCGGCGATGGAGCCGATTTCGATGATCGTCGGCGCCACGAAATGCCCCTTGGTGGGGGTTTCGGGCAGACGCTCCACGTGCAACCCGCGCGCGGTGCATTCGGCCACGTGGGCTTCCAGAGCGGCCTTGGCGTCTTCGTCGATCACCGGGCCAACATCAGTCGCAAGATCGGTCGGATCGCCGACGGTCAGCGCCGCGAACCCGCCGCGGATCATCGCCAGCACGCCTTCGGCAATGTCCTCCTGCACATAGAGCACGCGCAGCGCGGAGCAGCGCTGGCCCGCGCTCTGGAAGGCGCTGCCGAGCACGTCGCGCACCACCTGTTCGGGGAGCGCTGAGGAATCCACAATCATCGCGTTCTGCCCGCCGGTCTCGGCGATCAGCGTGGCGATCGGCCCGTCGCGGTTCGCCAGCGCGCGGTTGATCGCGCGCGCAGTCTCGGTCGATCCGGTGAAGGCGACGCCCGCAAGGCGCGGGTCGGCGGTGATTAGCTGGCCAACCTCGCCCGCGCCGGGGAGCAATTGCAGCGCCTCGGGCGGAATGCCCGCCTGATGGCACAGCTTGACCGCCAGCGCGGCGATCAGCGGGGTCTGTTCGGCAGGCTTGGCGATCACCGAATTGCCAGCGGCGAGCGCAGCCGAGGCCATGCCGATGAAGATCGCCAGCGGGAAGTTCCACGGTGAGATCGTCGCGAAGACCCCGCGTCCGTGGAGCATCAGGCTGTTCTCCTCGCCCGTTGGTCCCGGCAGGATCGTGGGCGCGGCAAACTGCCGGCGCGCTTCGGCCGCGTAGTAGCGCAGGAAGTCGGTCGCCTCGCGCAGTTCGAGCACAGAATCGAGCAGCGTCTTGCCTGCCTCGCGCTGGCACAGGCTGAGGAACTCGGCCGCGTTCGCCTCGAACAGGTCGGCGGCTTCTTCGAGCAGCAGCGCGCGCGCCTCGCCGCCCAGCGCGTCCCAGCCGGGCTGGATCGCGGCGGCACGGGCAAAGGCAGCGTCGACCTCCGCAGGCGTGGCATCGCGGCGGGTGCCGACGACTTGCGAAGGGTCATGCGGCGCGGTGACGTTCACGATCGTGCCCGGTGTCGCCGCAGGGAAGGTCGGTTCGGCGCGCCACTGGACGCCTTCGAGCGCCTTCAGGCTCTCCATCAGCGGCCCGCGCACCAGCGGATCGGACAGGTCGATCCCCGCGCTGTTTGTGCGCTTTCCGAAAATGTTCTTGGGCAGCGGGATCGCCGGATTACGGCGCGGGGCAAGCGCGGCCAGCTCCGCCACCGGATCGCCGACCAGCTCCTCGGCCGGAATGTCGGCATCGCCCATGCGGTTGACGAAGCTGGTGTTGGCCCCGTTTTCCAGCAGGCGGCGCACCAGATAGGCGAGCAGCTCCTTGTGCCCCCCGACCGGCGCGTAGATTCGCACTGGAGTGCGCTGGTTGCCCTCAAGCGCGTGAAGCGCGTCGTAGACCTCCTCGCCCATGCCGTGGAGGCGCTGGAATTCGAAGGGACGGCCAGCGGCCAAGCGCTTGATCGCGCCGATGGTGTAAGCGTTGTGCGTGGCAAACGCAGGCCGGATCACGTCGGCGTGCTCGAACAATCGCGCGGCGCAGGCGAGGTAGCTCACGTCCGTCGCCACCTTGCGGGTGAACACCGGATAGTCGGAGTAACCGCCCACCTGCGCAAGCTTCACTTCGCTGTCCCAATAGGCGCCCTTCACCAGCCGCACGAACAGCTTGCGCCCGTGCCGCCGCGCCACCTTGCCTGCCCAGTCGCACGTCGCGACCCCGCGCTTCTGGTAGGCCTGAATGGCGAGGCCGAAGCCCTCCCAGCGGCTGCCGTCGGGGCGGCGGAACAGGTCGTCGTCGGCCACCAACTCCTCGATGATGTCGAGGCTGAGTTCCAGCCGCTCGGCCTCTTCGGCATCGATGGTGAAGTGAATATCGGCGTCGCGCGCTTTGACCGCCAGCGCCTTGACCATCGGCACCATCGCCGCGCGCGCTTCGGCGGCGTTAAAGAACGTGTATTTGGGATGCAGCGCGGACAGCTTCACCGAAATCCCCGGCGATCCTGCAAACCCCGCCCCGGCCTCGCGCGCCAGCCTTGCCAGCGCGGCTTCGTAGCTGAGCCGGTACTTCTCGGCATCGGCGAAGGTCATTGCCGCCTCGCCGAGCATGTCGAAGCTATGCGTGATCCCCCGCGCGCGTTCAGGCGCGGCGCGCTTCAGCGCTTCGTCGATGGTGCGGCCGAACACGAATTGCCCGCCCAGGATTTTCATCGCCTGACCTGTGGCCGTGCGGATCACCGGTTCTCCCAGCCGGTTCATCGCCCGCTTGAACGCCGAGCCCAGACCCTTCTGCCGCGCATCGGGCGGATCGAGCACTTCGCCGGTCATCATCAGCGAGAAAGTCGCCGCGTTGACGAAGGTCGAACTGCTCTCGCCCAAGTGCTCGCCCCAGTCGATCTGTCCGATCTTGTCCTTGATCAGCGCGTCGGCGGTGGCGGCGTCCGGCACGCGCAGCAGCGCCTCGGCAAGGCACATCAGCGCGATGCCTTCCTCGGTGTCGAGGCCATATTGCTGCAAGAAAGCGTCAATCCCGCTGGCCTTTTTGCCGCGCGCGCCTTCGATAAGGTCGATCGCGAGCCGCGCCGCGCCCTCGTGGACCCGCACGGCGGGGGCGGCCTCCACCAAGCGCTCGGCGATGCAGGCTTCCTCTTCCTGCCGATAGGCGCGGCGCAGGTCGGTGCGGTCGATCCCAGAGACCGGGGCAGCAGTGGGAGAGAAGTCGGCCATCTGGTTTCACCTGAAACGATTCGAAGGGCAAAGCGGCCCTCTGAACGCGGCAAGGCTGCGCTTCAAGCGCGGGTTTTGCAACGGTTGGCCTTGGTCACCTGGGCTTGATCGGTCCGGCCCACGCGGTTAGCCTTGCCGCGGGATCAACAGGGGCCTCACGATCATGCGGATGTTCTGCTTCCACTGCCGCGACGGAGAGGACGGCGGGCGCCTGCGTGCGATTCACCGCCCCGCGCATCTCGCCTTCATCGATGCCAATGCCGAGCATTTCGTGATCGTCGGCCCGTTGAAGCGGGCGGACGGCCTGATCATCGGATCATTGCTGATCGTGAAGGCCGCCGACGAGGCCGCCGCGCGCGCGATCCTTGCAGGCGATCCCTACCTCACCGGCGGGGTGTGGCAGCTGATCCGGGTCGACGAGTTCACCCCGCTGCTGGGCGACTGGGCCTAGGCACCAGCCTTACAAACCAGTCTCAGGCGAGCGCGTCCTCGGGGTTCTCGGCCGCGTGCGCCTTGTTCCAGCGCACCGATGACCAGAAGGACAGCCCGATCAGCACCGCGCCGATCAGCCCGGTGATCACCTCGGAAATGTGCGCGAAGGTATTGAGGTACATGATCACCGCCAGCGCGATGATCGCGTAGAAGGCGCCGTGTTCCAGATAGCGGTATTCCGACATCGTGCCCTTGTTGACGAGGAAGATCGTCATAGACCGCACGAACATCGCCCCGATGCCGAGGCCGATGGCGATGACGATGAGGTTGTTGGTCAGCGCAAAAGCCCCGATCACCCCGTCGAACGAGAAGCTCGCATCGAGCACTTCCAGATACAGGAACGCGCCAAAGCCCGCCTTGGCAACATCGCCGACGCTGGGCGTGGGCGGTTCGAGCAGGTGGTTGACGATCTCGACCGCGAGATAGGTAAGCAGGCCCGCGATCGCGGCGATCAGGAAGGTGTGGGCATCGGCAGGCGCAAGCATCGTCGAGGTCGCCCATGTGCCCGCCAGAACGACGCCGATCGCGATCGCCTCGATATCGGCGACCTTGGCCAGCGGACGCTCGATCGCGTCAATCCAGTTCACTTCCTTGTCGCAATCGAAGAAGTACTTCAGCCCGACCATCCCGAGGAAGGCCCCGCCAAAGCCCATCAGGCCGATATGCGCCTCGCTGACGATGCGCTGGTATTCGGCCGGTTCGTTGAGCGCCAGCTTCATCGCCTCGACCGGGCCGAGGGATGCGGCGACCATCACGATCAGCAGCGGGAAGACGATCCGCATCCCGAACACCGCGATGGCGATGCCCCAGGTGAGGAAGCGGTGCTGCCAGACCGGGTCCATGTCCTTCAGGATGGATGCGTTGACCGCAGCATTGTCGAACGACAGCGAAACCTCGAGCACCGCGAGCACGGCGCAGATCCACACGATCCCGAGCACGCCGTTGAGGGTGCCGGTCAGCTCCCAGCCGTACCAGCCGCCGACAAGGAGCCCGGCCAGAGTGAAAAGCAGCGATCCGCCGAAATGCTTGAACATCGATATTCCTGTCTGTGTGTCCGGGCGGTCTTAGTGCGACGCGGCGCGGCAATCTAGAGCCTGGCTAGATACCAAAGCTGCCCTTCAGCCCGTCGATCACATATTGCGCCGCAAGCGCGGCCAGTAGCACACCCAGCAGCCGGGTGATGACCGCTTCGACCTTGTCGCCCAGCAGCCGGATCAGCGGGCCTGCCGCGACCAGCGAAGCAGCGGTGATCGCCAGCACTGCGATGAGCGCGGCGAGCACCTGGCTCATCTCGGCCCAGCCATTGGCCTCGTTCATCAGCAGCATCACCGCCGCGATCGCGCCGGGCCCGGCCAGCATCGGCATAGCCATCGGGAAGACCGAGACGTCTTCTATCTCAGGTGTGGCGGCGACCTTCTCGGCGCGCTCCTCGCGGCGCTGGGTGCGCTTCTCGAAGACCATGTCGAAGGCAATGAAGAACAGCATCAGCCCGCCTGCAATGCGGAACGAGTTGAGTTCGATATGCAGGGCGCCGAGGAGTTCCTGCCCGAACAGCGCAAAGACCAGCAGGATCGCGCCTGCGATCATCGTTGCGCGCAGGGCCATGCTGCGCGCCTGCTGGCGCGTGGCGCCCTTCGTCAGCCCGGCATAGATCGGCGCGCACCCCGGCGGGTCGATCACTACGAACAGCGTGACGAAGGCGGAAAGGAAGAGTTCGGTCAGGACCATCTTGGTCGGCCCCTCACATCAATTGATGGCCGGGGCAAGGTTTTGTTCGACGGCGGTGACCCAGCGGCCTTCGTAGAAATAATCCGCCGCGATCATGCGTGTGCCGTCCGGTTTGTGCGTCCAGCGCCAGCGCAAGGTGCCATCGCGCGAGAGGGTTGCGCCCTCCTTGCCCTCGGCGCCCACTGCCAGCGCGGGAGGCGGCGGGATCGGCGCGCCGCCGCGCGGGCAGCTGGCGATCAGGCCCTGCACCAGATCGAGCGCAGTGACGATGATGTCGCCCTCCTCTTGCCGCTGTTTGGGCGGCGGCTGCGGCACATCGTCGCCGCCGGCATCGAAGACGTAGCGATAATCGCCGTTCCCCTGCCGCTCCCAGACGGTGACGAAGTTGCCGACTTTGCCATCCGGATCGCGGAACCGGCCCTTGCTCACCGCGAGCGCGCCGTCGCAGCTTATCACCACGACGCGCGGCGACCATTGGACGGCGGCGGGCGGATCGGTCTGGGTCGCGAGCCACGGCGCAATCGCGAAAGGTCCGTTCGCTCCGTGGAGCAGCGCGCCGGGCGCGGCGAATTCGCGAAACGCCGTCCACTGCCCACGCTCACGCGCGGCACGCGAAAAGGCGAGTTCGGCGGCGACGATGGTGCTCGGCTGCGCGGCTCCGGGCGCTCGGGCGAGCGCACGGTCGATCACCTTGGCGGGGAGGCGCGGCGGCCCGCCCCCTCCGGCGCAGGCGGTGAGCGCGAGGGTGCTCGCGGCAAGAAGCGCGGTTGCAAGGATGCGCATGGGGGCCTCCGTTCGGGGGACGTGTCTCCTGCCCGTCTGACGCAAAGGCGCTTCCGCTACAAGCGATCAGGCCGCTGCCAGCCCCGGCAGATCGACCAGCGCGGCGCGGCATTCGGCGTCCGCCAGCGCGGCGACCACCGAGAAGGCGACGAAGCGCGGCTCGCCAAGGTGCGCGACGAGCGCCGCGGCCTCGGGATCGGTAATCGCAGTGTGCTCGAAGGGGATGCGCCGGGCATAGGCGACGGCAAGGCGCGTGCGCTCGTCGAGCGTGCTGTCACCTACGGCCACGGCGTCGATGCCGTGCACCTGCGCGATCGCCTGCCTGACCAGCGCCACCAGCCGCGCATCGAGCGCGCCTTCGGCCTTGGCGCGGAAATTGGCGTAATGCTCCGCCAGCACCGGATCGCCGGCGAGCGCTTCGAAAACCGGACCACCACCTGCCGAACCGCTCATTCCGCGGCCTCCAGCACGGCAGGCGTCGGCAGGACGGTGCGGTCCATCACCGCAGGCTCCAGCCCCATCGTGATCAGCGCCTTGGCGAGCGCGAGGAACAGCGTCACGCCCAGACCCAGTTCGGCGATCTGCGCCGGGGTAAGGTGCCGCTGGAGCGCAGCGCGGGCATCGCCATTGAGCAGCTCAGGATCATAGATCAGCGCGTCGGTGAACTTCAGCACCACCTTCTCGGTCTCGGTCAGCTTGGCGCTGGTTGCGTAACCATCGGTGATGTCGTCCACCACCTCCTCGCCCAGCCCCTGCGCCACCGCCTTGTCGAAGCGCACATTGCGGCAGAACCCGCATTCGGTGACGCGCGCATTGCGCATCCGGGCGACCTCCTTAATGCGCGCGGCCAGCACGTCGCTGCCCCAGAAACGGCCATAGAGCGCGAAGAAGCTTTCTGCGATCTCAGGCTGGTGGGCGAGCACGCTGCCGAAATGCGCCGGCTCTCCGGGGATCGCCGAGGATACGCGGGGGGTGGTCGACATGAGGCCTCTCCTTTGCGCGGCAGGATAACAGGGGGCGGAGCTACGTTACCCTCGCCATTTTCGCAGGGGCGGGCGCACCGTCGCGCATGGCAAAACCGGCGCGACACATGATGGGGAGACGAGACCATGCCCAAAGAACCAGGGGGCGAAGCACAGCGCGTGCTCGCAGAATTCTGGCGCATCCAGGACGATGGCGACTACACCAAGCTCGCACCCCTGTTTGCCGAGGACGCGCTGCTCGAGGACCCGATCTGGGGCCGCTACGAGGGGCGCGAGGCGATCATGGGCTTCATGACCACGATGGTCGCGGAGATGGGGGAGCGGAAAATCCGCTTCACCGTCGACGAGATCTGCGGCGATGATCACGCGGTATGGGCGCGTTGGACGATGCACGCGGAAGGCGCGCCCTCGCGCGGCGGGGTCGGCATCTACAAGGTGAGCGGCGGCAAGATGACCTATTACCGCGACTACATGGATCCGCCTGCGGAGTAGCCTACATCACCCGGTACGACGGATGCCCGCTGGCGATGATCTGCAACACCGGCAGCGGGAAATCGGGGTTGGGTTCGTTGTCCGGCTGATCATCCAGCGGCGTTTTCCAGTCCATGATGTATTGCCGCCGCGCGATCCGCCACTCTCCTTCCTTCCGCTCGAATCCATCGAGATAGCGCCCGCCGTACAATCCGCCCGACCATGAGCCGTCCTCCTGCTGGCGGATGCCGGTCGCCATGCCGTAGCATTCGACTTGGGCGTGATCGGCGGATTCGAACCGGATCGACGGGGCGGAAAGGAAATGCCAGCGGCGCTGGCTGCTGCGCTCGATGGCCATCACCACAGGCACGAAGTCCGCCGCGCTGCCGGTGAAAAAACCGTAATCGATATGCGCATCGGGCCAGAAGCAGCCCGCCTGCCCCGCATCATCCAGCCAATCGAGCGTGCGCGAATAGCGTTGCAGCACATCGGCAATCGCCTGCCGGTCGAGCAATTCGCGCACCTGTGCGTCCAGACTCATGCGCGCCCACCCCACCATGCGGGGATCGCCAGCGGGAAGCGTTCCTGCGCGGTGCGCATCGCCTCGCTCGCGTCATCCTCCAGCGCCGGGTCCGTTGTCGGCGGCAGCCCCCCGCCCGCGCCCTCAACGGGGTCGATGTATTCAAGTCTTATTCCGGCCAGCACGTCGGCGAAATCATGGCCTTCGTGGTGGTCGGACATCTGGTGGTGATAGAACGCCCACTTGTCCTTGAAACTGAGCAGGCAGTAGTAGCTCAGCGGCTCCTGCCCCTTCCAGTATTCGTAACGCAGCACGCCGTCTTCGGTCCCGAAGGTTTCGGTGACCATGTCGTGCATGATCCCCTCCCACTTGGCCTCCTTGCCGGGCTTGATCTGGATATGGGCAAGCAGTGTGGTCATCGCGGGCCTTTCGTTCAGGCGGGTGTGAGGGTGAGCAGCAGCCGGCGCGTCCCGAGCATGATGCCGCCCTGGTGGCTAAAGTCGTTGCCCGGCGCGGTGGCCACGTCGGCGAAGGCATCGCACAGCCGCTCCCACGCGATCATCTGTTCCAGCCGCGAGATGTTCGATCCCGGACACGAACGCGGCCCCTGACTGAAGGCGAGGTGGCGGGTCGCGGCCTTGCGGGTCAGGTTCAATTCGAGCGGGTCGTCAAACTCCTCGGCGTCGATATTCGCCGCCGCCCAGCGCAGGTGGAGCATCGATCCGGCAGGGACGCTCACGCCCTGAAACACCTCGTCGCGCGCGCAAATCCGCGTCGAAAGCCCCTGCGTGGGCGAGCGCAGCCGCATCCCTTCCTCGATAAAGGTGCGGATCGCAGTGCGGTCACTCCGCAGCGCGGCGAACATCCCCGGCCGCTCACACAGCAACCCTGCCTGCTCCGCGATGGCATATTGGGTGGTTTCCAGCCCGCCGATCACCATCGCGTAGACCACGCCATTGATCTCGTCATCGGTGAGCTTGCGGCCGAGCGGCTGGTACTCGACCTGCGTCAGGAAGCTGATCATGTCGTCCTGCGGGGCGGCGCGTTTCTCCCGCGTTTTCTCCGCCACATATTCCTTCATCCCCGCCAGCAGACGGAACTTCTCGGCCGATTGTTCGGGGGTGAGGATGTTCTTGTGGGTCGTCCCGATCACATAGGACATGACCTGCGCATTGCCCCATTGCTCCAGCCGGGGAATGTCCTCCATCGGGAAGCCGAGCACGCTCGCCATCACGCGCTGCGGCAGGGGCCTCGCGAAGTCGGCGACGAAGTCCACCGGCTCGCCGCGCTGGGCCTTGGCGAGCATCGCTGCGATCAGCGCCTCGACATGGCCCGCAATCATCCCGGCGTGCCGCGTGCAGCCCGGCCCGACCCACGGATCGGTCAGCTCCTTGCGGTGCGCGCGCCACATCTCGGGATCGGGCCGCAGCGAGACGATCGATGCGACCATCGCGTCGATATCGGGGATGTGCGTCGGCATCTCGCCCGACTGCTGGATGTGCGCCACCAGCAACGAAAGCGTCGGCGGGAAGCGGTCCCAGTCCTTCACCACGCGGGCGATGTCTTCGTACTTGGTGAGCACGAAGGCGTCGCTGCCGGGGGTCAGCCCCTCGCCGGGGAGGCACTGCACCGGGGCCTCGGCATGGAGGATCGCGTAAGCCGCGTACCAATGCTCCTGCGCGCCCGGGGCGAACAGATCGACCTCTGCCAGTGATCGGGGCGCGTCCCGCTGCAAGTCCGCTCTCCCCTGCGGGGCGGTCCGCTTAGCGAATCCGCCAATTGCTGTGGCACAGGTTGTCCCCCAGCCTTCCCCTCACGGAAACGGGCTAATTTGCCAGTGCCGACAGGGGAGAGAGCTGTGAGCCGCATTGCCAAACTGGCGCCGGAACAATGGGACGAACGCCTCGTCAGTGCGATCCAGCCGGACAACCTGACCGATCTCGAACAGGGCCTCACCCGCTACTTCGCGCATTGTCCGGAACAAGCGCTCGGCCTGATGGGCTTTGGCGGGGCGCTGAAGCGGGGCCGCACGCTGCCCGACCGGCTGGTGGAGCTGGTGCGGCTGCGGGTCGCGTTCTTCAACCAGTGCCGTAGCTGCATGGCGATCCGCTATTCCGATGCTGTGGCGGACGGGGTGACCGAAGGCCTCGTGTGCTCGCTGGAGCGCCCGCAGGAGGCCGAAAACCTGTCGGCGGCGGAGAAGGTCGCGATCCGTTACGGCGAGCTGATGGCGACCGATCACTTGGCGATTGACGATGCGATGTACGCCGATCTGCGCGAGCACTTCAGCGAGGCGCAGATCGTCGAGCTGGGCATGACGGTGGCGTTTTTCGTCGGTTTCGGCAGGCTGGCTGCGACCTGGCACATGGTCGAGGAGCTGCCCGAGGCGTTCCAGACCGCCGATACAATCGCCCCGTGGGGCGCGGAAAAGATCGAGGTCCGCTGATGGCTTCCCAAACAAAAGATTCTGGGCCCTCAATCAACCTCTTCGACCCGCAGCTCCAGCAGTGCCCCTACGACGCCTACAAGCAGCTGCGCGACGAGGCGCCAGTCTACAACATTCCGGGTACGCAGATCTGGGTCATCAGCCGCTATGACCATGTGCGCGAGGTGCTGATGGATCCGCTGCGCTTCCCCTCCACCGCGCAAAGCGAGCTGATGCGCGCCAGCCCCACCGACATGGAGCGCGGCCGCAAGGTCGCCGAGCGGTTCCGCGAGAAAGGCTGGATACCGTCCGCCACCCTCGCCGGGCGCGACGATCCGAACCACAAGCAGATGCGCGCGATGTTCAACGAGGCGTTCAAGCCGTCGCGCATCAAGCAAATCGACCCGCGCGTCGAAACCCTCGCCTACGAGCTGATCGACGCATTCGCCGCCGATGGCCACTGCGACTGGGTGCGCCAGTTCTGCGTCCCGCTGCCGCTGTTCATCATCGGCGAGCAGATGGGCGCGGCGCGCGATGACATGTGGCGGATCAAGGGCTGGACCGACGCCTTCTTCCACCGCATCTCGCTGATGCTGCCCGAGGACCAGCACCTAGAAATGGTCGACCGCGAGATCGAGGCGCAGCACTATTTCCAGCCGATCTTCGAACGCCTGCGGGAGCATCCCGATGGCAGCCTCATTAGCGTGCTGGTCAACACCGTGATCGAAGGCTGGGGGCGCCCGCTCAACGACAACGAGCTCCACGCCGAGATGATGGCCGATACCTTCGTGGGCGGCAGCGAGACCACCACCAACGCGCTGGCGGCGGGGATGAAGCTGCTGATCGAGAACAAGGACGTGTGGGCCAAGCTGAAGGCCGATCCCGGCACCTACATGCGCACCTTCGTCGAGGAGGTGCTCAGGCTCGAAAGCCCGGTGCAGAGCCTGATGCGCTTCACTCACAAGGATGTGGAACTGGACGGGGTGACAATCTCCGCAGGTGCGGTGATCAACGTGCGCTACGGCGCGGCCAACCGCGACGAGCGCGCCTTCGAATGTCCCGAGAAGCTCGATCTGGAGCGGCCCCGAGCGGGCGCGCACATGGCGTTCGGGTCGGGCACGCACCATTGTCTGGGCGCGCCGCTGGCCCGCCGCGAGCTTACCTGGGGCTTTCAGGCGGTGGTCGACCGCTTCGAAGACATGTGGTTTGCGGACGGCAAGAACGACTTCAGTTACCACCCGCACTTCCTGCTGCGGTCGCTGAAGCAGCTGCACATCGAGTTTGCGGTGAAGAAGTAAGTTTGCTCGTCATTGCGAGGAGCCGAAGGCGACGAAACAATCCACGACCGACGGTTAGCCACGAATACGGCGGTTGTGGCCTTTCGCGCCTGTCGGTCGATGGATTGCTTCGCTGCGCTCGCAATGACGAGTTATGTATTTGCCAAAGCCGCCGTCCGCCCGGCGATATAGCCGAAGGTCAGCGCTGGCCCCAAAGTCCCGCCCGCCCCCGCGTAAATCCCTCCGGTCGGGCAGGCGATTGCATTGCCCGCGCCGAGCAGCCCTGAGATCGGTGCCCCGTCATGGCCGAGGATGCGCGCCTGACCGTCAGTCCTCGGCCCGCCATTGGTGCCGAGCAGGCCGGAGGCGATCTCCACTGCATAGAACGGCGCCTCACGGATTGCGCCGAGGGTGACGGCCGTCCCCTCCCGCGAGCGATCACCGTAGAAGTGATCATAAGCGCTCGTCCCGCGCCCGAAGTCCGGATCATGGCCCGCATCGGCATGGACGTTGAACCGCGCGACGGTTTCAGTGAGCGGCGCGCCGTCGATGCCGATCTGCTCCGCCAGCGCCTCGAGCGTCTCGGCGCGCATCACCCAGTCGGGGATCGGCTGCCCTGGCTGGCGCGTGCCCAAGGGATAGCGCGCGGCATATTGCGCATCGAACACCAGCCAAGCGGGCAGGTTCGGGTAATCGTAGCTCGCCGGATCGAACTGGTGGAACACGCCGCCCAGCGCCGAGTAATTCGCCGCCTCGTTGCAGAACCGCCGCGCTGCGCGGTTGACCATGATCCCGTGCGGTACGGTGCGTTCGATCAGGATGATCTGCGCGCGCTGCTCGCCGCTCGCCCACGGCGCGTCGGGAGTCACGAGAGTTGGCGCCCACCACGCGCTGGTCATATTGCCCAGCTTCGCGCCCGCCTGCATCGCGAGGCGCAAGCCGTCGCCCTTGCCGGTCGGCGGGCTGGCGGGGGCGGTGACGGGGCCGCGCAGGAAGGTCTGGCGCAGCTCGGTATCCCACTCGAAGCCGCCGGTGGTGATGACCACCCCGCGCCTTGCGGTCATCGCGAAAGCCTCACCGTCGCGCGTGCCTTCGATCCCGGTGATCCGCTCGCCCTCGCGCACCAGCCGCTTGGTATCGACGCCCAGCATCGGCTCGATCCTGCGCGCCAGACACGCCTTGAGCAATCGCGCCACCATCGCCTGCCCGAAACCGCATTGCCGCGCGGCCATGCGCTCGCCCAGCACTGCCATCGGCGGCATCGCGGTCGCCCCGCCGAGCGGCGTCTCGCGCAGCATCAGCGGCTTGGGTTCTTCGATCGCGTAGATTTTCGCGGCCCAGTCGCCGAGCTCGCCCAAGGCAAACAGATCATGGTCGAGCGCGCGCGAACCTTCCGGCTTAGCGCCCGGCCGGTCGAGGTAATAGTCCGGATAGCCGGGCAACACCGCAACCTTCAGCGCCTCGATTCCTTCGAGAAAGGCCAGCGCCTCGGGCCCGCGGTCGACGAAGGCCTCCAATGTTTCGTCGACAAGATCGCCGTGATCGAGGCTGCGGAAATAGGCGAGCGCGTCCTCGCGGCTGTCTGCCATCCCGGCGGCGCGCATCCGGGGGTTGTCCGCCACCCAGATCACCCCGCCCGAAATCGCCGAGGTGCCGCCAACGCGCGTGCCGCGTTCGATCAGCGCGACGCTCGCGCCCGCTTCGTGGGCGGCGAGCGCGGCAGTCATGCCGGCCGCGCCGGAGCCGAGGATGATGACGTCGACTGGTTCCATGCGGCGGTTAGACGCTGCGCGCGCCGTCTCCGGCAACCCGTCATTTTGGCAAGGTGCGCGGGGCGGCGCGGCCCGCTACCCACGCTGCCAAAGGAGAGAACACATGAAACGAGCCGATAAGCTTGAAGGCAAAATCGCTGCGATCACCGGGGGCACGGCGGGCATGGGGCGCGGCATTGCCGAGGCTTTCCTAGAGGAGGGCGGCAAGGTCGCGCTGTTCGCGCGCAATGCCGAGAAGGGCGCCAAGGTGCTCAAGGAATTGGGGGCAGGCGACAACGCCATCTTCATCGCCGGCGATGTGATGGTGCAGGCCGATCTCGAAGGCTTCATCGATCAGGTCATCGCGCATTTCGGCACGCTCGACATCCTGGTGAACAACGCGGGCGGCGCGGGCGATTTGCAGCCGCTCGTCAACCTGTCCGACCACGCCTTTGACGAGGCGATGAAGTGGAACGTCTATTCGACCTTCTGGGCCACAAGGCGCGCGCTGCCGGTGATGCTGGAAAAGGGCAACGGGCGCGTGATCAACATCTCGTCGATGGAGGGCAAGCACGGGAAAGCCGTGCTGACAGCTTACAGCGCCGCCAAGCACGCGGTGAACGGCCTGACCAAAAGCCTCGCGCGTGAAGTGGGCGCGCAGGGCGTGACGGTGAACGCGATCTGTCCCGGCATCGTGATCACCGACATCATCAAGAACAACGGCCCCGCAACCGCCAAGGCAATGGGCATGGAGCTGGACGAGATGATCGCGCTGTTCGCGTCGGAAGCGGCGATCAAGCGGCCGAACACGGTCGAAGAAATCGCGGCGGTCGCGGTGCTGCTGGCGAGCAAGGCCGGGGCCGGGATTACCGGCGCGCAGATCAGCGTCGACGGCGGGACGGCGCAATATTGAGCGATTCTAGAGGGGTTCCAGCGCGCGCTAGACCCCTTTTAGACCCCTGTTAGACGCGTTTAGACCCCCCTCCAGAGGGGCTTCAGCGGGGATGTTTCACGTGAAACATCCCCCAATCGCGGTCTACGACTGCAATTTTGCCATCGCCGCCCCGACCGCTGCGGCAACGTCGCCAGCTTGCGGATTACCGCGCATGATCAGGCCGCCATTGGGCTGGATATTGGCTCCGGTGACAAAGGCCTGATCGGTGCTCAGCCACAGGCAGGCATGGGCGACATCCTCGACCGTGTTGAGCCTACCCATCGGATAACGCGGGAGAAATGCGTCAGTCAGACCCGGCACCTGGAAGCTCTGGTGAGTCATCGGGCTGTCGGTAAAGGCGGGCGAGACGGTGTTGGCCTTGATGCCCAAGTGCCCGTAATCATTGGCAACACACTCGATCAGCGCCTCGCTGCCGCGCTTGGTACCGATGTATGCCGCGTGGTTGGTAATGATCGCCTTGGTGGTCGCCGAGGACAGCGAAATGAGCGATCCGCCGGTCGGGGCCTGCGCGCTCATCACCCGCACGAAGGCCTGCAGGAAGTGGTGCACGCCCTTGAATTGCAGGGCAATTATCTGGTCGAGCTGCTCCTCGGTGATCTCCTCCATGCTGGCGAGAAGGCCCCAGCCGGTGGTGTTGATCGCGATGTCGACCCGCCCGAAAGTCGCCGCCGCCTTGTCGGCCATGGCATTGACCTCGGTGCGGCTGGTGATATCGCATAGTGCATATTCGCCAGCAATTTCAGCGGCTAGCGCAGCGAGCGGGCCTTCCTTGCGGCCCGCCACCATGACCTTTGCGCCCTCGGCTGCGAACAGCCGGGCGATGGTCTGGCCCATGTTGCCCTCCGACGCCGCCCCCAGAATAACCGCGGTCTTGCCTTGCAATTGTCCCATCTCGTGTCTCCTCTCCCCCGTGCGAATAACACGGGCGGGCCTGTGCTCACCCTTGCCAAAAGTGGGCATTGTCGCTGGCACCCCTCGGGGCCGATAGCCGCTCCCAACAAAGGGAGAGCAAGCGATGTTTACAGGGCCCCTCGAAGATCGCGTAGCGATCCAGGAGTTGAACGGCGTCTATGCCGATGGCGTAGTGCGGATCGATGCGGACACATGGGGCAGCGTGTGGGCGGACGACGCCGACTGGGACCTGATGGGCCACCAGACCAAGGGCAAGGACGCGATCGTTGCCTTCTGGAACGGGGCAATGGGGGGCCTTGAGGCGGTGAGCTTTCACTGCGTGCCTTGCATGATCGAAGTCACGGGAAACACGGCAAAATCCCGCGTGCAGACACAGGAAATCCTGAAGCCCAAGGAGGGCAAGGCGCGCCATGTCGGCGGGCTTTATGAAGACGAGCTCGCCAAGATCGGCGGGCAATGGCTGTTCACCAGCCGCAAGTTCAAAATCATCGCCGAATTTGGCGCGGAGGGCTGATTACGATGGCTAAAATCCTGATTTCCGCGCAGATCGACCTCGATCCCGCCCAGCGCGAGGAAGCCCTGCGCACCGCCCGCCCGCATATCGCAGCGGCGCTCGCCGAGAAGGGCTGCATCCACTACGACTGGAGCGCCTGCTCGATGAACCCGGCGCGCGTCAATGTGTTCGAAGAGTGGGAAAGCGCGGAGGCGCTCGCTGCGCATTTCCTCGACCCTGCCTACACCGGGATGCGCGATCACATCGGACAGTTCGGCATCACCGGGGCGGTCAGCGCCAAGTACCGGGTGGACGCGGAAAGCCCGGTCTACAACGACCAAGGCGTCGCCAGCGAGGCATTTGACTGAAACTCCTTGGCGCAATCCTCGCCGGCGGACAGGCGCGGCGGTTCGGCAGCGACAAGGCGCAGGCGCTGTATGCGGGCGAGCGGCTGATTGACGGGGTTGCGGCGGCGCTGCTGGCCCAGTGCGAGGCGCTGGTCGTCTGCGGGCGCGAGGAGCGGGGATTCGCCTGCATCCCTGACTGGCCCGAGGCGGGGCTAGGCCCATTGGGCGGCCTTGCCGCCGCGCTGCGCCATGCGCGGGAGTGCGGCTTTACCCACGTGCTCTCTGCCGGGGTGGATGTACCTGATTTGCCAGCCGATCTCGCCGCGACACTGGCGGGAGAGGGCGCGGCTATCGTCGAAAGCCAGCCGGTCGTCGGGCTCTGGCCGGCCGAGGCTGGCGGCGCGTTGGAAGCGTTTCTCGCAGAGGGCGGCCGGTCGCTGTATCGCTTCGCCGACTATACCGGCGCACGGCGGATCGACCTCCCTCGCCCGCTGATGAACGTCAACCGGCCGGAGGACTTGCCCCCGGCCTGACCCCGGCCTTAGGCGTCAGAGCTTCAGCATCTGCTTCCCGCGGTTCAGGCCGCTGAACAGGCGCTGCAACGTCTGCGGTGCGTTCTCGAAGCCGTGCTGGATGTCCTCCTGATACTTGAGGCTACCGTCCTTGACGAAGCCCTCCAGCCGCTTGCGGATCGCCGGGAATTCGCTCGCCCAGTCGAGGACGATGAAGCCCGCCATGGTGCCCCGGCGGAAGACGAGGTTGAAGTAGTTCTCCGGCCCCGCTGGCAAGCTGCCAGTTTCGTAGCGGCTAATCCCGCCACAGATCACCACGCGGGCATTGGTGGCGATACAGGCGAGCATGTCGTTGAGAATCTTGCCGCCGACATTGTCGTAAATCACGTCAACACCGCGCGGGCAATGTTCGCGGATCTGCTCCTTCACGCCGCCCGCCTTGTAGTCGATCGCCGCGTCATAGCCCGCCTCGCGCACCAGCCAGTCGCACTTGTCCTGGCCGCCCGCGATCCCGACCACGCGGCACCCTGCGAGCTTGGCCAACTGGCCGACGATGCTCCCCGTCGCGCCCGCCGCGCCGCTCACCAGTACGGTATCGCCCGCGACCGGTTTGCCGACCTTGAACAGTCCGCAATAGGCGGTGAGCCCGGTGGTCCCCAGCACTGACAGGACGGCGGTGGGCGACAGATCGGTTTCGACCTTGGTCAGTTCCTTGCCGTCGGTCACGAGGTATTCGGTCCAGCCGGTTGTGCCGAACAGCGTGTCGCCGACAGCATAGCGCCCGCCGTTCGAAGCCACGACTTCGGCGATGCCGCTACCGCGCATCACGTCGCCGATCGCCATAGGTGCGACGTAGTCGGCGATGTTCTCCATCCAGCCCTTCTGCGCCGGATCGAAGCCCAGATAGTGCATCTTCAGCAGCATCTCGCCGGGGCCCGGATCGGGCAGATCGGTGGTGACGAGCTTGAAATCGTTCTCGATCTCGATCCCGCGGCCGCGCGGATGTCCGTTCAGGAGCCATTGGCGGGTGGTGGTGGGCATCGGGTTTCTCTCCGGAATTTGGACTATACTTTCCCTGCCCTATTGCGAGCGCGAGCCGCACCTCTCCACGGACAAAAGTGTCAGTCGAGTGCCTCGCCCCCTGTGGTAGTCTCGCCCAATATTTGGGAGAGAGACGATGGGCGTTCAGACTCACAAGACCTTCTGCCGTTTCTGCCATGCCAATTGCGCGATGGAAGTGGATGTCGAAGGCGGTAAGGTCGTCGAAGTGCGCGGCGATCCCGATGATCCCGCATACGGCGGCTACACCTGCATGAAGGGCCGCGAGCTGCCGGATTCGCACAATTCGGAAAACCGCCTGCATCACTCGCTGGTGAGGAACGCCGTGGGCGAATTCGTCGAAACGCCGATGCCGGAGGCCTTGGCCCACGTTGCAAGCGAGTTGCGCCGGATCATCGACACCCACGGCCCGCACTCGGTCGCCGTCTTCATGGGATCGGGCGGATTTCAGAACAGCGCCGCGATGTCGGCCTCGGTGAGCTTTGCGCAAGCCGTGGGGAGCCGCAATTTTTACACCTCGGTGACGCTCGACCAGCCGGCCAAGGTCTTCACCACGCAGCGGTACGGGAAGTGGATGGCGGGGCCGAACACCTTCTCGGAAAGCGACGTTGCCATGTTCATCGGCAACAACCCGATTGTATCGCATTATTCGCCCGTGGGGGGCGTGCCGCCCTTCAGCCCCTCGCGCCGCATCCGCGATCAGCAGGCCAAGGGCCTCAAGCTGATCGTCGCCGACCCGCGTGAGAGCGACGTGGCGCGGCTCGCCGATATCCACCTCCCCGTGAAGCCGGGCGAGGATCCGGCGATGCTCGCAGGGATGCTCAATGTGATCATCGCCGAAGGCCTGTATGACCGCAACTTCGTCGCCGCCCACGTGGACGGGTTCGACGAACTCGCCGAGGCGGTGAAGGCCTTCCCGCCCGAGGTCGCGGCCGAGCGGGCCGGGCTCGACAAGGACCAGCTGATCGCCGCCGCGCGAATGTTCGCAAGCGGCTCCAAGGGCTGCGCGGTCACCGGCACCGGCCCGGAAATGGCGGGCAATGGGACGCTTACCGAGTACTTGGTGGTGTGCCTCAACACGATCTGTGCCCGCTTCAAGCAGGAGGGCGAGAAGGCGGCGATCCCCGGCGTGTTCAGCCCCTACCAGACCGCGCGCCGCGCGCAGGTCGGCCCACCCGTGCCGATGTTCGGCGCGGAAGGCATGCCGAAGTCGCGCTTCCGCGGGCTCGGTCACCTTGGCTGGGAAATGCCCTGCAATGTGCTTGCCGACGAGATCCTCACCCCCGGCGAAGGCCAGGTACGCGCGCTGATCTCGGTCGGCGGCAACCCCGTCGTGGGCTTCCCCGACCAGGCCAAGATGGTGCGCGCATTGGATGATCTCGAGCTGTTCGTGCAGATCGACCCGTGGATGAGCGCCAGCGCCAAGCGTGCCGACGTGGTGCTCGCGCCCTCGCAATGCCTCGAGCGGGAGGATATCACCAGCCTGTCGGAATGGTGGCACGAGGAGCCCTACGCCCGTTACACCGAAGCGGTGGTCGAGGCGCCGGGCGATGTCATCGACGAATACGAGATGTTCTGGACACTCGCGCATCATCTCGGGATCCAGATAGTGCTGGGCGGCGGTCCGCTGCCAATGGATCGCAAGCCGACCAAGCAGGAGTTCCTCGACCTCGCGGTGACCGGCTGCCTCGTACCGCCCAGCCAGGTGCGCGAGGATTGCCGCGCCAATGACGGGGCAGCGGTGTTCTATCCGGAACAGCACCCGGTCGTGGAGCCGGTCGACGAAACCCAGTTCCACCGCTTCGATCTGGCGGTGGGCGCAATGCCCTCGGAAATCGGCAAGTACGCCGACAACCGCACGGCCCGCGAAGGATTCGATTTCCGCCTGATCTCGCGGCGCTCGAAGACGCGCTTCAACTCGATCGGCCATCCGCTCAAGAAGCTCCAGGCCAAGACCACCACCAACCCGGCCTATATCCACCCCGATGACATCGCGGCGCTGGGGTTGGAAGAAGGTGGGCTAGTCGCAATCACAAGCCCCCACGCCACCATCCACGGCGTAGTCAAGGCGAGCGACAAGGTGCGGCGCGGGATCGTCTCGATGGCGCACGCCTATGGCGATGCCGACGCGACTAAGGAGGATGTTCGCGAACGCGGTTCATCCACCAATCGGCTGGTCAGCGAAGTTGTCGACTACGATCCGATCACCGGGCAGAGCCTGCAAAGTGCGATTCCGGTAAAGCTGGAACCGGCCTGAGCATTTCAATCTAAGGACAATTATGCCCATCAACCGCCGCTTTCTCCTCCAGCGCCGCCCTGACGGCACTCCCGTCAAGGAAGACTTCGAACTCGTTACCGAGCCGACGCCGGAGCTTACCGATGGGCAGTTCCTGATCCGCAACCACTATGCCTCGCTCGATCCGGCGATGCGGGGCTGGATGGATGCGACAGGCAATTACATGCCCCCGATCCCGCTCGGCGATCCGGTACGGGCCAGCACCATCGGCGTGGTCGAGGAAAGCCGCGCGGAGGGCTTCGAACCCGGCCAGTGGGTGATGGGCCTCAACGCGCTTGAGGACTATTCGCTCGGTGTCGCGGGCGGCTTTACCCAGCCGATCGATCCAAGCCTTGTGCCGAGCGTCACGAACTACCTGTCGATCTTCGGGGCGGTCGGGATGACGGCCTATTTCGGCTTCCTCGAAGTGTGCGAGCCAAAGGCTGGCGAAACCGTGCTGGTCACCGGCGCGGCGGGGGCTGTGGGGAGCCTAGTCGGCCAGCTCGCCAAGATCCACGGCTGCCGCGCAGTCGGGATCGCGGGCGGGCCTGCCAAATGTGCACGGCTCATCGAGAAATACGGCTTCGATGCCGCCATCGACTACCGGGGCAAGGACGAGGCGGCACTCACTGCTGCTATCGCCGAGGCCTGCCCGGACGGCGTCGACGTGATTTTCGAGAACGTCGGCGGGATCATCCTCGATGCCGGGCTGATGAACCTCAACCTGCATTCACGCGTCGGGCTGTGCGGGCTGATCAGCGAATACAACACTGAGCCGCGCGGCATCCGCAACCTGTGGCAGCTGATCGTCAAGCGGGCGCACATCCGCGGGCTGCTGGTGGCCGATTACGTCCCGCGCTTCGCCGAGGGCGCGCAACAGATGGGCGTCTGGGCAGCGCAGGGGAAACTGACCATCGACGAGCATGTCGACGAGGGGCTGGAGCACGCCTTCGACAGCTTCATGCGGCTGTTCGCGGGCACGAACGACGGCAAGATGATCCTCAAGATCGTCTGACGTCGTGGCCCGCGATCTCCTCGTCCTGTCGGGCGGCCATGCCTACGACCGCCGCGCCTTTGCCGAGCTGCTGGCGAGCCTCGGCGACTGGGAGATCACCCACCTGATGCATCCCGAAGCCGAGGAGGCGGTGGGAAGCGGCCGCGCGCTCGAGGCCGACGCGGTGCTGTTCTACGACATGGGCGGCTACACTTTCGCCGATAATTGGGTGACCTCACGCCCGCCGTCAGAGGCGTTCCGCCGCGCGATTGTCGAGCGCTTCGCCACCGGGCGCGGCGCGGTCGCGATGCACCACGCACTCGCCGGCTGGGCGGATTGGCCCGAATGGCACGACATGCTCGGCGGGCGGTTCCTCTACACTCCGGGCGAAGTGCGAGGGACACCGACGCTGGATTCGGGCTACCGCCACGAGGCCCGATACACCGCGTCCATCGTTGCCAATCACCCCGTCACTGCGGGCCTGCCGAGCCACTTCACCGTCACCGACGAGCTTTACCTTGCGCAGGTCTTTGAGCACGAGGTCGAGCCGCTCGTGCGTTCCGACTACAGCTTCGACGCCAAGCACTTCTACTCCGCCGCGCTCGGCATCTCGGGCACGCTCTTCTCAAACGAGGGCTGGGACCACCCGCCCGGGAGCAACCTTGTCGGCTGGCACAAGAGGGTCGGCGCGGCGCCGCTGGTCTATCTTCAGTTCGGCGACAGCCCCGTCACCTACGCCAACCCGCATGTGCGCCAGCTGCTCGCCAACGCCCTCGAATATGTAGCAGGAGAGACGCCATGAGCCCGATTGACACCGTCACAGCCTTTATCGGCCACTGGAATGAATGCGACATCGAGGCGATGCTCGGCCTGTGTGCGGACGGGATCGTCTACCACAACATCCCGATGGAGCCGATTGAGGGCACGTCGGCTATGCGCGGCATGGTCGAAGGTTTCCTCGCAAACATCGCCGCGTGCGACTGGCAGGTTCACGCCATCGCAGCGAACGGCAGCACCGTCCTCACCGAACGGACCGACGGGTTCACTTTCAAGGACGGCCGGCATGCCGCGATCCGGGTGATGGGCACCTTTGAAATCGGTGACGACGGCCTCATCACCGCATGGCGCGACTATTTCGACATGATTGAATTTCAGCGCGAATTTGCCGGCTGACTATGCTTTGTCTGCAACCCTAACAGAAACGTGCATCGCGTAGGAGGCGGGGTCGTGGCTAGGCTTGCTCCATAATTTCCAAGGGTCTGGAGCCGCCTGACATGAACAAGCCCGAAGGCAACGTGTTCGCGCCTGAAACGTTGATTGATCCGTTCGATTACTACCGCGCGGTACACGAGGCCGGCATTGCCATCGAGCACCTCGAGGGGATGAACACCTGGGTCGTCTATTCCTACGACCTATGCAGCGAGGCGGCGGCCAAACCCGAGGTCTTCTCGAACGATTTCACCGCGCTGATGGGGCGCGAGGCGGACGAGGACATCCAGGCGATCCTCGCCGAGGGCTGGCCAGACCTCCCCACCCTGCTGACCGCCGACCACCCGGTCCACACCCGTAACCGCAAGCTCGTTAACCTCGCCTTCTCGGCCCCGCGCGTGAACGCAATCGAGGCAGACATGCGCACCAAGTCGATCGAGCTGATCGAAGCCTTTGCCGATCGGGGGGCATGCGAATTTGTCGAGGAGTTCGGCGTACCGCTACCGGTCGCGATGATCGCCGGGCAGATCGGGCTTGATGACGATCCCGCGCGGGTGAAGCGCTGGTCTGACGCGGCGGTCGACCGCTTCAGCCAGATGGTCGATCACCAGCGCAAACTCGAATGCGCCAGCAGCCTCGTCGAGTTCCAGCACTACATCAAGGGCCTGATTGACGACCGCCGGGCGAATGGCGGCAACGATCTCCTGACCGACCTCGTCGAAGCGCGGGTCGAAGGCGAAACGCCGCTTATCGACCCCGAGATCATGTCGCTGATGCAGCAATTCATGGTGGCTGGGAACGAGACAACCACCTCGACGCTGGCGGGAGGACTGCTCCAGCTGATCCGCAACCCTGATCAGATGGCCAAGGCCAAGGCGGCGGCCGGCGGGCGCGATCCCAAGCTGCTCGGTAACCTGGTGGAGGAAGCATTGCGCTACGAAACGCCTACCGCGGGGATGTGGCGGATCGTCAAAGCGGACACCGAATTGGGCGGCGTATCCATTCCGGCGGGCGCCGTGTTGCAGCTGCGCTATGCCGCGGCCAATCGCGATCCCAAGAAATTCCCCGATCCCGACCGCTTCGACATCGAGCGGACCAACGCCCGGACCCACCTCAGCTTCGGCAAGGGGCCGCATATGTGTGTCGGCAACATGCTCAGCCGCAAGGAGATGGTCGTCGCCTTCGACGAGCTGCTCGAGCGGCTCGATAACTTCGCGGTCGCCGACGAGAACGCGATCCGCATCCTTCCCAACATCCTGCTGCGCGGAGTGACGCACCTGCCGATCACCTTCACGCGGAAAGCCTGACGAAAATGAATTTCGACCTTTCCGAAGAACAACAGATGTTCGTGACCTCGGTCGAGCGGTTCGCCGCGCCGGTCGATGTCGAAGCGCGTCGCCGCTTGCGCCTCTCGCCCACCGGCTACGACCGCGCGCGCTGGCAGCAGCTGGCGGAGATGGGCCTGATTGCACTTGCGGCCGGCGAGGAGGCAGGGGGCATGGGCGGCTCGGCGGTCGATCTGGCGCTGGTCGCCGAGGCGATCGGCAAGGCCAATGCGCCCGACCCGCTGCTCGAACACGGCATCTTGCCCGCAATGCTTCTGGAGCGCGGCGGCGCGAGCGCGGCGCTTGACGGCGTGATCTCCGGCGAGACCATCGCCACCCTAGCGTGGACCGAGCGCGGCCAGCGCTACAGCCTCAAGGCCAAGGGGGTGAAGGCCGAAAGCGCAGGCGCCGGCTTCGTCCTCTCGGGCGAAAAGACCATGGTGATGGGCGCGCTGCTTGCCGACCTGTTCATCGTCACCGCCGACCTCGCCGGCGAGACTGCATGCTTCCTCGTGCCGAAGGGCGCGCCAGGCCTTAAGGTCCGCGCCTATCGCCTCGCCGATGGGAGCATTGCGGGCGAGATCAAGCTGACCCGCACAGCCGCCTCGGCCAAGCTGGCACTCGATGCGGACGGCCTGGCCGCCATTGCCTCGGAGCTGCGCCTCTATGCCGCCGCCGAGATGGTCGGCCTCGGCCAGCGCCTGCTCGACGACACGCTGACCTACGTGAAGGAGCGCGAGCAGTTCGGCGTTGCGATCGGCAGCTTTCAGGCGCTCCAGCACCGCCTTGTCGATTGCTACGCCAAGGAGGAGCAGGCGCGCTCGATGCTCTATCGTGCCGCGCTCACTGACCGCGCCGACGCTGCCAAGTGGCAGCGCGCCGCCGCCGGGGCCAAGGCTTATATCGGCGACAATGTTGACGCGATCGCGCGCGAAGCGGTGCAGATGCACGGCGGCATGGGGATCACCGACGAACTCGCGATCGGCCACGCAATGAAGCGTGTGCTGGTGCTCGCCCGCCTGTTCGGCGACGTCGATACCGTGCTGGCGGAATATGCGCTCGCGGCCTGAGCTGCGGGCCTGAGGGGGATTGAACGATGGGCGAAAAGATCGACCCGAACCTGTGGAGCGACGGCGGCGAGCCGCACCTGATGGGCGGACGCCGGCCCTCGGGCGAGATCATTTTTCCCATGCCGGCCGGCGATGCGGCAGAGGGCGTCGAACCTTACAAGCTCTCACGCTTCGGCAAGCTGTGGTCGTGGACCAGTCAGGGCTTCCTACCGAAGGAGCCCTATGAAGGCCCAGGCTCCGCCCCCGGCGAAGGGCCGCCTGACTTTCATGGCTACCTCATCGGCTATGTCGAGCTTCCCGGCGAGGTGATCGTAGAGAGCCGCATCGTCGACGCGCGGCTAGAGGACCTGCACCTCGGCATGGAGCTCGAGTTCTGCATCGTGCCGTTCAACGCACGCTACGATACCTATGCCTTCCGTCCCTTGGCTGCCAGTGAAAGCAAAGCCGCATGACCGAAAACGTCTACATCATCGGCGCCGGGATCCACCCATTTGGCCGCACCGACAGCCGTTCGGGCCGCGAGCAAGGGGTCTATGCTGTGCGCGAGGCTCTGGCCGATGCCGGGCTGGATTGGCCCGATGTCGAATGTGCCTATGGCGGCAGCGCGGCGGCGGGCAATGCCGACATCATGGTCAACGAGCTAGGGCTGACCAGCCTCCCCTTCACCAACGTCGCCAACGGCTGCGCCACCGGTGGCAGTGCGCTCGCGGCCTCGCAGCAAGCGATCGCGAGCGGCATGTATGATCTCGCGCTTGCGGTGGGGTTCGACAAGCATCCTCGCGGTGCCTTCAACGCCAAGCCCGCCGATTACGGCCTGCCTGAATGGTATGGCCAGACCGGCATGATGCTGACAACGCAGTTCTTCGCTCTCAAGATTCAGCGTTACATGCAGCTTCATGGCATCAGCCGCACGACGCTGGGCCGGGTTGCGGAAAAGGCGTTTCGCAACGGTACCATTACGCCCCATGCGTGGCGGCGCAGCCCGGTCGATCTCGAAACGATCATGAACGCGCCGATGATCAATGACCCGCTGACCAAATACATGTTCTGCTCGCCCGCCGAGGGCGCGGTAGCGCTGATTCTCGCCAGCGAAAAGAAGATGAAGGAGCTGGGTGCAGATGGCGTGAAAATCCGCGCAGTTGCCGTGAAGACCCGCCCGCCCAACTCGTTCGAGGTGTTCCAGGCCGGCATCAGCATCGAAGAAGGCGGCAAGCCGACCGTCCTCGCCTCCAAGGCCGCGTTCGAAAGAGCCGGGATCGGCCCGGAGGACATCAGCGTCGCCCAGCTTCAGGACACCGAAAGCGGTGCGGAAATCATGCACATGGCCGAAAACGGCTTCTGCCAAGACGGCGCGCAGGAGGAGTGGCTCGCCAATGGCTGGACCGAGATCGGCGGCAAGCTGCCGGTAAACACCGATGGCGGGTGCTTGGCCTGCGGAGAGCCGGTCGGTGCCTCGGGCCTGCGGCAGGTCTACGAGAACGTACAGCAACTGCGCCAGCGCGGCGGCGAGCGGCAGGTGCCGGGGGAAAATGGCAAGGGACCCCGCTTCGGATATTCCCACGTCTACGGCGCGCCGGGTCTCTCGGCGGTCGCTATCCTGGAGCGCGAATGAGCCGGATGCAGGGTAAGGTCGCGCTGATCTCGGGCGGCGCTGAGGGGATCGGGGCGGCCGTTGCGCGATTGATCATGGCCGAGGGTGGCAGTGTGATGCTGGGCGACGTCCAGCTTGAAAAAGCGCAGTCGCTCGCGGGTGAACTGGGCGAGCGGGCAGCGGCCATCGCACTTGATGTACGCAATTTCGCCCAATGGGAGGCCGCCGTCGCCGCCACGCAGGCGCGTTTCGGCAAGCTCACCGTGCTCTGCAACATCGCCGGCATCTCCGAGCCGGGCAATGTCCCCGAAGGTGCGCTCGACGTGTGGCACCGCACCATCGACATCAACCTGCACGGCCCCTTCTACGGAATGCGCGCCGCGATCCCGGCAATGGAGGCGAGCGGCGAGGCCTGTGCCATAGTCAACATCGGCTCGATGATCGCGTTGCGCCCGGCATCTTTCGTGGCGGCCTACAGCGCGTCGAAGACAGGCTTGCGCGGGCTCACCCAGTCCGTCGCGCTCGATCTTGCCGAACGGGGCCTGCCGATCCGCGTCAACATGGTCCACCCCGGTGCGATCCGCACGCCAATGTACAACCGCTACAAGTTCTCGGGCGCCGACACGCCGGAGAACATCGAGACTAACTTTGCCGCCACACACCCGATGAACCGCATCGGCGAGCCCGAGGAAGTCGCGCGGGCGGTGGTCTTCCTCGCCAGCGATGAGGCGAGCTTCACCACAGGCTGCGACCTCACCGTCGACGGTGGCGGCAGCATCAGGAGCTGACATGGCAGAGCAACCCGCCACCCGTATCGACGCGCACTTCATCGCCGCGGGCAAGTATCACGACATCGACTACCCGCGCCTCGAGATCCTCAAACTGCTCGCCGAGCACCCGCAGATCCGCACCACTGTGGCGGCGGATTATTCGGGGCTGGAGCGGCTCGACCAGTGCCGTTTCCTCATCACCTATACCTGCGACCTGATGCCGACCGAGGAGCAAACCTCGCAGCTGAAGGCGTGGATGGAGAGGGGCGGCAAGTGGATGGCGCTCCACGGTACCAACTCGATCCTCGTCTTCACTGCGGAGGGCTTGGTCGATGCGCCCGATGATCGCCCAGACATTATGGAAATGCTTGGCACGCAATTCGTAGCCCACCCGCCAATCGGCAAGTTCCCGGTTGAGGTGGTCAACAAGGCCCATGAGCTCACCCGCGGAATCGAGGATTTCGAGGTGGTGGACGAGCTCTACCTCTCCAAGACCACCGCACCGATCGACACACTGATGCAGACCACATTCGAAGGCGAGGCGACTGGCTTCACCCACAGCCAATGGGGCAAGACCACTGTCCCTATCGTTTATACGAGGGATATCGGCGCGGGTCGGATCGTATACAATGCTCTAGGCCATTGCCGCGGGCACTACGACCTTCCGGGCATGGCCGATTTCTACCCGCACAAGGAAATGTGCGCCTGGAATTACGACGTCTATTATGACTTGCTGCGGCGCACGATCCGCTGGGCCATGCGAGACGGGGCCTGAAGAATAGCACGACGGGATCAACTGTAATGGATATGGACTTCTCCACTGAGGATCTGGCGTTCCGCGAGGAAGTGCGCGCATTCCTCAAGGACAACCTGCCCGAACGCCTGCGCGACGGCGCGCGCCGCACGCCCGGCGTGTTCGTCGAGCCCGACATCGGGATGGAGTGGCACCGCATCCTCTACCGCCAGGGCTGGGTTGCCCCGCACTGGCCCAAGGAAGACGGCGGCACGGGCTGGACCCCGACACAGAAATTCATCTTCGAGAAAGAATGCGCGCTGGCTGGCGCACCGTCGCTGGCGATCCTCGGGTTGCGTCTTGTCGGCCCGGTAATCTGCGCTTTCGGCACGCCCGAACAAAAAGCGCGCTTCCTGCCCGGCATTCTTTCGGGCGAGGATTACTGGTGTCAGGGATATTCCGAGCCGGGCAGCGGCTCCGACCTTGCCAGCCTAAAGACCGCCGCACTTCTGGACGGCGGCGAGTATGTCATCAACGGCTCAAAGATCTGGACCACCCACGCCCATCACGCCAACTGGATCTTCGCGCTGGTGCGCACGGATGCGACGGTAAAGAAGCAGGCCGGGATCAGTTTCCTGTTGGTGCCTATGGACCAGCCGGGCGTTGCGGTTACCCCGATCCACTCGATGTCGGGCGATCACGAGGTAAACGCGGTGTTCTTCACCGATGCCCGCACATCGGCTGAAAACCGCATCGGCGATGAAGGTCAGGGCTGGAGCGTCGCCAAGTTCCTGCTCGAGAACGAGCGCGGCGGATCGTGCTATGCCCCGCGACTGCTCCAGTCCATCGACCGGCTCGAACAGCTCGCCCAGACCCAGCCATCGGGCATCAATGGTGCGCTCTCGCATGACCCGCGCTTCCGCGACCGGCTCGCCCGCGTGCGATTGGAGGCCGAGGCGCTGGAAGTGACAGAACTGCGCATCCTCGCCGAACTCGCCAAGGGCAAGGCGCCGGGGCCGCAGACCTCGTTGGTCAAGTTGCTCGGATCGAATATCGGCCAGAAGGTCGACGTGCTCAGGCTCGAACTGCTCGGCCCGGACGCGCTGCAACTGCCGCTCGAACGCCCACTCTACGGCAACGAGGCGCCCGAGCCGGTGGGGAGCGAATATGCCCAGACCGCGATGGGCCGCTACCTCAACAACCGGGCGCAGACGATCTTCGGCGGTTCGGACGAAGTGCAAAAGAATATCATTGCCAAGACCGTTCTCGGTCTCTGAGAGGACCAAACCATGGACGTATCGAAGCTGATGTTCCGCGAAGGCCTCATGGCGGGCGAGCGCATACTCGTCACCGGCGGCGGTACGGGTCTAGGGCGGGAGATGGCCGAGGCCTTCCTCAAGCTCGGCGCCACGGTCTACATCTGCGGGCGGCGGCAGAACAAGCTCGACGAGACCGCTGAGGAACTGACCGCGCTGCATGCCAATGGCTCTGGGGCAAAGATCGTCGGCATGGCCTGCGACATCCGCGATGCGGACGCGATCCATGCGATGGTCGATGCGATTTGGGCCGACGGCGGAGCGCTTACCGGCGTAGTGAACAATGCGGCTGGTAACTTCATCAGTCGCACCGAGGACCTTTCGGTCAACGGTTTCAACGCCATCGCCGACATCGTGATGCGCGGCACCTTCTACGTCACGCTCGATATCGGTAAGCGCTTGATCGCGGAAAAGAAGCACGCAAGCTTCCTGTCGATCCTCACCACCTGGGTGTGGTCGGGCAGTGCCTTCGTGGTCCCCTCGGCCATGAGCAAGACCGCGATCAACGCCATGACGCAGAGTCTTGCAACGGAGTGGGGCCGCTACGGCCTGCGCTTCAACGCCATCGCCCCGGGCCTCTTCCCGACCAAGGGCATGAGCGCGCGGCTCAGCCCGGGCGGGTCGGGCGGCAATTCGAATAATTCTATGAACCCGCTCGGCCGCGCGGGCGAGATGCACGAACTCGCCAATCTCGCGGTGTTTCTAATGGGAACGGGCGCGGAATATGTGAACGGCCAGACCATTGCCATCGACGGCGCCGGCTTCCAAGCCAACGGCGGCACCTTCTACCCGATGCTCCACGCGCTGGGCGATGCGGAATGGGACCAGATGCGCGCCATGATCAAGGGTACCAACGATAAGGACAAGGCCGAACGCACCGTCGGCTGACCGCTCAGGTGACGGCAGCGCGCTGGCTGAATTCCATGCGCTGCCACTCGCCGCTCGCCAGCACCTCCGCGAGATGGCGGGCGGCGGCAGCGATGTCGGCGAAGCTCAGATAGGCAGGGGCAAAGCCGAGCCGCAGAACGTCCGGATCACGGAAATCGCCGATAACCCCGCGCGCTATCAATGCCCGGCAGATCGCGTAGGCGTTGGTGTGGCGGAAAGAGAGCTGGCTACCCCGATCATCGCTCCTTGGCGGGCTCATCAGCTCCAGATCGACGCCCAGCGCCATCAGGCATTCGAGGAAAAACTCCGAGAGCGCCTGCGACTTGCCGGAGAGGCGCTCCACACCGATCTCCGCGATAAGGTCGACCCCGACCTCCAGCGCCGCAAGCCCGAGCACAGGCGAGGTGCCGCATAGCAGCCGCTCGATGCCGGGTGCGCCCCGATAGTCGTCGGTAAAGGCGAAGGGCGCGGCATGGCCGAACCAGCCGGTCAGCGGCTGGGCGAGGTTCGCGTGATGCCGCTCTGCGACATAAGCGAAGGCTGGTGCGCCCGGCCCGCCGCACAAGTACTTGTAGCCGCAGCCGACCGCAAAGTCCGCATCCACCGCGTTCAGGTCAACTGGCAGCGCGCCGGTCGAGTGCGACAGGTCCCACAGCACCAGCGCCCCCGCCTCGTGCGCGGCGCGGGTCAGAGCGGCCATGTCGTGCATCGCGCCGGTCTTGTAGTGGACATGGGTGAGCAGAAGCAGCGCAACATCTGCGTCGAGCGCCTCGGCCAGGCTGCCACGCTCTGTCAGCCGGCGCTCGGCGAGGCCCTGTGCCTCCAGGCCCGCGATCATGTAGAGATCGGTCGGGAAGTTGCATGGTTCAGACAGCACCACCTTGCGGCCCGGACGCATCTGAAGCGCGGCTGCGATAAGCTTGAAGAGGTTCACGCTGGTCGAATCGCAGGCGATGACTTCGTGGGGCGCGGCGCCGATCAGCGGTGCGATCTTCGCCCCGACCCGGCCCGCAGCCTCGAACCATCCAGCGCCGTTCCAGGATCGGATCAGGCCCTCGCCCCACTCCTTCTCAACCACCCTTTGCACGGCCGCAATGGTCGCCTTGGGCAGTGCTCCCAGCGAATTGCCATCGAGATAGATCACGCCCTGTGGCAGCGTGAACCGCTCGCGATACTCCGCCAGCGGATCGGCGGCATCGAACTCGGCGGCGCGGCTCTCGGGGGTCATATTGCGGTTCTCACGCTCAGCAGTTCGGGGAAGAAGGCCTGTTTCAGCACGCCTTCTAGGTAGGGCACGCCCGGCGTGCCGCCGGTGCCGCGCTTGAAGCCGATGATCCGCTCGACGGTCTTCAAGTGCCCGAAGCGCCAGCGCTGGAAGTGGTATTCGAGATCGACCAGCTTCTCGGCGAGCTCATATAGATCCCAGTGGCTCTGCGGGTCGCGGTAGATCTCCGCCCATGCCGCCTCGACGCTGGCGTTGTGGACGTAAGGCGTCGCCGGGTCGCGCGCGGCCGCCGCTGCATCAATCGCAAAGCCGCGCCGCGCCAGCAGCCGGATCGCCGCGTCATAAAGGCTCGCCCGTCCGCGCTCCGCATCGAGACGTTGGGCCCAGTCTTCGTTCGACTTGTGGAGCCGCACATGCTTGCCGTCGCGCCCGCCAAGCATGAACTCCATCATCCGGTACTGCGCTGACTGGAACCCGCTCGACGCGCCCAGATGGGGGCGGATCGTCGAATAGTCATGCGGCGTCATGGTAGAGAGCACGTCCCAGCTTTGGATCAACTGCTGCTGCGCCCGCGCTACCCGTGCGAGCATCTTGAAGGCGGGTCGGAGCTGATCGGCCTCGATGCACTGGCGGGCGGCGGTCAGCTCGTGCAGGCACAGCTTGAGCCACAGCTCACTCGCTTGGTGGACGATAATGAACAGCAGCTCGTCATGCGCCTCCGAGGCCGGGTGCTGGGCCTCGAGAATGCGCCCCAGATCGAGGTAGCTAGCATAGGTGACATCGGCGCTCATGCACCGCTCCTAGCGCGCATGGGCTCCTGAGGAAACTAGCCCTCGATGATGCGGCTCTCGGGGTGGTGCGTATCGAGGTGCTTGATGAGGATTTTGAGGTTCTTGGTGTTCGAGCGGAACAGGAAGTCGGCAGCATCCCCGATCAGCGGGATTGCACCGATCGCAGTGTCGAACAGCACATTGGCTCCCATCCTAGCGAGCTTCCACTTGGGCAGCCCGAGATTGCGCGCCTCCCACACGATATAGGCGCCCATTGCCGCAGTCACGACCTCGCCGAGCACTGGGACGAGACCGACTAACGCGTCGAGACCGACAGGCATGTTGATGCCGGGAATGACGAGGCTTCGCTCCAGCAGTTTCTCCATCGCGACCACCCTTGCACGTACCGAGGCAGCGTCGGTGCCGATCGGAACGGAAAAGCTCATTGCCTGAGGACGGCGGCGGTCGGTCGTGTTCATACCTTTCATGTGGTGGGCTGCGAGAGCGGGAACAAGGGGTGGAACCCCCAGGGGTTGGCGAGGTAGTTGCGCATTGAGGCCCGCACCAGCGACCAGCGCACGGGGGCGCCAAGCGGGATGTAGACTTCTCTCTCGACGAGTGCGGCATGGGCCTCGACGAGCAGCCGCTCGCGCACCGCCGCATCACGTGCGGTGAGCGACTGGCGCACCAGCGCATCAGCACGCGGGGCACACAGGCCCTGCCCGAGGTTGCAGTTGAACTGATTGAGATACCAGCGCGGCGAGCCATAGCGGGCAAGCGTGTCGCGCAGCTCAAGATCAGCGGCCTCGCCGGTGGCGGCCCGCCTCACGCCCACCCCGATCGCTCCCCAGTCGTCAGCTAGCCGGCTCAGCATCAGATCGCTCCCTGGCCCGGAAGGGAGGGCCACCCGCACCACCGCCTCGCGGCCCGGCCCCGCCCACGCCCGGATTCGCGCCGCAGCAACTTCGCGGCGTTCGCCAAGCGAGGCGCCGTTCCAGCGATCGGCCTGATAGGGAGGCTCGGCATAAGTTTCGGGGGGGACCACCCAGCTGCTCTCGCGCCAGCCGCCGATGCCGAAGCTCTGGATCAGCGCAGCCCGATCGATTGCCATCGACAATGCCTCGCGCCGAGCGGGATCGGCGAGCAGGCCGGTCTCGCGGCGCACCGACAGGCCAAGCAGCCCGATCGCCGGATCGACCTGGATGGTTCCGCGCGAAAGCGGTCCGGCCTCCGCCTCGGGGAAATCGACGATGGTCCCGCCCAGAACGAGGTCGACGTCCCCGCGTGAAAAGGCCGCGACCGCACTCTGCGCCGGGAGCGCCCGTACCGCGACAGGACGGGCAACCTCCTCCCAATCCTCGCGCGCAGGGAGACCGCGGGACTCAGGCGGAAGCGCCGAAAGGCGGGCGCTCGCCCCCTCATCGCTGCGCGACATCGCCATCGGTCCGGCGCCGCTGCCGCTCTTGGCGAATCCGAGTTCGGGCTGGGCAAGCAGGCGCAGGAAATCCGGCATGGGCGCAATGAGGCGCACTTCGATCACCCGCCCGGTCATCGCGCGAATATCGCGCACGGCGGCAAGATCGAGCCCCAGCGAGGTGCCGCGCACCCGCACGATCGCGTCGCGCAGCCGCTGGCGCACGTCGGCCGCGGTGATTTCGTCGCCTCCGGGCCAAGTACTGTCGCGGAGGCGGAAAATGTAGCTCAGGCCATCGTCGGTAACGATCCATCGCTCGGCGATGGCGGGCACGACCTGCCCCGCCTGGTCGAGCGCGACCAGTCCTTCGGAGGTTGCGGCGTAGATGTGCTGGGCGGACGGCGAAAGGCGCACGCCGCGCTGGAACAGACTGTCGGGCGTTCCGATGATCGCCACCTCGCCCGGCCCGCTACCATCCGAAGGACCGCAGGAGGTTAGTGCCAGCATGGCGAGCAGAGGCAGCCAGATTCGCATCGGCTTCAATACCTAGCAGGTCAAAACCCCGCGGTCAGCGTGTTGCAGACCGTAAAGTCGGGCTATCTCGGAATTAAAAGATCAGATCTTGCGCAGCCGGGTCGCCTGGGGCGGAGGCGGAGCGCGGTGAGCCCACGAGGGCTGCACGGCAGCAGCATCCGGACCTTCTTCCGTCTGGAGCGGGCGACGTGCCTTCTGCGAATCGATTTCCTCGTCGAACGCGACGCCGAATCGACTGTCCTGAACCCAGGCAACTGTCCCGCCCACCGATCCGATGTTGCGAAGTTCCACCGACACGCGGTGCCCGCGCTGAACGCGCAGGTGACCTTCGCCCATCATGCCCCCATCGGAGAGATTACGAACCCTCACCCGATGAACGTCGGCACCTTGCTCGATACGGATGTCAGCCAGCAGAAACAGGCTGTCGCGCGCGACGCTGCGTGTCTCAACCCCTGTCATGCGCCGTCGCCTCCTCGTTCGAAATATAGTACTGGATTGCCCGATCACGGCCGCCGCATGGCTACCGTGAGAGATCAGCTTTGCCCGGTTCTGGGTAAACGGGTGGTAAAGCAAGAGTGCGAGGCCGGTGGCTTCTTGCGAAGGTGTCCCAGCGCGGCACAGCCTGCCCAGCCCGGCTTACCGCTCAATCGTCGCGCGAGACCTTCTCGCGGCGTTCGTGGGCTTCCTGCGCCTCGACTGTCATCGTCGCGACGGGACGGGCGATCAGGCGGCGCAAGCCGATCGGATCACCGGTCACCTCGCAATAGCCATATTCGCCAGAGTCGATCCGGCGCAGCGCCGCGTCGATCTTGGAAACCAGTTTGCGCTGGCGGTCGCGGGTGCGCAGCTCGATGCCCCAGTCGGTCTCGCTCGACGCGCGGTCGGTGAGGTCGGCTTCGCGTATCGGGCCGTCCTGCAGAGATTGCAGGGTTTGCCCCGCGGCGGAATGGATCGAGCGCTTCCATTCTATCAGCAGCATGCGGAAATACGCCTGCTGGCGATCGTTCATATAGGCCTCGTCCTCGCTCGGGACATAGTCCGGCGCGATCAGGCGCTTGGCTTTTTCGAGGATATCAATGTCGTCAGACGCGGTGGTTGGCATCAAGCTCTCTCATCCCATGAGCCGCTGGGAAGGCCATCGCGTCCTGACATCTGAATTTTTCCATTGGCTCACTTGGTCCCAGCAAGCTGAAGCAATGCGCCGCCTATAGGGCCGGCCCCAGAGGCGCACAAGCGGCTTTGGCAAGGAGGCGGGCAAAAGCCTTCCCCAAATAAACTGCAAACAGCGTTAACTAATTTTTGACCATAAAGACCGCACTTCTCGGTCACGGAGGGTCGCCTGGGGGGCGATCTGGTGACTGAGGGGACTTCGACATGACCATTATCGCGATTGCCGCAAAACACAGCGATGTTTCACGCGAAACATTGATCAACAGCCTGCTTGGAGCGTGGCTGGCAGAGGCTGGACAGGGTCAAGCAGGGGCCTGCTTCGACCTGGGGGTGGCCTACTCGACGGGTAGCAGCGGCGCGCTCTGCGATCTGATCGAGGCACACAAGTGGTTCAACCTTGCCGCCGCCCGCGGCCACGAGGAAGCCGGCCATTGCCGCGCCGACATTTCCGAAGAGATGACCGCCCGCGAAATCGCCGAAGCCCAGCGCCGCGCCCGCCAGTGGCTCGCCGAAGGCCGCCTGCGCGCCGCCTGATTACTCTTTGCGGAACGGTGTGCGTGAGCCGAGGTAGAGCTGGTCGCTCGCCACGCCTTCCCGCTCGCGTTCGAGAAAATCGGCGACCGCCGCGCGAAAACCCGGATCGGCGATCCAGTGCGCCGACCATGTCTGCACCGGCTCATAGCCCCGGGCGAGCTTGTGCCCGCCCTGCGCTCCCGCCTCGACCCGCGCCAGCCCCTTCGCGATCGCGATATCGATGGCCCGGTAGTAGCACAGCTCGAAATGCAGGAAGCGCACCTCGCGCGTGCAGCCCCAGTAACGCCCGTAGAGCGCGTCCTTGCCAATGAAATTGAGCGCCCCCGCGATCGCCTCCGCGCCGTCATAGGCGAGGATCAGCACGATCCGCTCCCCCATCCGCTCGCCCAGTAGGCTAAAGGCCTCGCGGGTGAGGTACGGGCTCCCCCATTTGCGCGCGCCCGTATCCTGATAAAACACCCAGAAGGCGTCCCAATGCTCCTCGCGGATTTCCGCGCCGGTGAAGTGCCGGATAGTGAGGCCCTCTACCGCCGCCGCGCGCTCCTTGCGCAGATCCTTGCGCTTTCGCGATGAGAGCGCGCCGAGGAAATCCTCGAAGGTCTGATAGCCGCGGTTGAACCAGTGGAACTGGATATCGGAGCGCGGCATCCAGCCGGCTTCTTCGAACAAGGGCAATTGCTCCGGGTCGAGAAAGGTCGCGTGGGCCGAGGACATTTTGTTCTGAAGGCACACCGCCTCGGCGCCCTTCAGCAGGTGCGGCGCGAGGCTCGGGTCGCTGAGCAGCAGGCGCGGGCCAGTCGCCGGAGTGAAGGGCGCCGCGATCTGGAGCTTGGGGTAATAGCGTCCCCCTGCGCGGTGCCATGCGTCGGCCCACGCATGATCGAAGACATATTCGCCCTGAGAATGCCCCTTGGCGTAGGCGGGCATGGCCGCGAGCAGCCTGCCCGCCTCGTCCGTGACGGCGATGGGCGCAGGCTCCCAGCCGGTGCCGGGGCCGACGCTACCGGAATCCTCCATCGCTGTCAGGAATTCGTGAGACACGAAGGGGTTGTCGGCCCCGCCGAGCGCATTCCACTCCTCACGTTCGAAACTGGCAACCGACGAGGCGATGCGCACGGTGAACTCCGGCTCGCTCACGCGAGGCCCGCTCCTTCGGCAATCAGTGCATCGGCATGGGCAAGCCCGATGGTGCGGGTTTCAGGCGAGCGGACCGTCCATGTGAGCAGCGGACGGTTTTGCGAACGCCACGCCGCCGCCTCGGGCCGCGCGAGGTCGCGCACGTCGATGGCGAGAAAGTCGGGCTGCGCCGCGGCGAGAGCGACGGGATCGCGCCACACGCCCTCGAAGCCGTTCTCGAATGAATCGGTACCAACCAGCCCGCGCGGGGTAGCGAGGGCATTCTTAGAGAACCAGATTGGCACGCGGGGGTCAAAGCTCATAACCGCAACGGCGCCAAAGTAGGCGTCAAGCAGCCATGCGACAGAGGCGCACGTCCACTCGACATCATAGCCCGGCAGAGACTTGATCTCGATCAGCAGCGGCGCCCGGCCCGCCACCTTCTCAAGGAAAGCCGCGAGCTTGACCGGACGCTGATCGGTTCCGAGCAGGCTTAGCGCCTCAAGCGCCTCGGCGGTCCAAAGTTCGGTCTCGCCCTTCTCGCCCGTCAGCCGCTCAAGCTCCCAGTCGTGGAACACAATCGGGTGATCGTCGCTGCTGCGCTGGATGTCGCACTCAATCCCCATCCCCGCCGCGATCGCGCCCTCGGCGCCCGCCAGCGAGTTTTCCGGCACGCCCTCATTGTGCAGCCCGCGGTGGGCGAATTCCCACGCGGTCAGCCAGTCGGGTGCCGCGCGCGGCGTCATGCCTTGAGGGCGACCACCGCATCAACCTCGACCGCCGCGCCGCGAGGCAGTGCGGGCACGCCAACCGCCGCGCGGGCGTGCTTGCCAGCGTCGCCGAAGACCTGCTCCATCAGATCCGACGCGCCATTGGCAACCTCGGGCTGATCGGTGAAGTCTGCGGTGCAGTTGATGAAGGCGCCGAGCTTGACGATCCGCTCGACCCGCTCGAGCAGGCCCGCCGCCTCCAGCTGCGCGACGATCATCAGCGCGCACGCGCGCGCGGCGGCCTGTCCGGCCTCGACGCTCACGTCATCGCCCAGCCGGCCCTTGACGACCACGCCATCGACGAAGGGCAGCTGGCCCGAGATATGGGCGAAGCCGCCATGCACGACAATCGGCACATAGCTCGCCACCGGCGCGGCGGCCTTGGGCAGGGTGATGCCGAGTTCGGCCAGTTTCGCGGTAATCGTCATTTCAGTCCTCCAACCTTTCGAGCAGCCACGGCAGGGCTTCGTCCCAGCGGTCGATCCGTGCTTCGGCGTGGCCGGCCTTGTGGGCGCAATCAATAGCGTGGGCGATCATCGGTTCGCCGCACAGGTGCAGGCGCGTGACCTGCGGGGTGATCTCGGCAACCGAGGCATGATGCTGAGCGAGATCGTCGATGAACAGCGCCTTTGTCGGCGCATATTCGTCGATGATCGCCTTCAGCGCGGGGCCTTTGGGGCCCTGGTTGGTGAAGACGCGGGCGTGGATACCGACCTTGGCAAGCTGCTCGGCGCGGGCATCGCGGTGGGCATCGACGAGGTTGGTCAGGATCACCACATCGGCCTTTTCGGCCAGCGTGTTGATGCCTTCCACCGCACCTGCAATCGGCATCTGCGAGTCCATCTCGTTGTCGAAGAAGCGGCCGAGCATTTTCCAGATATCGGGCGGGGCAAGCAGCTCGCCGCTTTCCTGCCAGCGCAGGGCTTCGGCGAAATTGTGGCCCTCAAGATGGAAACTGACCCCTTGGCTTGCAGCCAGCCAGTCCTTGAAGGGCGCGACCATGTGCAGCAGCACTTCGTCGCAATCGCTGATAATGAGGGGGCGGTTCATGGATTAAGGACGTCCTTGGCGGCGACCAGTTCCTCCGGGGTGACGGCTAGCGCCTCCGCGGCGCGGATCAGGTCAGGTTCGTGATTGGCGAGGAATTCGAGCGCCGAGGCGAGGATCATGGGATCACCAAGGCCGCTCCTCAGAGAATCGGGATCGAGACCGGTAAGTTCAAGGTAGCGCTGGGCGCGATCCTCGCTCTCCAGCAGCCAGCCGAGCGCCGCCAGTGCGAGTGCCTGCGGATTTGGGCTTTGCGATGAGGGGCGAAGCGGGATTGTCCTGTCCTTCTTGTGGGTCTAGTGCAACGGTCGGGCGGCAAGCGGGGCGATCAGTGACAAAGCGGATCATGGTTGTCGAGGACAATGACCTCAACCGGAAATTGTTCTGCGACGTGCTTCGGGCCAATGGCTTCGAGGTGGAGCCGGTTGCCGACGGCGACAAGGTCCTCGACACGGCGCGCCTCTGCTTGCCCGATTTGATCATCATGGATATCCAGCTAGGCGGAATCTCGGGCGTCGACCTGATCGAGGCGGCCAAGCGCGACCGCGGGCTCTGCGGGATCCCGGTGCTGGCGGTGACGGCCTTCGCCGCCAAGGGCGACGAGGAACGCATCCGCGCGGCGGGGGCCGAGGGCTACCTGTCGAAGCCGGTTTCGATCGGCCCATTCATGAGCGCGGTGAACGCGCTCGTTTGAGAGGCGTCGGGCGTCAGCCGAGGCTCATGGTGTATTCGACCGCGAAGGTGATCGCAGTCAGGGTGAGGCCTGCCATAAAGCTCTTGTAGGCGTAGGCGAGGTACTTATACTTCTTTCGCTGGAGCACCTGCCCGTTCTGGTAGATATCGCGGAGCATGGTGCGGAACACCGTCTCGTCCGCGCGCAGCTCGGCGAGGATGCTGTCGGTCCACTCTGCCTCTTCCACGGAGGTGAAATAGCCGAAGAACAGTTTGTTCGGCTTGCCGTCATTGGGCTTTGCCGAGTTCGGGCTGCTGACCGAGGGCAGCACCGCAAAGACCGCACACATCGCTGAGATGAAGGCGAACAACGCCAGCACGGCAAGCGACCACGGCAGCGCGCCGTTTCTCGCCTGCCCTACTGCGATTGTGAATACGAGGAAGGTCGCTCCCATCAGGATCGAGGCCTTCGCGTCGGCCATCTGGCTCAGCGTCAGGTTCATCTGCTGACTGGTACGCAACAGGTGGATCGCATGGTTCGAATAGCCCGAAGGCGAAGGCATCGAAGGCGCGGCCCCGGCCGGATCGACCTCGAGTGCGGGCTGCGTCGCATTGTCGGCCATGATATCCCCCAGGATGCTTGCAGCACGGCGAAAGCTTGACAAGCTGCATCATTGGCCGCTTTGCAACCGTAATAACTGGTGAAAGCCCGCCCGACAACCGATCCTCAGAAAGCACCCCGCGCCATGAGCCACGCAGACGTTGATGGTCGTATTCGCGCCCTCGTCGAGCCGTTTAACAAGAAGGGCATCGCCGTCGAGGACGCGACCACCTTCGCAGGCGACTTCGAGTTCGACAGCCTGACGGTGATGGATTTCGTCGCCGAAATCGAGGACGAGTTCGACATCCTCATCAGCATGAACCAGCAGGCCGAGATCGAAAACTGGGGCCAGCTCGTCGCGGCAGTCCACAAGCTGCAGGATAGCTGATAATGGCGACTTCCATGAACGAAACCATGACCGCCGCCACCAGCGACACCGCCTCCGGCTCGGGGCCCGTCGACCTGCTGTCGAAGTTCGATCCGATCATCCAGACCCGCGAGACGCTGCTCTCTGCCGGCATGGAGGATCCGTTCAACCTCGTCATGGAGGAGGTCCTCTCGCCGACCCGCGCGATCTGCAACGGTCGCGACACGATCCTGCTTGGTACCTACAACTACATGGGCATGACCTTCGATCCGGACGTGATCGAGGCAGGCAAGCGGGCGATGGAGGAATTCGGCGCCGGGACCACCGGCAGCCGCGTGCTCAACGGCACCTTCCGCGATCACCGCGATGTCGAAACGGCGCTGCGCGAGTTCTACGGGATGGACCACGCGATGGTCTTCTCGACTGGCTACCAGGCCAATCTCGGGATCATTTCCACGCTGGCGGGCAAGGGTGACTACATCATCCTCGACATCGACAGCCATGCCTCGATCTACGACGGCTGCGCGATGGGCAAGGCCGAGGTCGTGCCGTTCAGGCACAACGATGTCGAGGCGCTGGAGAAGCGCCTCAAGCGCATCCCCGAGGGCGCCGGAAAGCTGGTGGTACTCGAAGGCGTCTATTCGATGATGGGCGATGTCGCGCCGCTCAAGGAGATGGTCCGCATCGCCAAGGAAAACGGCGCAATGGTGCTGGTCGACGAGGCGCATTCGATGGGCTTCATTGGCGAACACGGCCGCGGCGTTGCCGAGGAACAGGGCGTGCTGGACGATGTCGACTTCATCATCGGCACCTTCTCCAAGAGCGTAGGCACGGTCGGCGGCTTCTGCGTTTCGAACCACCCGAAGTTCGAGGTGATGCGCTTGGTGTGCCGACCCTACGTCTTCACTGCCGCGCTGCCGCCCGCAGTTATGGCGAGCTCGGCCACCTCGATCCGCAAGCTGATGCATGGCGGCAACAAGCGCGCGCATCTGTGGGAGAACAGCCGCACGCTGCACAAGGGCATGCGCGAGCTCGGCTTCAAGCTTGGCACCGACACCGCGCAGAGCGCGATTATCGCGGTGATCATGCCCGATCTCGAAAAGGGCGCGATGATGTGGGAGGCGCTTCTCAAGGAGGGCCTGTACGTCAACCTCGCCCGTCCCCCGGCGACCCCGGCGGGCATGACCCTGCTGCGCTGTTCGCTGTGCGCAGAGCACACGGCCGAACAGGTGCAGACCATCCTCGGTATGTTCGAGCGGGCGGGCAAGGCGATCGGGATTATCTAACGACTGTCAAATAACCAATTTGGTTATTTGTTCTTGACATCGTGACGCTCTCTGGTTAGAGATAGGCATAGTCGAAAAACTGCGATTCGCCAAAAAGGCGGCCTCCCCAGCGGAGTGCCGCCTTTTTGCTGTCCGCCACGGGAGAGGTGCTAATGGATTCCAGTGTGCCCGTCCGGTCCGCCGGCAAGCCTTGCGATCAGGCTCCCGGCCGCCACTGGCGCAAGCGCTTCATCGAGACGCTTGCCACCACCTCGAACGTCACCCGCGCGGCGCAAGTGGCGAGGGTCAGCCTGGTCCGCGCCTATGACGCGCGCCGGGCCGAACCCGACTTCGCGAGGGCCTGGCAGGCCGCCATCGCCGACGGTTACCTCAACCTCGAGATGGAGGTGATCCGGCGGCTGCGCGAGGGCGAACTGATGACCGAAAGCGGCGATAAGTTCGATTTCGCCAACGCTATCCGTCTGCTCGGTGCACACCGCGGTGGCCCGGCGGGCGGCGCGAGCGAGGTCCGAGACGTTAGCACCGCCGAAGTGCGCGCCTCGATCGACCGCAAGATCGAGGACATCCGGCGGCGCATGGAACGACAGGACGCGGCGAAGGCCAAACCGGAATGAGCGAGCAGTTCGATTGGATGATGGGCCGTGAGCCCGCCAAACGCGCCAAAGTGCGGGACGAGCTTTCCGGGAAGATGGACCAGACAGAGAAGAACGGTTTCAAATACCTCTGGGACTACAATGCGCGTGCCGAGCAACTCCCGCCACCCAGCGACTGGCGCATCTGGATGATCATGGCCGGGCGCGGGTTCGGCAAGACCCGCTCGGGCGCCGAGTGGGTGTGGATGATCGCCGACGCCAACCCCGATGCCCGCATCGCGCTCGTCTCCTCCTCGCTCGCAGAGGCGCGCGCGGTGATGGTCGAGGGAGAGAGCGGGTTGCTCGCGATCAGCCGACCGGGGCACCGTCCGCACTACGAACCCTCGCTGCACCGCATCCGCTTTAGGAACGGCGCGCAAGCGCAGCTCTTTTCCGCGGCCGAGCCGGAAGGCTTGCGCGGGCCGCAGCACAGCCATGCCTGGTGCGACGAGATCGGCAAGTGGCCGCTGGCAAATGACCGGGCAATGCGCTGCTGGGAGAACCTGCAGCTTGGCCTGCGGCTCGGCCACGACCCGCGCATTGCGGTCACCACGACGCCGCGCGCTGTGCCACTGGTACAGCGGATCGTCGCGCAGGCGGCGGCGGGACAGGAGGTGGTGATCAGCCGCGGCTCGACCAAGGACAATGCCGAACACCTCGCCGATCGGTTTATTGAAGCGATCGCCAGCGAGTTCGGCGGGACGCAGCTGGCGCGGCAGGAGATCGAGGGCGAACTGCTTGAGGATATCGAGGGGGCGCTGTGGACTCGCTCGCTGCTCGAACATGTGCGCGAGCACGGCCCGGCGCCCGAGAATGTGCGGGTGGTAGTCGCGGTCGACCCGCCGGCGAGCGCGCATGGCGATGAATGCGGCATCATCGTCGCAGCGCTTGGCGCCGATGGCAACGGCCGGGTGCTGGCGGACTGCTCGATGGGCGGGGCGGCCCCCGCGCTTTGGGCGCAGCGGGTCGCGGAGGCCGCGCGCGAGTGGAACGCTGACCGGGTAGTCGCCGAAGCCAACCAGGGCGGTGCGATGGTCGAAAGCGTGCTGCGCGCCGCTGATCATACGCTGCCGGTCAAGCTGGTGCATGCGAGCCGCGGCAAGGTCGCCCGCGCCGAGCCTGTCGCCGCGCTCTACGCCGCAGGCAGGGTGCGCCATGCCGGGATGTTCGCGCGGTTGGAGGACCAGCTATGCGGGCTGCTGGTGGGCGGCAGTTACGCCGGACCCGGGCGTAGTCCGGACCGTGCGGATGCGCTGGTGTGGGCGCTCACCGAATTGCTGCTGGGGAAGACGATGCGGCCGAGCGTCACCGCGCTGTAGCGCCCTGCCGCCGTCCATCGCTGCAGGATAGCGGCCCCTTCAATCCAGTCAAACAAAGGAATTCCGATGGCCTTGCTCGACATTTTCCGCTCCGCCTTCAAAGGCGGGGCGCAGACCCGCGTGCCCCTCGCCAACGGCATGATGCAGGGCTGGCTGCCTGCCTATGAATGCGGCCCCGCGTCGTCCGGCTACGAATACACACGGGGCATCACCGAAGGCTTCCTCGCCAACCCCATCGCTCAGCGCTCGGTGCGCTTGCTTGCCGAGGGGATCGGGCAGGCGCCGCTCACCTGCTCCGACCCGCGCCTCGCCGCGCTGGTGACCGCGACCAGTGCGGGCCAATCGTTGGTCGAGACGCTCGCGGCAAACCTGCTGCTCCACGGCAATGGCTACGTCCAGATCATGAAGGACGCCGCCGGGGTGCCGGTCGAGCTTTTCGCATTGCGGCCCGACCGGGTGCAAGTCGCTCTTAACGCCAACGGCTGGCCGTGCGCCTACGACTACAGCGTGGCGGGCGACACGACCCGGCTGCCAGTCGAGGACGAGGACGGGTGGCCCGGCTTGATCGCGATCCGCGCGATGCATCCGCTCGAAGACCACTGCGGCGCGGGCGCGCTCCAGGCGGCGTGGCAAGCGGTGCTGATCCACAACGCTGCGACCCATTGGAACCGCGCACTGCTCGAGAACGCGGCGCGGCCCTCGGGCGCGCTGGTTTACGAGACGGGTGACGGGGCGACCCTGGCGCACGAACAGTTCGAGCGCCTCAAACGCGAGCTCGACATAGCCTTTTCGGGCGCGGCTAACGCGGGCCGTCCGATGCTGCTCGACGGCGGGCTCAAGTGGCAGAGCATGGCGCTCACGCCCGCCGACATGGACTTTGCGACGCTCAAGAGCGCGGCCGCACGCGATATCGCGCTCGCCTTCGGGGTGCCGCCGATGCTGCTCGGCCTGCCGGGCGACAACACCTACGCCAACTACCGTGAGGCGAGCCGAGCGCTTTGGCGGCTGACCCTGCTGCCGCTCGCCGAAAAGATCTTTGCTGCGCTTCGCGAGGGCCTTGCGCCGTGGTTCCCGGACGCACAGCTCGGGATCGATCTCGACCGCGTCCCGGCGCTTTCCGAGGATCGCGAGCGCCTGTGGTCGCAGGTGTCCGACGCCGAATTCCTGAGCCGCGCCGAAAAGCGCCAGATGCTGGGCCTGCCGCCCGAGGAGAACGCCGTATGAGCCGAGCAGAGATACTCGCCAGCCTGTTGGCGCAAGCGCGCGAAGAAGGCGCTGAACTCGTTACCCTGCGCGCCATCGTCGAGGAAGCAAGCGCGCTCGCCACCGACCGGGCGCTCGAACGGCTCGGGCTAAGCGATTCCAGCGCGCAGAGCGACCTTAGTGATCTGCGCGAGCTGCTGCAGGCCTGGCGCGATGCCAAGACCAGCGCGTGGAAGGCGCTCTTCGAATGGGCGATCCGCGGCGCGCTGGCGCTGCTGCTGGTCGGGATCGCGGTGCGGCACGGCGATTGGAAAATCTGGTGAGCGCCGTCACCGCCCGCGCCGTGCGGCCGACCCGATTCGCCGGCTATGCCGCGCTGTTCGACATCGCCGATGCCGGGCGCGACACGATTCGCCGCGGCGCCTTCGCCCGAACGCTCGCAGCACGGACGGCACAACTCCCGCTTTACTGGCAGCACCGTCCCGACCAGCCGATCGGCTTCATCGAGCAGGCCAGCGAGGATGCGCGCGGCCTCCGGGTGATCGCGCGGATCGACCGTCCGGACAGCCGCGCAGCCCACCTGCTCGCCCAGGGCAAGGTCAACGGCCTCAGCTTCGGCTTCCGCACCCGCCAGGCGCGCCAGTCCGAGGCGGGGCGCGAACTGATCGAGATAGAGCTCTTCGAGGTCAGTCTCGTCACCCACCCGCTCCAGCACGGCGCGCGGGTGCACTTGCTTGCCTAGCCCACCCCCTCTGCCCCCTTCCTCAACCGAAAGGCCACTGCCCATGGACACTATCCCCACCCCCGCCACCGATGCCACCGACGCGATGGATGCCAGCTTCGACATCCTCTCCCGGCAAGATCAGGCCGAAGCTGACATCACGAGTTTGCGCAGCGACGTCGACGAGGTGAAGTCGCGCCTCGATAAGGTTGCTCGTGCAGCCACCCGTCCGGCGATGGGCGGCGCGGCCCCGGCGAGCAATGCGCCCGAAGTGAAGAGTTTCATCGACGGCTACCTGCGGATGGGCCGCGAAACCGAACTGAAGTCGATCAATGGCATCAATCCGGCTGATGGCGGCTTTGCCGTCCCGCGCCAGATCGACGCGCAAATCGCCTCTCGGCTCGCCAAGATCAGCCCGATCCGCTCGATCGCCCAAGTGGTCCAGACCGGCTCTTCCGGCTATCGCAAGCTCGTCTCGACCAGCGGGATCGCCTCGGGCTGGGTCAGCGAGGCAGCCGCACGTCCCGAAACCGGGACGCCGCAGTTCGCCGAAATCGCCCCGCCAACCGGTGACCTCTATGCCAATCCGGCTGCCAGCCAGGCGATGCTCGACGATGCCGCCTTCGATCTGGAGGCGTGGCTGGCGAATGAGATCTCGACCGAGTTCGCCCGTGCCGAAGGTGCCGCATTCGTCAGAGGCACCGGGGTCAACCAGCCCGAAGGCTTCCTCAACACGGTCAAGGCGACCGCCGACGACAATTCGCGCGCTTTCGGTGCGGTGCAATACATGGGCACAGGCAGCGCCACGGGCCTCGGCACCTCGCTCGACACCAAGCTGATTGACCTCGTCCACGCGATGAAGGCGGGCCACCGCCAGGGCGCGACGTTCGTGATGAACGCGACGACGCTGGCAGCCGTACGCAAGCTGAAGACCAGCGACGGGGCCTTCGTCTGGCAGCCGGGCTTGACCGAGGGCCAGCCCAATCGCCTGCTCGGTTACCCCGTCATCGAGGCCGAGGACATGCCCGATGTGGCGGGCGGGGCCTTCCCGATCGCCTTCGGCAACTTCCGCCACGGCTACCTGATCGCCGAACGCAGCGCCACTCGGGTGCTGCGCGATCCCTTCACCAACAAGCCCTTCGTCCACTTCTACGCGACCAAGCGGATCGGCGGGAAGGTGCTGGATTCTAACGCGATCAAGCTGCTCAAGATCGAAGTCTGAGGCGCCCCTCCCGGCTTCGTTCCCCGGCGAGGCGTGTGTGACCCCTTCGCACGCCTCGCCGGTTCTTGCGCCCGCATCGCCTCAGGCCGTTTCCCCTGCCTGACCGTGCGATGCGGGCGCCTTTGGTTCGGATTTCATTCTTGGAGAAACCGCGATGGAGCGGATAATCGTGCAGCCACCGGTGCCCGGCGACGCTGCGCTGGCGGAGCTCAAGCTATGGCTGGGGATCAGCCGGCCCAACGAAGACGAGACGCTTTCCGGACTGCTCCAGACCAGCATTAGCATCTGCGAGGCATTCACCGGCAAGACCCCGCTGCGCCAAACGGTCGAGGAGACCGTCCCTCTCGTCGCCGGGTGGCAGGAGCTTATCTCCCGCCCGGTGAGCGAGCTGACCAGCGCAGCGCTCATCGCCGCGAACGGTAGCCGCCAGACCATCGCTACGCTTACCGACGTGCTCGAATGGCGCATCGCCGGGAGCGCCTGCATCCAGCTGTTGCGACCCCTTGAGGGAAGTGGGCTGGCACTGCGTCTGGTGGTCGGGATCGCGAATGACTGGGCCAGTCTACCGCCCCCGCTGCGGCACGGCATGATCCGCCTTGCCGCGCACCATTTCCGCAGCCGCGACGACAAGGCGGCCGCGATCCCGCCCGCCACCGTCACCGCCTTGTGGCGGCCGTGGCGCGAGGTTCGGCTCTGATGATCAAGGCCTCAGGGAGCACCCCAGAACTGCTCCAGCGCCTGCGCGAACGCGCCGCAAAGATCGCTGCCGCACTCCTCGCCGAGCGCCGCGGCCGTACGCCTGCGCGGCACGAGTGGCGCTCGGCAAGTGCCCTGTGGCCCGACATCTTCGGGGAGAACCGCGATGGAAAATGACCTGCGTGCCGCTCTGATCGCCTGGTTGCGCGCCGATCCGGCGCTCGCCGCGATCAATGCGATCGAGGAGGAGGCCCCGCTTTCCGTCACCCCGCCGTGGCTTGGCATCGCCGCCAGTGCGGGGATCGACTGGGGCACCAAGGACCGCGCGGGCCGGGAAATCCGGATCGCGCTCGAACTCGAAAGTTACACCGATGCGACTGCCGGCGATTCCTCGCTGCTGTCGGCGATTGAACGGCGCGTGCTCGACTTGCCGTCGTTCCAGCCGGGCTTCGAGCTCGCCTCGATCCGCTTCCTGCGCTCGCGCAGCGAGGCCCGCGCGGACAATCGGCGGGCCGCCTTGCTCGAATACCGCTTCCGCATTCTCGAATCCCTCTGACGGAGTAGACCCATGCCCGCACAATCCGGCGCCGCCTTCCTGCTCAAGATCACCAACGGGACTACGCCTCCCGTCTATCAAACGATTGCGGGCCTCAGGACCACGCAGTTGTCGATCAACGGCGACACGGTCGTGGTCACCCACAAGCAGTCCGGCGGCTGGCGCGACCTGCTGTCCGGCGCAGGCACCCGCTCGGTGTCGGTCAGCGCGGCCGGTATCTTCCTCGGCAGCACGGCCGAAAACACGGTGCGCACCCGAGCCCTCGACGGGACGCTCGATGATTACGAGCTGTCCTTCGAGGACGGGGCGAAGCTTCGCGGGCGGTTCCTCGTCCAGCGGCTCGACTATGCCGGGGATTTCAACGGCGAGCGCAGCTACACACTCCAGCTCGAAAGCTCCGGACCGGTGGTGGCGGCGTGATGCCTGCCCCCAACCCGTTGCGCGGCGAGGCGGCCCTGGTTGTCGGCGGCATGACCTACGTGCTGCGTCCCAGCTTCGAGAACCTGGTGCTGGCCGAGAGCGAGCTGGGATCGCTGTTCGCGCTGGTCGAGCGGGCCGCGCACTGCACGCTCACGCTGACCGAGATGACCGCGCTGCTGTGGCATTGCCTGCTCAGCGAAGGCCGGCCCGAGCGGGTCGCGGTCGGTCAGGCGGTGCTGACGATGGGGCTGGTCGGCGCCACAGGACCGGTCCGCGCCGTGCTCGCACAGGTACTCCAGGGCGAGGCATGACCGCCTGTTTCAGTGATGGCGCAACCCGCTGCTGCGCGATTGCCGCCCGCTTTCTTGGCTGGCGCCCTGCCGAGTTCTGGGCCGCCACGCCCGCCGAATTGGCGGTGGCATTGGCGGCCCCCGACGACCTTGCCGCCCCTCCCCCGCCGTCCCGCGACACGATTGCCCGCATGATGGAGCGCGATACCCATGGATGATAACTTCGATTCCCTCGTGATCGACGTGCGCGCCCGCACCGACGGCTTTGCCAGCGATGTCGAGACGATGCGCCGCTCGCTCGACACATCGCTGGTCGACGGCTTCGGGCGCGCCGGCAATGTGCTTGAGAACGGCCTGCTCGGCGCGCTGCGGCGCGGAAGCCTGGGGTTCGACGACCTCAAACGGGTCGCCTTCAATGCGCTGTCGGAGATCGCCAGCTATTCGCTGCAATCGGGCATTTCCTCGCTATTCGGCGGCGGCGGCGGAGGTGGCGGCGGGGGCGGTCTCGGCAACATTCTCGGGCAATCGGTCGGCGCGCTGTTCGGCCTGCCAGGGCGCGCCACCGGCGGGCCGGTCACGGGGGGCCAAGCCTATCTGGTCGGCGAGCGCGGCCCCGAGGTGTTCGTGCCAACTTCGTCAGGCCGGATCGAGACCGGCCAGGGGGCGTCGACGCGCGATGTGCGGGTTGCGATCCAGGTCGCAGTGCCACGCGGGCAGGCTGCGCCGACCGCGATGCAGCGCTCCTCGCGCCAGATCGCGAGCGCCGTGCGCCGCGCGCTGCAACAGTCCTAAGCAAGGAAGATAGCGATGGCATTCTGGCTCGCCCGCGAACGCCGCGCGCAGGAAAGCACGTTCATGCAGCGCTTCGATCCGCGCTTCTGGACGGTCAACTTTCCGCGGCCCGCGATGGCATCGGTGGTCACCACCGGCCCGGATTCGCTGCGGGTGGATCTTGAGCTGCACACGGCTGGCGAGCTGGTGGGGCTGATTTGGGAGAGCGCCGACACGCTTGATCACCCGCTGCTCGCCTATGAGACCGACCGCGATTACCGGCATACGACGCTCAGCTTCCGCTGGCAGTCGTCGGGTGTGACTGCCCTCGACCAGCCTAACGGTCCAACCCTGACTATCGAGGGCCGCGATGCCGCGGGCGTCGCTCGCACCTGGTATATCAGGCTCTGGAACTATGCGCAGGGCACGCCGACCGATTCGCGCATCACCTTGCCTTTTTCATCGCTGCAAGGCGGCTTTGCCCTTCCCGGCGTGCCCATCTTTGCTGGCGATATCGACCGCATGTTCATCTCGCTGGT
>JANNWO010000073.1:0-4638 GCA_031408395.1 Sphingomonadales bacterium | reverse complement strand
GGGCATCCCCAAGGCCTTCGAGGACCTCGAGGGCACCCAAGCGCGCCGTATCCAGTTCCGCCCCGCCAGTGGCCAAGTGCGCGCGCGCCTCGTCCCGGCAGATACAGCCCCTACGCAGAAACCACTGGGACGTCCGCAATCGGCGCTTGGGACGGTCGAACTATTCTGATTCCAAACGGAGCACATCATGCAAGCCAGCAACACCACCCCCATCCGTGTCCTCACGGTCGACGACAGCGCCTCGATGCGCGCCCTGCTGCTCGGCGCCCTCTCATCGCGCGGGTTCGCGGTCGAGCAGTGCGAGGACGGGCAGGAAGCCCTCGAATGGCTCGCCAGCAACGAGGTCGACGTGATCATCACCGACATCAACATGCCGCGCCTCGACGGTTTCGGCCTGATCGAAAAGCTGCGGTCCACCGCTCTGCATTCCGAGCGTCCGATCCTGGTGCTGACCACCGAGAGTTCCGAGGAGAAGAAGCAGCGCGCCCGCAATGCCGGGGCGACCGGGTGGATCGTCAAGCCGTTCGACGCTGACAAGCTAACCGCTGCGCTGCGCCGCGTCATCCACTGAACTCCCCTCCCTCCATCCGACCGTCTGCACCGCCCCCGAGGATCCGCCCCATGCGCCACGAACTCATCACTTTCGGCATCGCCAGCCAGCGCTTCGGCATCGACATTATGACCGTGCGCGAGATCCGCGCGTGGTCGCCTGTTACCCGCCTGCCACGCGTGCCCGACTATGTCGCGGGCGTCGTCAACCTGCGCGGCGCTGTGCTACCGGTGATCGACCTCGCCGCGAGGCTCGGCTGGACCCCGACCGACGCGACCCCGCGCAACCCGATCATCGTTATCGAGTACGAGAGCCAGATGCGCGGGCTGATCGTCCATGACGTCGCCGACATAGTCTCGATCGAAGCGGACACGCTCCAACAGCCCGACGCGATGGGGCACGAGAACATCACCAACTTCCTTGAAGGCATCGCCCCGCTCGGCGACGAGATGGTGATGGTGCTCGATCTGGCGCGGCTGATGGCCGACGAGCCGATCGAACTGGCGGCCTGAGCATGACCGCTCCCGCCGTCCGAATCATGCTCCCCGCCGGCGCGCCGCATTCGCCCGCGCTTCTGGCCGGGATTGCCGCGCAGCTCGCCGAGCTGGCGGAAGAATCCGAGCAGTTCGGCCTCGTGCTGTGCAGCGATGCCGCCGTGGCCGGACGCTACCTCGTGCAGCTGCAACAGATCGACAAGCTTGCCCAGTCGCTACGCGAGATGGCGACGGTGCTCTGCGCACCCGATCCCGACACGGCGGTCGCAAGTATCCGCCTCGGCGAATTACGCATAGCGCTGGAGCGGGCCAGTGCGCTCTGAGCGTGTCCTTGTCGGTCTGCACTGCGCCGCAGTGGTGCTTACGCTGTCGGTTGCGACCGTCTGGCCGCGTCCCGGGCAGGCCGCGCTGATGTTGCCGCTTGGCACTGGCGACCTCGGTACCGTGCTGCGCTGGGCCGACCGCGAGAACGCACGGCTGCTCGCGCTCGACAGCGCAAGTGGCCGGGTGATCGCCCGCATTGCCGACAATCATAGCCTGCTCAGCGCCATCGGCTCGGGGATAGTGCCCATCGCCGTGCGCGCGGGCGGCTGCCAACCCGCAGCGAAGAGGTGACATCATGGTAATCGACGAAATGAGCGGGCTGCGGGAGACCGGCGTGCGGGTCGTGGGCGCGCTCGCCGGTTTGGTTGGCGCGGTGCTGGTAGTCTGGGGGCTCATCGAAGGCGCCCCGCTGGTCGCGCTTAGCGCGGGCTTGCTGGTTGCCGCTCCGACCCTGTTTGCGATCCAGCGCCGCTGCGATCCAGTCGCGCGCATGGTCATCGCAGTGACCTATCCGCTGCTGGCAGGACTAGTGCTGGCGATGGCGAGCTCAACCGGCTGGCTGCTCGACATGCACATGCTGTTCTTCGCTTTTCTCGCCGTGCTCGCAGCGCTGGCTGACTGGCGGGCGATCGTTGTTGGAACGGTCGTGACGGCGCTGCACCACCTGCTACTCAATTTCGCCGCGCCTGCCTACGTCTTCCCCGATGGCGCCGATTTGGCGCGGGTGGTGTTCCACGCTGTGGTTGTGCTGATCGAGGCGGGGGTGCTGATTGCGCTATGCCGTCAGTTCGAGGCGCTGATCCGCCGCCTGATGGAGACGCGCAATGCCGAGGCGGCGCACGATGCCGAGCGTCATGCCGAGCGCGAGGCGCGGGCCGCTGAACAGCGCATGGTGCTCACCGGCCTCAGCGACCGGCTGCGTGCGCTGGCGGGCGGTGATTTGTCGAGCCGGATTAATGCCCCGTTCCCCGGCGAGTATGACCAGGCTCGCACCCTGCTCAACGAATCCTGTGCGCAGCTCGACCAGCTTGTCGGGGCCGTCGCGCTGACTGCCGATCAGGTTGCCAGCGGCGCGCACGAACTTCGCGAAGCCTCGGGCGATCTGGCCAGCAAGACCGAGCAGCAGACCTCCGCGATCGAGACCGTCGCTCGCACCGCCGGAAAGCTGCTGCACGATATCGAGAGACAGGCAGGCTTGTGGTCAACCACCCGCGCGACCGCGCTCGGCGCCAAGGCCGATGCCGACCGCGGCGCCATTGACATCACGAGCGCGGTCGAGGCTATGACCCGGATCGAGGCATCCTCGGCCGAGATCGGCGAGACTATCGCCTTCATCGACACCATTGCCTTCCAGACCAACTTGCTCGCGCTCAATGCCGGGGTCGAGGCCGCGCGTGCGGGCGAGGCAGGCAAAGGCTTTGCGGTCGTCGCCAACGAGGTGCGCGAACTGGCCCAGCGTTCGGCCCAGTCGGCAAGCGCGATCAAGCAGATGATCGCCAGCTCCAAGGACGAGGTCACCCTCGGCGTCGCACGCGTGCAGCAGATGGTGAGCCTTCTCGCCTCGCTTGTCGCACGCTTCTCCGACATTGCCGGGCAAGTCGACGATATTGCGGCTGGATCGGACAGCACGCTGCAAGCGATCCGCGAGATTGATGTAGCGATGGGCCTGCTCGACCGCGGGATGCAGCAGAATGCGGCCATGGCCGAACAGACCAGCGCCGCCTCGCTAGAACTGCTGCGCGGCGCCGAAAATCTCAACGATCAGGTGTCGCGCTTCCAGCGGCAGGAGGTCGGCTCTGCCGCCCTCCCTGCCTTCAGCCGCGCGGCCTGAGCTACTTGCCCTGCATTATCGGCGGCGCGGCAGGAACCGGGCCGCCGGTCTGGATCGAGGTCGCTTCGCCTGCGAGTATGCCGACCACTTGCGTCCACACCGCCACGTTCTGGCGCAGCTGCACCGGATCAATCTTGTCGAGCGTATCGTCGGGCGTGTGGTGCAGGTCGAAATAGCGGGTGCCGTCCTGCTGGAGATCAATGAGCGCGCCCTTCTGGTCACGCACCACATTGAGATCCGCCCCGCCGCCCGCAATGTCCGTGCCGCTCGACACGCCGAAGCGCGCGACGGCCGACGCGATGCGCTTGTGCAACGCAGGGTTTGTCTCACGGAAGTTGGAATCAAAGCGCCACACCCGGTCCGCGCCGAAGTCGCTCTCCAGCCCGACCGCGAAGGGCTCGCCCAAGTGCGCCGCGCTATAGGCCTTGCTGCCCCACAGACCGGTTTCCTCGGCGCCGGCGAACAGCACGCGGACGGTACGCAGCGGCTGGCCCGCCTTGGCGACATTGAGCGCCGCAGCGGCGACGATCGCGCAGCCCGCTCCGTCGTCAATGGCGCCCGTCCCCTGCCACCACGAATCGAGATGGCAGGCGAGTAGCACCGGCGGCAGCGACGGATTACGGCCGACGATCTCGCCCACGACATTGCCGCTTGTCGTCTGGCCAAGGTCCTGCGGGGTCAGCACCAGCTTCATGGTGATCGGCTTGCCACCGGCGCGCTTGAACATGCGCTCGAGGTTTGCCGCATCGGGATTGCTCAGTGCGCCCGCCGGGGTCGGGGGCACGCCTTCGGAGAAGGTGGTACCGCCGCTGTGCGGATTGCGGTGGTTGTCGGTACCGACCGACTTGATGACCGTGCCGACCGCACCCTTGCTCGCCGCGATGCCGGCAGCGACCCAGCGCGCAGGGCCCGCGAAGCTGTACTGGCTGCCGTCCTGCGTCTTCGTCATCGAATTGCTCACATAGGCGATCTTGCCCTTGAGGCTGCCCGCCGGGGCCGCCTCGAGGTCGGCGACTGTCGCAAACATCACCACCTCGGCGGTGATCCCCTCAGGCCCGGTCGAAGCGCTGGTGCCGAGCGGCGCGACCGCGAAGCGCTGCGGGAAGGGGCTGACGATCTCGGCCCGCCCCGGCTCGCCCGGGATCCAGGTGGGCATCATGAAGGGCTCGATAGCGATGGTCTTGAAGCCCTTGGCCTTGAGCCATTGGACCGCCCATGCGCGTCCGCGAGCCTCGGCCTCGGTGCCGGCCTGGCGCTGGCCGACTTCCGTGGTGATTCCCTCGACAAAGTCCCAGGCATCGCGGTCGTCGGACAGCGCGCTGTCCGATGCCTCCTGCAACGTCGGGGGGGGCACATCGGCTTGAGCGGGGACGGCGAGCGAAAGCGCTGCGAGCGCGGTCATGGTGCGGTTCATGGGCGTGACTGCTATCCCCGCCCCG
>JANNWO010000072.1:0-26892 GCA_031408395.1 Sphingomonadales bacterium | reverse complement strand
GGGAACGATCACGATCCGCTACACCACGCTCGACCAGCTCGATCTGGTCTGCCAGCGGCTCACCGGCGGCGAATTCTGAGCCGCTGACCGCACCCTAGGCACAAGCAAGAAGCCCCGCGCGGTCGCCTGACGTCAAGTCAGACCGGGTGGGGCTTCGTGTTCAACCTCCCTAAGAGGGGGCAAGCCACGGACTTAGCGGTCCTTGATCATCTTGGGCGAGGGCCGCGGAACCGGGCCGGGAATGATGCGCTCGGCACCCGGGACGCTGTAGGTCTCGTAACGCTCGGTCTCGCGCACGACGACCTGCTGCTGGACTTCGGTGCGCACCGGCACCAGCACCACCTGCGGCGGCGGGCTGTAGCCATAGCCGTAGCCAGCCGGGTAGCCATAGCCATAAGCGCCTTGGTCCGCATATGCCGGATAGGGGATCTCGCGGCTCGCGATCCGCTGGCCGGGCGCGCCGTAGGTCGACAGGTAGCTGTCGAGCGCTGCTTCGCAATTGTAGAGGTTCTTCTTCTTGTCGCCGTCGAACAGGCTGCCCAGCAGCCCACCGATCAGCCCGCCGCTGCCTACGCCAAGCACTGTGCCGAGCACGCGGTCACCCACACCGGCGATTTCGTAGCCGGCAAAGCCCCCGGCGATCGCGCCGAGCAACCCGCCGATGATCAGCCCGGTGTCGTCCTTGCCGCGGCCCCTGGTGCGGCGCTGGCACTCGTCAACCCACTGCTCCCGCTCGAACACCGCAGGGGTGCCGCTGTAGTACGCGGTCGTGGGCATCGGTGCGTAGCCTTGCGTGTAGCTGGGCGCGTAGGTCTGGGCCGGAACCGCTGCCGAAGGGCGGGGCGCGTCGATGCGGCGGGTTCGGGTGATCGTTTCGACCCCGTTCACCACCGTCACTGTCTCATCGGTGCGGGCCGTCATCGGCGCGGTGCGCATGTCGGAGGGGAGGGCGCGCTGCTCGGCCGGGCTCATCGCCGTAAGAGTTGGGGGTGTAAGCGGCGGCAAGTCGCTGTAGTTCTGCGCCTGCGCGAGGGCAGGAACGGCCAGCGCAAGCGCGGCGAGTGGCAGAATCGATAGACGCTTGGACATGCAAATCCCCCTCGAGTCAGCCGGATGAGCTGATGGTTAGCAAAAGCTTACCATCGAGTCGGGCGCGCGCCCAAGCCGCGGTCTCGCCCTTGTCCCGTTTCGGGAAGGTCGAGGGAGCGGGAGGAGGTTAAATGCGGTTGGAGAGCAGCGCCGCAAGTGCCTCCACCCCCGCCGCGTCTGCCTCGCTGAAGCGGGCAGGCGAGGGGCTGTCGAGATCGATCACCGCGATCACCGCGCCGTTGCGCAGCACCGGCACCACGAGTTCGCTGGCGCTCGCCGCGTCGCAGGTGATGTGTCCGGGGAAGGTGTGGACGTCGGCCACAAGTTGCGTGGCGCGACTTTCCGCCGCCGCTCCGCACACGCCCGTGCCGAACGGGATCCGGATGCAGGCCGGGCGCCCCACGAAGGGCCCGAGCACCAGCTCATCCGCCCCGCCGTCTTTGGCGGGCGCGACGCGATAGAAGCCCGCCCAGTTGAGGTCGGGTAGCAACTCCCACAGCAATGCCGCGACATTGGCCATATTGGCGACGGCGTCCGGCTCACCAGAGGTCAACGCCTCTGCCGCGCTGAGTAGATCACGGTGGAGTTCTTCAGGGGCGAGCGGCTCGGCGGGCTTGAAATCGTACACGGGAGGCTAGCCTTTCTTCGCTTGGCGCCAGAGGTTCGTGGTTGCCGCAAGCGCGGCCCGGCTCTATCCCGCCTCACATGGCTATTTTCCGCAAAATCGCAATCGTCCTCGCTGTGCTTCTCGTCATCGCCGGGGGCGCGTTCTGGTATCTCAGCCGCGGCGACAAGGCCGATCTTTCGGTCGAGGAGGTCGCCGGGACCGATCCGGTGTTGCAGGAAGGCGACGCGCAGACCGTCCCGACGGTGCAGGTCGCCAAGCCGGTGGGATGGAAGGCCGGCGAGGCCCCGACTGCGGCCGCGGGGCTGGAGGTGGCGCGCTTTGCCGAAGGGCTCGAACACCCGCGCACGCTGTTCACGCTCCCCAACGGCGACGTGCTGGTCGCCCTGACTCGCGCGCCCAAGGTCGATAACGCCGGCGGCGGGATCATGGACGCGATCAAGGGCTGGGTCGCCGAAATGCTGCTGAGCGAGGCGGGGGCAACCGGCAATTCTCCCAACCAGATCGTCCTCTTGCGCGATGCGGACGGCAACGGGACAGCCGAAACGCGCAAGGTGATCCTCGCAAAGGGGCTGGATTCGCCCTCGGGCATGGCGTGGAAGGATGGCACGCTCTACGTCGCCAACCATAACGCCTTGCAGGCCTTCCCATATGCGCTCGGTAGCGACGCGGTGACGGGAAGCCCCCGCAAGCTGATGGACCTCGCGCCGGGCGGCGGGCACTGGATGCGCAACCTCGAGATCTCTCCCGATGGCGCAAAGATGTATGTGGCGGTCGGCTCGGTCAGCAATATCGGCGAATCCGGCATGGGAATCGAGCAAGGTCGGGCGATGATCTGGGAGGTCGATCTCGCATCGGGCCGCCCGCGCCAGTTCGGCGCCGGCCTGCGCAACCCCAACGGTCTCGATTTCAGCCCCTGGTCGGGCGAGTTGTGGACCACGGTGAATGAGCGCGACATGCTCGGCTCGGACCTCGTGCCCGACTACCTCACCAACGTGCCGATCGGCGCCCAATACGGTTGGCCCTGGGTCTATTACCGCACCAATATCGACCGCCGGGTGGAGGCGCCGATGCCGCGCTTCCTGATGGAATATGTCCGCAAGCCAGAATTCGCGCTCGGCCCCCACGTGGCGGCGCTGGGCATGGTGTTCTCGAAGGGCGGCGACCGCATGGGCACCGGCTTTGCGGGCGGGGCCTTTATCGCGCGGCATGGCTCGTGGAATCGCAAGCCGCCTTCGGGCTATGACGTGGTGTTTGTCGACTTCGACGATCTCGGCAATCCGGTCGGCAAGCCCAAGCCGGTGCTGACCGCCTTCCTCAACGCCGACGGGACGACGCGCGGCCGTCCGACCTGGGTCGAATGGGCGGGTGACGGCGCATTGCTGGTGTCGGACGATACCGCAGGGATCATCTGGCGGGTGCGCTCACCCTCTGCGACCCCGGCCCCGGCGATCGGGCGCCTGCAAGGCAAGTCGCTCCCCACGCCCCAGCTCAAGGACCCGCGCGAACAGTTCGAGGCCGATTACCTGCGCAAGCAGGCGGGGCAGCAGATCAACTAAAGGCGGATGCCCGCGCGCCCCGCCAGTTCGGTGGCGAATTGCAGCGCGGTGCGGCCTGATCGGTTGCCGCGCTGGATGGCAAAGGCCATCGCCTCCTCGGCGTCGAAGTTCAGGCCCAGCGGGGCGGTGTAGCCGGTGAGGATCGCGAGGTAGGTGTCCTTGTCAGCCGGGTGGAAGCCCAGCGTCAGCCCGAAGCGATCCGCCAGCGCCAGTGCATCGTCACGCTCGTCACGTTCGTGCAGGCTGCCGGAGATGTCCTCGCGTTCGACGATGGAGCGGCGGTTGGCGGTGACCGCGAGGCGGATATGCGCAGGGCGCGGGGCGACACCGCCGTCGAGCAGGCTTCTCAGCGCGAGCATCTCCGCGCGCCCGTCCGCGCCAAAGCCGAGATCGTCGATGAACAGCAGGAATGCGCGGCCCTGCTGCGCCAACTCGGCGATCAGCGCGGGAAATGTCGGGAGAGTGCCCGGCGCAAGCTGCACCAGCGCCAGCGCGCCGGGATGCTTGCGCTGCACATCGGCGACAGCGGCGCGCACCAGCGCCGATTTGCCCATGCCGCGCGCGCCCCACAACAGCACATCATGCGCCGCTGCTCCTGATGCGAGGCGGGTGCACACGTCGCGCAGCGCTTGTTTTTGCGCGGTGATCCCCCGGAGCGCCTCCATGGGCAGGGCGTCAACCACCTGAACAGCGCACGCCCGCTCCCCCTCCCAGACATAGGCCGGGGCCCCCAGCCAATCGGTTGGCGGGGGAGGTGGGGGCGCGAGGCGCTCGAGCGCGGCGGCGATCCGCTCCAACTCGCCCCTTTGTGGCATGTCAGCCGACCAGCGCTTCGGCGGGGAGGGCGTAAAGCAGCGCCGCGCCCGCGACTGCCCCGACCTTGAGCCCCGCGGCCTCAGGCACGATGCGGTCGAGGAAGAAGCGCGCTGTCACCGGCTTGGTCGCCGCAAGCGAGGGCGCCGCGCCAGCCTCGACGGCGGCGACCTGCTTCATGAGCTGCCACCCGGCGACCGTCACTGCGGCCATGGTGCAGAAGGGCACGCTCCCGGCGAGGCGATCATCGAGGCTGGCGTCGTCGCGCATCCAGCACGCGACATTGGCGCAATCTCGGGCAAGGGCGGACAGGGCGAACTCGTCGGCGGTTTCGCGCGCGATGGTCTCGAACAGCGCGACCATCGCCTCGCCGCCGCCGAGGCTCAGCTTGCGGGTCACGAGGTCGGCGGCCTGAATGCCGTTGGTGCCCTCGTAGATCGGGGCGATCCGCGAATCCCGCCAGTGCTGCGCTGCGCCGGTGTCTTCGACGAAGCCCATGCCGCCGTGGATCTGGATACCAAGCCCTGCGACTTCCACGCCGATGTCGGTGCCCCAGGCCTTGAGCAGCGGTACGATGATCTCCGAACGGGTCTTGGCCGCTTCGTCGCCGAGGTTGCCGCGATCGACCTGCCCCGCGCAGTAATAGAGCAGCGCGCGGCTTCCTTCGGTGAGCGCCTTCATGCGCAGAATCATGCGGCGCACGTCAGGGTGCTCGATGATCGCCACCGGGTTCTTGTCGGGCGAGCCCGCACGTGCCGACTGCACCCGGTCCCGCGCATAGGCCATCGCCTGCTGCGTCGCCCGCTCGGCGATCTGCGCGCCCTGATTGCCGACATTGATGCGCGCATTGTTCATCATCGTGAACATCGCGGCGAGGCCCTTGTTGGGATAGCCGACGAGCTCGCCGATGCATGTCCCATTGTCCCCGTAGCTCATCACGCAGGTCGGCGAGGCGTTGATGCCCAGCTTGTGTTCGAGGCTGACGCAGCGAACATCATTGTGCGGGCCGAGCGAGCCATCGTCGTTGACGTGATACTTGGGCACCACGAACAGGCTGATCCCGCGCGAACCTTCCGGCGCGCCGGGAAGCCGCGCCAGAACGAGATGGATGATGTTCTCGGCAAGTTCATGCTCGCCCCAGGTGATGTAGATCTTCTGGCCCGTGACCCGGTACTTGCCCGCGTGGGGACCGCTTTCGATGGGCTCGGCGGTCGAACGCAGCGCGCCGACATCGCTCCCGGCGCCGGGCTCGGTAAGGTTCATCGTCCCCGACCACTTCCCGCTAACGAGGTTCGGCAGGTACATCGCCTGCTGGTCTCTGCTCCCGTGATGCTCCAGCGCCTCGATAGCGCCCACCGAGAGCATCGGCAGCAGTGAGAACGCCATGTTCGCCGCGCCGAGGTTCTCGAGCACGTTGCAGGCGAGCGTGAAGGGCAGGCCCTGACCGCCATGCGCGGCCGGCGATGCGATCGCGTTCCAGCCCTGCTCGACATAGGCGCGGTAGGCTGCGTCGAACCCGTCCGGCAAGCGCACCACGCCGTTCTCGAGCTTCGCGCCTTCCAAGTCCCCGATACGGTTCAATGGCGCGAATTCGCCCGCCGCGAACTGGCCGACGCCTTCGACGATGGCCTCGACCAGATCGGGCTCGGCATGAGCGAAGCGCTCGGTCTGCGCGAGTTCCTCGATCCCCGCATTGACGCGGATGGCGAGGAGCTGGTCGGCGGTCGGCGGGGTGAAGGGGGTCACTGTGAACGGGTCCTCGAAAAGGGGGAAAGCCCTCGCACACTTGGCAGGGCGGGCAAACGAATATAGCGCCGGAGCATGAGCGGCAAGAACGTTACGGAAGTGGTGCTAGCGGACGCTGCGGGGATCGCCAAAGCGGTGCGAATCCTCGAATCGGGTGGGCTTGTCGCGGTGCCGACCGAGACGGTCTACGGCCTCGCCGCGCGGGCTGACAGCGCTGAAGCGGTGGCGAAGATCTACGCCGCGAAGGGCCGGCCGGACTTCAACCCGCTGATCGTGCATGTCCGCGATGAAGAACAAGCGCAGCGCTACGCCGAATGGCTGCCCGATGCCGATCTGGCCGCGATGATGCACTGGCCCGGACCGCTGACGCTTGTGCTGCCGAAGAAAGACGATGCGGTGCTTGCCCAAGCGGTTACGGCTCGTTTGCCCACGGTCGCCCTGCGGTGTCCGGCGCATCCGGTGATGCGGGCGCTGCTGGATGCCGTGGACTTCCCGCTTGCCGCGCCATCGGCCAACCGTTCGGGCTTCATCAGTCCGACCACCGCAGCACACGTGCTCGCCTCGCTCGACGGCCGGATCGACATGGTGCTCGACGCGGGGCCGACATCGCAGGGGGTGGAATCGACAATCCTTGCCATCGGGCGTGACGGGACCTGGCGCGAGCTTCGTCCTGGTCCAGTAGATAGCGACGCGCTGCACCGATACTATTTCGATTATGGTATCGACGAACGGCAGGCCAATGCGCGAACCGGCGAGCACATCGAAGCGCGTATTGAGGCTCCGGGCCAGCTAGCCAGCCACTACGCGCCGGGCAAGCCGGTGCGGCTCGATGCGACTCAGGCCGAGGCAGACGAATTCCTGGTCGGTTTCGGCGCAATCGTGGGCGATTGCACGCTTTCGGCTGGCGGCGATGTCGCCGAAGCCGCCGCGCGACTCTACGCCTGCCTGCACGAAGCCGCTCTCGCACCGCACCCGCGCATTGCGGTCGCTCCGGTGCCTGAGAAGGGCGTGGGCCGCGCGATCAATGACCGGCTACGGCGGGCGGCAGCTTAGTCCGGGTCGCCGCTGGCCAGCGCCTTCATTTCGGCGCGGATGGCCTGAGCCTTCTCGCAAGCCTCGTCACCGCCGTCGGCGCAGCGCTGCATCTGCTTGTCGTAATCGCGTTCGAGCTTGCCGATTCGCTCCTCGTTTTGACGGATTGCTCGCCCGCGCTTCTCGTCGGCCTCGGACTGGCTGGTGGTCGCGGCATCGACGCCGGCGCTAACCGCCCTCACCGGCAGGGTCACAATCCCGACGGCGGCCTTGGCGAGGCAGCCTTGCAGGGCGAGTGCGGTGAGGGCGAGGGTCAGGAGTCGGTGGGTTTGCATGGCCCCCACAATGTCGCGCGCAGCTTGCGGTAAGGCAAACGCTATTCTGCGGGCTTGCCCTCGGGTGCGGGGATTGCGGCGCTCGCACCGCTCGTCCCGCCGCTCACAGGCGTGCAAGTCAGCGCACCCGAGCCGAAGGACTGGAGCGTGCACTTGGCGTTGCCGGTGACGTTCACGTCGCCCGCGCCGCCGATATTGGCTTCGACCGTGCCGTCCGACGCGAAGGCGACATCGCCGCTGCCGCCGATCGTGACCTCGGCCTTGTCGGCCTTGAGCTGCGGCATCATGATCTTGCCGCTGCCGCCGATCACGATCTCGAGATCCTTGGCGGTCCCGGCGCCGTTCACCGTCCCGCTGCCGCCGATGTTGATGCCGAGCTTCTCGGCCGCAACGCGTCCGAATTCGACGGTGCCGCTGCCGCCGATATTAATATCGGCGGTGCTGGCGAGCGAGGGCGTCTTGACCGTGCCGCTGCCGCCGATCACGATCGTCCTGGGCGCGGGCATGGTGACGCGGATAATGGCGCTGCTCTCTCCAGACCAGCCGTTTTCGCGGGTCACGGCGATCACCTCGGAATCGCGCACGAAGCGCAAGCTGTCGGTATCAGTGCCTTCGACCTTGATGGCAAAGGTGTTGCCCTCGGTGACGATCAACGTGTCGCCCGATGCGACGATGATCTCTGACGGGGGCGGACCGGCAATCTCGATTTCGGCGAGGGGCACGCCCTTCTTGCCGTTGATCTCGACATCTGCGCCATCACAACCGGCGAGCATGACGCCCAGCGCGAGCAGTGCCGCCGGAGCGAAGCGAGGATAGTGGGCTTGTGTCATGCGGAGTTTCTCCCTTGGCGTATTGCCGATGTAATACACCCCGCCCCGGGACGCAAGCATTGAGGTGCAAACAAAAAGGGCTGCCCCGCGGGGCAGCCCTTGATGTTCTTGTTGCGCGAGGTGGAGCCGATCAGGCTTCTTCAGCCGTGTCGTAATACTGCGGCGCGTGTTCACGCAGCACGTCGAGGATCTTGCCGAGCGCCGCCGGCTCATCGGTTTCCTCCATTGCCGCCAGTTCGCGGGCGAGCCGGCTGGAGGCGGCTTCGAAGATCTGGCGTTCCGAATAGGACTGCTCGGGCTGGTCTTCCGGACGGAACAGGTCGCGGGTCACTTCGGCGATCGACACAAGGTCACCCGAGTTGATCTTCGCTTCGTATTCCTGGGCGCGGCGCGACCACATGGTGCGCTTCACCTTGGGCTTACCCTTGAGGGTTTCCATGGCCTGCCTGAGCGTCTTGTCGGACGACAGCTTGCGCATCCCGATGGCTTCGACCTTGCCCACCGGCACGCGCAGGGTCATGCGCTCTTTCTCGAAACGCAGGACGTAGAGTTCGAGCTGCATTCCGGCGATTTCCTCGCTCTGGAGCTCGATTACCCGGCCGACGCCATGCTTGGGGTAGACAACATAATCGCCGACGGTGAATGCGTTCGCGGTGCTTGCCATGCAAGTTCCTTTCAATCGGCCGATCCAGCAACGTAGGAGAGAGACAACCTGCCCGGCGGCGCGTGCTTGCCCCTCACGAGGCGAGCGCCGGGTGCGGAACGTCCGGTTAGGGGGTTGCTGGTGTCGGGCCTTCCTGGTTTTCAACGCCTGCGCGGGCTAGGCCCAGCGCGGTTGATGCTTCATATAGCATGCTTGCAACAAAATTGCGAGTCGCTCATTGTGCGCGTCTGCGGAGCTTTGCATATCCGCAAGTCTGCAGCAAAATCAGTCGCCGTCGCCCGGATCGGCGGTGAAGTATTTCTCGAATTTGCCTTTTTCACCCTTGAATGCGTCCGCGTCTTCCGGCGGAGCCTTTTGGCTGGTGATGTTGGGCCACACCGCCGAATACTGGGTGTTGAGTTCGAGCCACTTCTCGAGGCCGTCCTCGGTATCGGGAAGGATCGCTTCGGCCGGGCATTCGGGTTCGCAGACGCCGCAATCGATGCATTCGCTGGGGTTGATCACCAGCATGTTCTCGCCTTCGTAGAAACAGTCGACCGGGCACACTTCCACGCAATCGGTGTACTTGCACTTGATGCAGTCTTCGGTGACGACGTAAGTCATTGAGGCTCTTTCACGAAAGGTCTTCGGGATCGTCGGGCGGATGGCCCGCTTCGAGAGGGGAGGTTGCTATGGCGTTTTGCCCTTTACGGTCAAGCGCGTCTTCGTCAACCTCACGATAGTGCGAACGCGCCTCCCCGGGCGACCCGCGGCGCGAGGGGAGCGCGGCGAGGGTGATCACCCTGACATTGCCGCCCTGCGCCAGTGTCAGCACATCTCCGATACGCGCTGGCTCTGATCCGCGCAGCACATGTTTTCTGTTGCGCCGCAAGGCGTGGCTATCGATCAGCGCCTGAGCAGCAGACCGGGTGCGGGCGAAGCGGAGATAGACCAGCAGCCGGTCGATCCGGATCGAACCACCCGCATCCTCCCCGCAGCCCGGCTTCATCCCTTGAGCAGGTCCGCCAGCTTGTCGAAAGCGCCGCCAGCACGCGCCGGGCCGGTGTCTACGGGGGGTCTAGCCAAGGGTTTGGACGCCGTCTGGACGGGTCTAACAGGCCTCTGACCGCCCTCACGAGGGGGTCTGGAGGGGGTCTGGGAACCCTGCCCCTGCCGTTCCTTTCCGTCCGCAGCCTTGTCGGGGTGCCCCATGTTTGGGCTGGCCTTGCCGCGTTGCGCTCCTGATTTTTGGCCACGATCCTTGCGGTTCTCAGGACGAGCATCACGACGCTCGTCCTTCTCGCCGGGTCGGCGCGGGCGCCAGTGCCAGCGGTCGGGAGCGGGCGGGCCGAAGGCGCCTTCGGTCAGCGCGCGCGCGCGGTCGCAGCGGAAGCCGGCGCTGCCGAGCAGGCGGCGGGCGTTCTCCGCCTCCAGCCCGACCGAAACCGCCAGCGACAGGTCGAGCCTGAAGGCGAGATTGCGCTGCTTGGGATGCGCAGCCGTCACCACCGCCCGCGCTTCGAAGGCGGCGCGCAGGATCTTTTCGGCAAGGTCGACGCGGATCGCCTGCGTGCCGGCATAGCGATAGCCCGCGGGCAGGCGCCCCTTGGCCCAACTTCCCTCAGGCAGGACCGACAGCATCGCCTCCTGCACGGGGCGCAGGTCGAGACCGAGCGCGTGCAGCAGGCGGCGCGGCGCGGGCTTGAGTAGCGGCGCATCGAAGATGTCGAGCGCGCCGAAGGTCACGCCCAGCTTCCGCAGATAGGGACGCATCTCCTTGGGCAGGTTTTCAAGTCCTGCATCCTCGCGGCTGATCACGCCGCGCGCTTCGATCAGCGTGATGACTAGTGCGCGCGCCTGCGACCCCGCCTCGGGATCGCGTGCGGCTTCGGCGAGCTTGCGCAGCGGTGCGAGCGGTTCGAGCTGCTTGTCCAGCCACGCGGCAAGGCCCGCTTCGAGCTTCGCCTTCGCCGCATCGGGCAGCAGCACAAGATCGCGGGTCAGCGCCAGGCGGGGCGTGCCGAAATTGCCTGCACCCGGATGGCCGGGAAAGCTGATCTCGGCGAGCGCGCGGCCCCCCCCTTGACCGCTCCAACGGATCGCTCCGCCAGAAATCTCCAGCTCCGCGATACCCTGCGTCAGCAGCCAATCGGCACGGTCAGACAACAGCGCAGGTAGCGCCTTCTCTCCGGCGGCCAGCAGCATCCGCCGGTCAGTGACCCCTGCCGAAGGGTCGACATGGAAGCGGAAGCCTTCCAGCCGCCCGATGCTCTCGCCCTCGACGGTAAGGTGGCCATCGGGTTCGAGCGTGACGGGCAAGCCGCCCGCGTCCTGCCCCAGCGATTTCATCAAGAGTGTCGTCCTCCGGTTGACGAAGCGTTCGGTCAGCCGCGCGTGCAGCGCATCCGAAAGCTTTGCCTCGACCGCGCGTGCGCGTGCGGCCATTTCGTCTCGCGCCAGCACCCAGTCGGGTCGCTGGCAGATGTAAGCCCAGCTGCGAATCGCTGCGATCCGCCCTTGCAGCGTGTCGATGTCGCCCTGCATCCGGTCAAGCTCGGCGATGCGTGCCGCGACGAAATCCGCGCCGAGATAACCGCCGCTCAGGTCGTCCCACAGCCGCGCGACGAAGCGCGCGTGCTGTTCCACGCCAAGGTTGCGGAAATCGGGGAGCGAGCAGGCCTCCCAGAAACGCCGCACGCTGCCTGCCCCGCGCACCGTATCGGCAATCGGATCGGAGGCGAGGCGGCGCAGCACCGCCATGTCGATGGCTTCGGGCGCAGCTTTCAGCACCGCGTGATCGGGCCGGGCCTCGAGATCGGCGATCAGCATTTCCAGCCGGTCGAAACGCGGATCGGCATCGCGCCAGAACAGGTGGGTGAGGGGCGCGAACTTGTGCTCCTCGATCGCGTAGACTTCCTCGTCGGTGAAGGCGAGCGGTTCGCCCTGCTGAACGGCGCTCATCCCGGACAGCGTCCCAAATGTGCCGTCGCGCTGGTGCCGCCCCGCGCGGCCCGCGATCTGCGCCATCTCGGCCGGGGTGAGCCTGCGTTTGCGGTTGCCGTCGAATTTGGACAGCGCAGCGAAGGCGACGTGGTCGAGATCGAGGTTCAGCCCCATGCCGATCGCGTCGGTGGCGACGATATAATCGACCTCGCCCGCCTGGAACATCGCGACCTGCTTGTTGCGGGTTTCCGGCGAGAGCGCGCCCATCACCACCGCTGCGCCGCCCCTGAAACGCCGCAAGGCCTCGGCCATGGCGTAAACCTGCTCGACCGAGAAGGCGACCACGGCCGAGCGGCGCGGCAACCGCGAAAGCTTGCAGATACCCGCGTGGGAAAGCGTGGAGAAGCGCGGGCGGCTGGTGATCTCGGCCTTGGGGATCAGCGCCTTGACCATCGGTTCCAATGTCGCGGAGCCGAGGATCATCGTCTCTTCGCGGCCGCGTGCGTGGAGCAGCCTGTCGGTGAAGATATGCCCGCGTTCAGGATCGGCGCCCAATTGCGCCTCGTCGATGGCAAGGAAGGCGACCCCGCCGGTGCTGCGGGGCATGGCCTCAGCAGTGCAGAGGAAATAGCGCGCGTCGGGCGGTTCAATCCGCTCCTCGCCGGTGATCAGCGCCACCTGCTTGTCGCCCTTGATCGCGCGCACCCGGTCATAGACCTCGCGGGCCAGCAGCCGCAGCGGGAAACCCATCATGCCGCTCGAATGCCCGCACATCCGCTCGATCGCCAAGTGGGTCTTGCCGGTGTTTGTGGGGCCGAGCACGGCGCGCACGCGCGCGTCGTCGGCCGGGCCGGAACTTTGGCGGAAATTGGGGCGGAAAGATGGGGGCAAGGTCACGACTTGCAGGGTTCTGTCAGGCTTGCAGCGGGGGGGCAAGGCCGCGCGGTCAGGGCAGTCCGCCCTACGCACATCATCTTACCGCACGAGGGGCGCGGCTGATCGCTGGTTAACGCGGGATTTACTTTGTTCTGGCATCAAAATGCGACATGGGGACCCCGGGTTAGCGGCCGGAACGCCTCCCAAGGCACCACTTCGGGGCAGCAATGTTGGATCACCAAGGCAAAGAAAGGGACGGGGTCGAACCGGACGGCGTGCCGTCTCCGGGCCGCGAACTCGTGCTTCTGCACCCGGGGAACATTCCGCCCGCACCCGTCGATCCCGAATTCGCGCGCGGTCTTGCGCCCTATCTGCGCAATTCCCAGAAACTCGCTCAGCCTACGCGCGCGGAGGAAGTGAAACGCCACGTCGCCGCGCGGGCGAGCGGGCTGGGGACACGCTATGATGTGTGGCGCCTTGCCGCCTCGCGCTGGTTTGCGCAGCTCGACCTTGCACCCGACCTTGCCGAGGAAATCGGCAGCCGCCGCTGGATGCGCGGGCTCGGCACGATGGTCGGCCTCGGCGCAGTGGCGCTGGCATTGTGGCCCGACATGACCCCGCTCGAGGCGCGGCCCGCCATGCCGCAGGGCGAGGAGGTCCAGAGCGAACTGCGCAGCCAGATGATCCTGCCGCTGGCGCTCGGCGCGGATAGCGGCCGGCGCATGGGTCCTACCCAGGCCGTGATCCCGCTGAAGAGCGCGCCCGAGCGTCCGCAGATCCAGATGGTGGTGACCCTTGCGCCGGGCGACAGCTTCGCCTCGATGCTGCGCCGTGCGGGCGTGGCGGGGGCGGATATCGACCGCGCCGCCGCGCTCGTCGGACAGGCGTTGGCGGTCGGCGATATCGCCTCGGGGACGCAGATGGACCTGATCCTCGGCAGGCGCCCTGCGCCGGGCGTGCCGCGTCCGCTCGACAGCCTCGCGTTCCGCGCGCGCTTTGACCTCGCGCTCGAACTGGCCCGGCCGGGTGTGGGCGAGACCTTGCCGGACGGCACGCCGGTGATCCCCTCGGGCCCCTTGGCGCTCAACCGCAACATCATCCGCGTCGACGAGACTCCGCTGCGGGTGCGCGGGGTGGTCGGCAGCAGCCTCTACCGCTCGATGCGGGCAGCCGGGGTCCCGGCGAGCGCGGTGCAGGATTACCTCAAGACGCTCGATGCGCAGATCGACATGGAGCGCGAGGTCGGCCCGACCGACGAGTTCGACGTCATCATCTCCTACCGACGCGCCGCGACGGGCGAGCGGCAGGCGGGGCAACTGCTCTATGCTGGTGTCGACCGCGCGGGAAGTTCGCGCACCCAGCTGATGCGCTGGGGCAGCGACGGGCGGTTCTTCGAAGCCTCGGGCGTGGGCGAACAGCGCCGCGGCTTGCTCGCGCCGGTACCGGGGGCACTGACCTCGGGCTTCGGGATGCGCCGCCACCCGATCCTCGGCTATATGCGGATGCACGCCGGGATCGACTTCAAGGCACAATACGGCACGCCGATCGTCGCGGTGAGCGATGCCAAGGTGAGCAGCGCGGGCCGTGCGGGCGGCTGCGGGATCGCGGTGCGGCTCGAACATGGCGGCGGCCTGTCGACCCGCTATTGCCACATGAGCCGCATGGCAGTGGCCGCAGGCATGACCGTGCGGCGCGGCCAGGTGATCGGCTATGTCGGATCGACCGGCCTCTCGACCGGCCCACACCTCCACTACGAGATGTATCGCGGCGGGGCGATGGTGAACCCGTCGAGCGTTTCGTTCGTCACCCGCTCCGAACTGTCGGGCACCGAGCTCATCGACTTCCGCCGCCAGCTCATCAAGCTCAAGGGCGTCGAGTCCGGCGCGGCGCTGATGGACCTCGCCCCGGCCCCGGGCGAGGTGAAGGAGCCCGTGCGCGAGATCGAGAAGGTCGACATCACGGCGCCCAAGGCTGGGACAAAGGCTGGGCTAAAGACTGGGCTAAAGACTGGGCCCAAGGCTGGGACGCCGGCTCGCCCGAAGGCGCTGTAACCAGCCCCCTTTAAGCAAGTGTTGTCGTGCAGCGGCGATTGCGCCTAAACCTTGCGTCCATGACCGGAAGCTTTCCCAACACCCGCCTGCGTCGCACCCGTGCCCACGGCTGGAGCCGCACCCTCCACCGCGAGACCGTGCTCACCCCCGCCGACCTGATCTGGCCGTTGTTCGTCACCTCCGGACAGGGCGTGGAGGATCCGATCAAAACGCTGCCGGGCGTTTCGCGCTGGTCGGTCGATGGGATCGTGGCGCGCGCCAAGGAGGCCGTGGCGCTCGGCATCCCGGTGGTCGCGCTGTTCCCCAACACGCCCGCGCACCTGCGCTCCGATGACGGGGCCGAGGCGCATAACCCCGACAACCTGATGTGCCAGGCGATTCGGGCGATCAAGGACGCTTGCGGCAACGACCTTGGCGTGCTGACCGACGTGGCGCTCGACCCCTATACCTCCCACGGGCAGGACGGGCTGGTCAACGATGCGGGCTATGTCGTCAATGACACGACCGTGGCGATGCTGGTCGATCAGGCGGTCAATCAGGCCAACGCGGGCGCGGATATCATCGCGCCTTCGGATATGATGGACGGCCGCATCCACGCGATCCGCATGGCGCTGGAGATGAACGCGCACCCCAACGTCCAGATCATGTCCTACGCCGCCAAATATGCGAGCGCATTCTACGGCCCGTTCCGCGATGCGGTGGGCAGCGGAGGTCTGCTCAAGGGCGACAAGAAGGGCTACCAGATGGACCCCGCCAACGCCGACGAGGCGATGCGCGAAGTCGCGCTCGACATCGCGGAAGGCGCGGATTCGGTGATGGTGAAGCCCGGCCTTGCCTATCTCGACATCATCTACCGCGTGAAGCAGCGTTTCGACGTGCCGGTCTTCGCCTATCAGGTGAGCGGCGAATACGCGCTGATCGAGGCCGCGCAGGCCGCCGGGATCGGCGACCGCGACGCGCTGTTGATGGAGAAGTTGATCGCCTTCAAGCGCGCCGGCTGTTCGGGGGTGCTGACCTATCACGCCCCCCACGCCGCGCGCCTGCTCAATGGCTGACGGCGCGCTTGCGACCGAGCGGCTGGTGCTGCGCCCGCCGGTGCCGGAAGATCTGCCTTGGCTGCTCGAGCACATGAACACACTCGCGGTGCTGCGCTATCTCGGCGGCCAGGTCCGCTCACCCGAGGCAGTGGCGGAGAGCCTTGCCGCCGATATCGCGGCCTTCGGCAGTGGCGGGCACCAGCGCTGGACGGTGTGGCTGCGTGATGGCGCGGTGCGGATGGGCCGGGTCGGCCTCTTCCACCTTCGCTCGCCTGCCGCCCCGCCGGAACTGCAAGGTCAGCGCGAGATCGGCTGGACCTTCGCGCAAGGCCACTGGGGCATGGGCTATGCGACCGAGGCGGCGCGCGCGGTGATCGGATATGCCTTCGGCACGCTCGGCCTGCCGGTGCTCTACTCCCAAACCAGCGATTCCAACGCCGCTTCGACCCGCATGATGCAGCGGCTCGGCTTCACGCGGCGGGCTGAGTTCGATTATGTCGATCCGGACTATCCGGCAGCCGACAATCCCACCACGGTCTGGTCGATGGAGGCTCTTGATGCCTGAGTTCCGCCACGAGACCGCGCGCCTGGTGCTGCGCGACTGGCGCGGCGAGGACTGGGCGGAGTTCTGGCGCGTCACCAACAGGCCTGCCGTCATGCGCTGGCTGGGCGGGGTGGCCGACGATGCCACGCGAACGGCGGCGCGGGCGCGGCTGGAGAGTTACCGGGTCGATCTTGGCCACACCTTCTGGGTCGTTGAGCGCAAGGAGGACGGCGCGCTGCTCGGCTTTTGCGGACTGAAACGCTCCAACCAGGCGGGCGGGCCGCAGGGCATGATGGAGGTCGGCTGGCGGCTGCGCGAGGACGCGTGGGGCAAGGGCTATGCGAAAGAGGCCGCCGCCGCGTCGCTCCACCTCGCCTTCGGCCGCTTCGGGGCGGACGAAGTGATCGCCCTCACTGTGGCGCGCAACACCGCCAGCTGGGGGCTGATGGCGAGGCTCGGGATGGAGCGCCGCGAGGACCTCGATTTCGCGAGCCCCGACTTCGATGCGGAGAACCCGCTGATCATCGCCTATGCGACCACCCGTGAGGGGTGGCAAAGGGCGTCATGACAGCGGCAGTGCTGACCACGCCGCGCCTGTTGCTGCGCCAGATCGCGCAGGACGACCTCGACCTGCACATGGCGCTGCTCAACACGCCCGCAGTGATGCAGCATCTGGGCGGGGTGCAGCCGCGCGGCGTCATCGCCGCCAAGCATGCAGCCGCGCGCGACAGCTTCGCCGCCGAAGGCTTCGGCTTCATGGTCATGGAGGAGCGCGCGACCGGAGAAATGGTCGGCCATTGCGGGCTGCGCCGCGTCGCCAGCCCGCTTGCGCCCAATCCCGAGGATCACGAAATCGGCTGGCTGGTGCGCGAGGACCGCTGGCGGCTGGGCTATGCCCACGAGGCGATGCGCGCGGTGGTGGACTGGGCGTTTGCCACAATCGGCGCTGCGCAGATCGTCGCCCTGACCTGCGAGGCCAATGTGGGCAGCTGGCGGCTGATGGAGAAACTGGGCATGGCGCGCCGGCCCGACCTTGATTTTACCGACCCCGCGATGCCACCGGAGCAGAACCCGACGATCCAGTACGCGCTCACCCGGGCGCAGTGGGAGGCCTTGCGATGAACGACAACCCCGCGATGATGTCAGGCGCTGCCAAGGCCGGCAGCTTGGGCGAACCCGCATCGGCGTCGCCGCGGCGTTGGCTGTTTGCCGTCACCATCCTCACCGGGAGCTTCCTGCTGTTTCTCGTCCAGCCGCTGGTCGCGCGGATGGCGCTGCCGCGACTGGGCGGGGCGCCCAACGTGTGGAACAGCGCGATGCTGGTCTATCAGGCGCTCTTGCTGGGGGGCTACGCCTATGCCCACGCGCTATCGCGGCTGTCGGTCGCGCGGCAGGCGGCGATCCACCTCGGGCTGCTGCTGCTCGCCGCGCTGACCCTGCCGATCGCGCTGCCCGACATCGCCCCGCCGTCCGCCGGGAGCGAGGCGTGGTGGGTGCCGTGGCTGTTCCTGCTGACCATCGGCCCGCTGTTCTTCGTGGTCTCGGCGCAGGCTCCGCTGATGCAGGGATGGTTTGCCGCGCATCCCAAGGCGGGCGATCCCTATCCGCTCTACGCCGCCTCCAACCTCGGGAGCTTTGCCGGGCTGCTCGCCTATCCGCTGCTCGCCGAACCGCTGCTGCCAATCGGTGCGCAGAGCGGGGCCTGGGCGGCGGGTTACGGCGTGCTGGTGGTGCTGGTCGCGCTGACCGCGCTGACGCGGCGGGGTGCGGCGGCGCCCGCTCCGCTTGCTATTGATGCGGCGGAGGGCGTGGATGCAGCGCCCTCGGGCAAGCAGATCGCGCTGTGGCTGGCGCTCTCCGCAGTGCCATCGGGCCTGATGCTGTCGACCACCACGCACCTTACCACCGACATCTTCGCGATGCCGTTGCTGTGGGTGATCCCGCTCGGCCTGTACCTGCTGTCGTTCTCGATCGCCTTTGCCGAACGGCGCGGATTCGCCGATGCGCTGACGCTGGCCGCCCCGGTGGTGCTCGCGGTGGGCGGCGGGTTGGCGATGCTCGGGTCGAAGGGCACCAGCATGATCGCGGTGGCGGCGAGCCTCGCGATGCTGTTCGTCGTTTCGGTCGCGCTCCACGCGCGGCTGTACGAGACCCGCCCCGCGCCTGCGCGGTTGACGCAGTTCTACCTCGTCATGTCGGCGGGCGGCGTGCTTGGCGGCGCCTTTACCGCGCTGATCGCGCCGCTGGTGTTCGACTGGACGTGGGAACACCCGCTGCTGATCCTCGCCGCCGCAGCCTTGCTGCCGCTCGGGGTCTGGTCGCGCGGGCTTGGACGCCTCTTCGTGACGCCGCAAACCTTTCGCATCGCGGTGTTCCTGCTGCTGTTCCTCGTTTTCGTCGGCAGCTTGCTGTTCCGTGCCGAGCTGAACTCCGCGCCGGACTGGCGTTTGCAGGACATCGCCGCCTTTGTGCTGCTGATCGGGGCGACGGCGCTGCTCGCGGCGCAGCGGTGGAGCTATGTCGCCGCCTGCGCCGCGCTGATCGCGGCGCTTGGCGCCATGTCGCAGGCGCAGACGACCCTCGAGGACGCACGCAGCCGCAGCTATTTCGGCATCTACACTGTCATCGAGACGCCCCAGCGCGAGCGGCTGCTCCAGCACGGCACGACGCTCCACGGTGTCCAGCGCCTGACGCCCGGGCAGGAGACCGCGCCGACCAGCTATTATGGCCAAACCTCCGGCGTCGGCCTGACGCTCACCGCGGCCGAGCGGCTCTACGGCCCGCAGGCGCGGATCGGTGTGGTCGGCCTCGGCGTCGGCACGCTCGCCTGCTATCGCAAGCCCGGCCAGACCTGGACCTTCTTCGAGATCGACCCCGAGGTGCTCGCCTATTCGACGCGGCGCCAGTTCACCTTCCTCGAACGCTGCGCGCCTAAGTCTCCGACGATCATCGGCGATGCGCGGCTGCAGCTCGAAGCGCTGCCCAAGGACAGCTACGACATTCTGGTTGTCGATGCCTTCTCGTCCGACGCGATCCCGCTCCACCTGATGACCGAGGAGGCGGCCCGCGTCTATTTCCGCACGCTGGCGGATGATGGCCTGCTGCTGATCCACATCAGCAACCGCTTCATCAGGCTCGAGCCGGTGCTGGCCGCGCTCGCCAAGGAGGAAGGGCTTTTGGCGGCGATCCGCTCCGACCGCCCCAGCGAATCTGGCCTTGCCGCATCAGACTGGGTGGTAATGACCCGCGATCCGGCCAAGCTCACCGCGCTCACCAAGGACGGCGAGTGGCGCAAGCTCGGCCCGCCGGCGCCGAGCGTGTGGCGGGACGACTACGCCTCGATCCTTCCGCACATCATCTGGTCGAACTTCTTCTGAGGAGCCCGCAAATGCACCGCCTCCCCCAGCGTCCGGGTGTCAACATCGTGCCGATCCACGGCAAGACCCCGCAAATCCACGAAAGCGCCTTCATCGCGCCGGGCTGCACGATCATCGGCGATGTGACGATCGGGGCGGGCTCGTCGATCTGGTACAATTGCGTGCTGCGCGCGGACGTTTCGCGGATCGTCATCGGCGCGCGCAGCAATGTGCAGGACGGGAGCGTGCTCCACTGCGACCCGCCGCGCCCGGGTGACCCGGATGGCTCGCCGCTGATCATCGGTGACGACGTGCTCATCGGCCACATGGCGATGGTTCACGGCTGCATCATCCACGACCGGGGCTTTGTCGGCCTCGGCGCGATCGTGATGAACAAGGCGGTGATCGGCTCGGACGCGATGCTGGCGGCAGGCGCGATGCTGACCGAGGGCAAGGTGATCGAACCGCGCGAACTGTGGGGCGGGCGGCCGGCGCGCAAAATGCGCGACCTCGATGAGGCGGCGATCATGGGGATGCGCATCGGCACCGCGCATTATGCGGAGAACGCCAAAGCCCATGCGGAGGCGGTGGCAGCAGCGCTTTTGTAAGAGCCTCAAACGCCGGCGCGCGCATCCGCGCGCTTGGCTTTCGCGCCATAAGGCGCGGCGGCCAGTCGGCCTTGCGGCTCGCCTTCGGCAAGCCGAATCCCCTCTAGTCTTCGCTGTGCCTCGCGATAAGCAAGGCCGCGCCCCACAGGATCAGCGCGACCACGAAACCCGCGCCCGCTGCCAGTCGCGGCGTGACGAGGCACAGCGCCCCGCCGCTAGCGGCCCCCAGTGCGAGCGCACTCCACAACCAGCCGTAGCCGCGTGCTGAGGCAAGCTCACGGTGGCCAAGCCTTGCGGCGACCCCTTGCCCGAAGCGCACCAGCGCGCCGGTCATGTAGGTGACCCCGACGGTCACCTCGCCATCGCGGGCAAAGACATTGTTCGCGAGCCCCATTGCTATCGCCGAGCAAACCAGAAAGGTGATCGCCTGCCCCGCTACGAGCAATCCCGCTCCGGCACCCAGCATCACGGCAACCAACCCCAGCAGCACCGGCTCGCGGCGTCCTGCGGTGAGGCGCGGGGCAAGTAGGGCGCCGCCGATCACGCCGGTCAGAAAGCACGCGATCAACCCCAGCGGGGCGAGCGCCAGCACCGGCCGCTGCGCCAACTCCACACCCATCCGCGTGGTGTTGCCCGACATGAAGGAGGTGAAATAGCCGCCTGCCACCACGAAGCCCGTCGCATCGACCAGCCCCGCCAGCCCGGCGAGACCAAGGGCAAGGCGTTGCCGGGCGGGATCGTAGCGGTGCACGGGGCCCCTCGCGCTCTGTTCGCGTCAGGCCGCCGGCTGCTTGGCGTATTGCAGCATATAGCCGACGTAATCGATCTTGCCGATCGCCAGACCCTCCATGCGCAGGACCGAATAGGCGCTCATCAGGTGGAAATAGGCCTGCGGCACGGTCCAGTCGCGGCAATATTCGTGTGCCTGCATGACGAAGCCCATGCCGTTGGGAAGGTCGAAAGTAACCTCCTCGGCCGAACCCGGCCAAGTGCCCGTATCGGTCGCGGCGACCCGCGCGCGCGCGGCGGCGATGCGGGCGTGGGCATCGGCGAATGTGGTGATTTCGCTGTCGTCGCTTGGGTGGCCAAGCTTGCCCAAGCGGTTCAGCGCGGTGTCGACCTGGTCGATGGTGAAGCGGATCTGGGTGTGGAGCGGAAACATGTCAGGCGCGAGCCGGCCGCCGAGCAGCGCCTCGCCCTTTTCGTGGCTTTCGGCCTTGGTGACGAGGTGATCGAGCGTGCCGAGGACGTGACCGAAGGTGGCGATGGCGGCGGTGGCGTAGGACATGGCTTCTCTCTCCCGTTATGTGCGGGTGCGGTAGGCGGAGCTTAGTCCTTTATCAACGCTCGCAACCCCTCGATCCGATCGGCCTCGTGCGCGGGCTTGTCCCAGCGGATGCGGTGGATGCGCGGGAAGCGCATCGCGAGGCCCGACTTGTGGCGTTTGGAGGTATGGACGCTATCGAAGGCGACTTCGAAGACCAGCTTGCGCTCCACCTCGCGCACCGGGCCGAAGCGATTGAGGGTGTTCTGCCGCACGAAGCGGTCGATCTTTTTCAGTTCCTCGTCCGTGAAGCCCGAATAGGCCTTGCCCACGGGGAGCAGTTCAGCGCCCGCATCCGGATCGCCGTTCCAGCAGCCGAAGGTGTAATCGGAATAGAAGCTCGAGCGTTTGCCCGACCCGCGCTGGGCATACATCATCACGCAGTCGATCAGCAGCGGATCGCGCTTCCACTTGTACCACAGCGCGACCTTGCGCCCCGCCACGTAGGGGCTCATCCGGTGCTTGAGCATCAGGCCCTCGATCGCCTCGTCGCGCGCGGTGTCGCGGATGCGGGCGAGCGCGGCGAAATCCTCGGCCTCGACCAGTGCGGAAAGATCGAAATGGCTCGCCGGCAGCCGCGGCATCAGACCCTCCAAAGTCGCGCGGCGCAACTTCCACGGCTGCTCGCGCCAGTCCTGCCCTTCCAGCAGCAGCACATCGTAAAGCCGCACGAAGGCGGGGAAGTCCTTGAGCATCTTGCCCGGAACGGTCTTCCTCCCAAGCCGCTGCTGGAGCGCATTGAAGCTCGCCGCGCCGCCCGCTTCTCCGCCCTGCGCGCGCCCCAGTTGAACATTGGCGCGCACCAGCAGCTCGCCATCAAGCACCGCGTCCATCGGCAGCACCTTGAGCAGTTCGGGGAAGCTCGCCGAGATGTCGTCGCCCGATCGCGAATAGACCCGCGTCTCGCTCACCCCGTCGGTGCCGGTCGTGCGCACCAACTGCACCCGGATGCCGTCCCACTTCCACTCGGCAGCGTAGTCGGCCAAGTCCACCGATCCGTCCTCAAGCGGGTGGGCCAGCATGAAGGGGCGGAAGTGCGGGGTGTGCTCCAGATCGGGGGCAGGACCGCCGGCCGCGCCCCATGCGAACAGCTCGGTATAGGGCGGGGCCAGCGCGTGCCAGTATTCCTCGACCTCCTCGACCGTAACCTCGAAGGCCAGTGCGAAGGCGGTCTTGGCGAGCCGCGCCGAAACGCCGACGCGCATCCCCCCGGTGGCGAGTTTGATCAGCGCGTAACGCCCCTTGGCATCGAGCCGGTCGAGCAGCCCGGGCAGTTCACGCGGGGCCGTCGCGCGGGTAAGCGCCGCAAGCCGTTCGACAACCTCGGCCAACGTCAGGTCGGGCTGGGGCGCTTGCGTCTCCGGTTCGGGCCACAGCAGGCTCGCGGTTTCGGCCGTGTCGCCGACGAAATCGCGGCTCAAGGCCCACAGCACCGGATCGACCCGCTCCATCATCAGATTGCGGACGGTAGAGGATTTGACCGCGGGGAAATCCAGCCCGTCGGTCAGCGCGGCGAGCGCCCAGCCGCGGTCCGGGTCGGGGGCCTCGCGCAGATAGGCAGCCATCAGCGCGAGCTTGCGATTGCGGCTGGCGGTGTAGACCAGCGCGTCGAGCAGGGCGGCGAATTCCTCCATCAGTCGCTGCCCAACGGTTCATTGCGCAGCCATACAAATCGGCTAGAGGGCTTTCCGGGCGCGTAACCCGAGCGCCTTATCGAAAGGGAACCCGCTTCATGAAGTTTGCTCCGCTTGCCGCTCTTGGTCTCGCTATTGCCGCCGTCGCGGTGCCTGCTGCCGCCCAAACCGCTGCGTCCGCTGCTCCGGCTGCTGCTGCTGCCTTCACTCTCGACACGCCGATCGAGGCACTGGTTGCCGACGCGCGCACCAAGGCCGTGCTCGACAAGTACGTGCCGGGGATCGACGGCCATCCCGCCTACGAACAGTTCAAGGCGCTGAGCCTCAAGGCCCTCGCGCCTTTCTCGCAGGGCATGATCACCGACGATATGCTCACCAAGGTCGCTGCGGACCTCGCCGCGATCAGTTAAACATTTGGTTGCGTTCATAGGCTCGGGGGCGGGGATCTCAATCATCCTCGTCCTCGTAGCCGACCAGCGCCAGCGCGCGGGCGCGGCGCTGATTGAGTTCGCACCAGCGCAGCAGCGCCTCCTCGCGGCCGTGGGTGATCCAGGTCTCCTGCGGGTTTACCTCCTTGATGGTGCGCGTGAGTTCGTTCCAGTCGGCGTGGTCGGAGATGACCAGCGGCAGTTCGACCCCGCGCTGCCGGGCGCGTCCCCGCACCCGCATCCAGCCTGATGCCATCGCCGTGATCGGCTCGGGCAAGCGGCGGCTCCAGCGATCATTGAGCGCGGATGGCGGCGCCATCACGATTTGCCCGCGCATCTGGTCCTTGGCCGCGTCGCTGACAAGCCGCAGGTCGCCCAGCATTACGCCGTGTTCCTCATACAGCCGGCACATCGCTTCCATCGCCCCGTGCAGCCAGATCGTGTCGTGGTGTCCGGCGGCGCGCAGCTCGGCGATCACGCGCTGCGCCTTGCCCAGCGCATAGGCGCCCACAAGGATGCAGGAATCGGGGTTTTCCTCGCGCGCTGCGAGCAATTTGCCGATTTCCTCGGCGATGGGCGGATGGGTGAAGACGGGCAAGCCGAAGGTCGCCTCGGTGATGAAGATATCGCAGGCGGTGACGGCAAAGGGCGCGCAGGTCGGATCGGGCGCGCGCTTGTAGTCGCCGGTGATGATCACCCGCTCGCCCGCGTGCTCAAGCAGGATCTGCGCAGAACCAAGGACATGGCCGGCGGGCAGAAAGCAAGCGGTGACCCCGCCGCCGATCGCGATGCTTTCGCCGTAAGCAACCGCCACCGCCCCGGCACGGGTCTGGTAGCGCAGTTCCATGATCGCCAGCGTCGCAGGTGTCGCGATGGTCTCCCCATGCCCGCCGCGCGCGTGGTCGGCGTGGCCATGCGTAACGAGCGCACGCGGCACCGCACGCGAGGGATCGACCCAGATGTCGGCGGGCACGACATGGATGCCGCGCGGCTCGGGCCGGATCCAGGAAAAGGGAGCGCTCATAGGGGGCTCAACCCGCGTGCGGGGTCAAGTGTTCCGCTGCTTCAGTCCTTGGGCAGCGGCGTCAGCGAGCCCCAGCAGCTTTCGTCGCTGACGAAGCGCACCGGCTTCCCGTCAGGGCCTTTAACCGTGGCGGGAGGCTCGCAGGTGAGCGCGATGCCGCTGTTGAAGAACATCAGCACGAAACCCGATTCCTCGCGCGGGAAGCTCGAAGGGTCGCTCTTGCTGCTGCCGCAATCGTGCTCGCCGTTGGTGGCAAGTGAGGTGGTATAGATCCAACGGTCGCCATCGGCGGAAAGCTCGGTGCGCCACCGGTTGGTGACGCGTTCTTTGCCGCTTTCGACAACGGCCGTTCCATCGGCGTTGAAGCGCCAGACCTCGGTGCAGACGGGCTTGCCCTTGCGATCCTTTGCGCTGGTTTCGAAGCGCCAGCTGCCGACTTCGGCGAGATGCGCCGCCAGCGCCTCAGGCGTGAGGTCCGCTGGCTGGGCCAACGTAGGAGCGGCGGGGGCGCTCAAGAGCATCCCCGCCGCCGCAATCATCATAATCGCACGTTGCAAGCGATTAGCCCTCGTCGGTTTCGGTTTCGGGCTTCTTCTCTTGCGCCTTCTTCTTGGCCGAGACCTTCTTTGCCGCCTTCACCTTGGGCGGGGCGGGGGTCATCTCGAAGGACGGCTTGTTGTCCTTGATACTGACATGCACCTCGCCGCCATCCGACAGCTTGCCGAACAAGAGCTCCTCGGCGAGCGGTTGCTTGATCTTGTCCTGGATCAGGCGGCTCATCGGGCGGGCGCCGTAGAGCTTGTCGTAGCCCTTGTCCCCCAGCCAGGTTCGTGCGTCGCTGTCGAACTGGATGTGGACGTTCTGGTCGGCCAGCTGCAGTTCGAGCTGAAGGATGAACTTGTCGACCACGCGCGCGACGATGCTCTTGCCGAGATAGGCGAAGGGCACGATCGCATCGAGACGGTTGCGGAATTCCGGCGTGAACATCTTCTGCACCGCTTCGGTCCCGGCATCTTCCTTCGACACGTCGCCAAAGCCGATCCCGCTGCGCGCCATGTCGGAGGCGCCCGCATTGGTGGTCATGATCAGGACCACGTTGCGGAAGTCGACCGTCTTGCCGTGGTGATCGGTGAGGCGCCCGTTGTCCATCACCTGCAACAGGATGTTGAACAGGTCGGGGTGGGCCTTCTCGATCTCGTCGAGCAGCAGCACGCAATGCGGGTTCTGGTCGATCGCATCGGTGAGCAGCCCACCCTGATCATAACCGACATAGCCCGGAGGCGCGCCGATCAGGCGGCTGACCGAATGGCGCTCCATGTATTCCGACATGTCGAAGCGCTTCAGCTCGATCCCCATGATGGTGGCGAGCTGGCGCGCGACTTCGGTCTTGCCGACGCCGGTGGGGCCCGAGAACAGGAACGAGCCGATCGGCTTGTCCGGATCGCGCAGGCCCGCACGGCTCAGCTTCATGGCGGTGGCGAGGCGGTGGATCGCCTCGTCCTGCCCGAAGACGACGTGCTTCAAGTCGCGTTCGAGGTTCTCGAGCGCGCGCTTGTCGTCCTTGCTGACCGACTTGGGAGGAATGCGCGCCATGGTCGCGATGACCAGTTCGATCTCGCGCGCGGTGATCACCTTCTTGCGGCGGCTGGGCGGCACGAGCATCTGCATCGCGCCGACCTCGTCGATCACGTCGATCGCCTTGTCGGGCAGCTTGCGGTCGTTGATGTAACGCGCCGACAGTTCGACCGCGGTCTTGATCGCATCGGGGGTGTACTTGACCTTGTGGTGATCCTCGAAGGCGGTGCGCAGACCCTTGAGGATCTTGATCGTGTCCTCGATGGTCGGCTCGTTCACGTCGATCTTCTGGAACCGGCGCAGCAGTGCGCGGTCCTTCTCGAAGTGATTGCGGAACTCCTTGTAGGTGGTCGAGCCGATGCAGCGGATCGCGCCGGACGACAAGGCAGGCTTCAGCAGGTTCGAGGCGTCCATCGCCCCGCCGCTGGTCGCGCCTGCGCCGATCACCGTGTGGATCTCGTCGATGAACAGCACCGCGTGCGGCATCGCCTCAAGCTCGTTGACGACCTGCTTCAAGCGTTCCTCGAAATCGCCGCGATAGCGCGTGCCGGCCAGCAATGCGCCCATGTCGAGCGAGTAGATCACCGCTTCGGCCAGCACCTCGGGCACGTCGCCTTCGACAATCTTGCGCGCCAGACCTTCGGCAATCGCGGTCTTGCCGACGCCGGGATCGCCGACATAGAGCGGATTGTTCTTGGAACGGCGGCACAGGATCTGGATCGTCCGGTCAACCTCCGGCCCGCGCCCGATCAACGGATCGATCTTGCCGTTCTCGGCCTTGATGTTGAGGTTGACGGTGAACTGGTCGAGCGCGGTTTCC
>JANNWO010000071.1:0-14907 GCA_031408395.1 Sphingomonadales bacterium | reverse complement strand
CAGAAGGCCACCACGGAAAAGGATCTGTGGATCAAGTGCCCGTCCTGCCAGGAAATGCTGTTCGTGCAGGAGTACGAGGAGAAGCTTTCGGTCTGCCCGAAGTGTGACCATCACGGCCGCATCGGGGCCGATGCGCGGCTCGGGATGCTGCTCGACCCCGGCTTTGAGGTGCTGCCGCTGCCTAAGGTCACCGAAGACCCGCTGGGCTTCAAGGACACCAAGAAATACACCGACCGCCTCAAGGCCGCGCGCGCCGCGAACCCGCATGAGGACGCCTTCGTGGTCGGTTCCGGCACAATCGATACCCGCCCTGCGGTGGTCGGCGTGCAGGACTTCAGCTTCATGGGCGGCTCAATGGGCATGGCCGTGGGGAAGGCGTTCTGCGAGGGCGCGCAAAAGGCGATCGATCGCCGCTGCGCCTATGTCGTGGTGACCGCGGCTGGCGGCGCGCGGATGCAGGAGGGTATCCTGTCCCTGATGCAGATGCCCCGCGCAACGGTGATGACGCGGCGTTTGAAGAACGCCGGGCTGCCTTACATCGTGCTGCTCACCGACCCCACCACCGGCGGGGTGACGGCTAGTTACGCGATGCTCGGCGACATCCACATTGCGGAACCCGGAGCTTTGATCGGCTTCGCGGGCCAGCGCGTCATCCAGGACACGATCCGCGAGCAGCTCCCCGAAGGCTTCCAGCGCGCCGAGTATCTGCACAAGCACGGCATGGTCGACATGGTCGTGCATCGACGCGACTTGCGGGCGACGCTGGCGCAGGTGCTGGACTATCTCCAGCCGGTGAAGGCGGCGTAACGCACCCATGCGCGACTTCGGTCGGTCGGACGACCCCCGCGTCCAGGCCCAGCTTGACCGCCTTGCCGCGCTGAGCCTGCCGCAGGGGCGGTTCGGGCTCGAGACGATCCGCGCGCTCATGGAGCGGCTCGGCAACCCGCACCGCAAGCTGCCGCCAGTGTTCCATGTCGCGGGCACGAACGGCAAGGGATCGACCTGTGCCTTCCTCCGCGCGATGCTGGAGGCCGGGGGCTACCGCGTCCACGTCACCACCTCGCCGCATCTGGTGCGCTATAACGAGCGCATCCGGCTGGCGGGGGAGCTGATCTCGGACGCGGAACTGGCGGCCGTGCTTGAAGAAGTCTTGGACGCGGGCGAGGACCTCGGCCCCAGCTTCTTCGAAGTCACCATTGCCGCCGCCTTCCTCGCCTTCAGCCGCACGCCTGCCGATGTCTGCGTGGTCGAAGTCGGCATGGGCGGGCGGTTCGATGCGACCAATGTGCTTGAGCCCGAGGCGCTGGCGGCCTGCGGGATTGCGGCGCTGGGCCTCGATCACGAACGCTTCCTGCTCGCGCCCGAGGAGGGCGTGCCGCAAGAACCAATGGCGCGGATAGCATTCGAGAAGGCAGGGATTGCGAAGCGCGGTGTGCCGTTGGTGACGCTTGGGTCACTCTATCCGCCGGAATCTCAGGCCGCGATAAGGGATGTTGCGCTGCAGGCTGACGCCCCGCTATCGCAATTCGGGGCCGATTGGGTGTGCAATTCGGCCGAGGGCGGGCGGCTCTATTTCTTCGAATACGGCAATTCCGAAGATGAGCGAGATTTCCCGATGCCGAACATTCCGGGCGCACATCAGGCACGCAACGCTGCCCTCGCCATTGCGATGATTAAGTCACAGAATCGGCGTCTGATTTCGACCGAAGCGATTACGTCAGGCCTCTGGAACGCGCGCTGGCCCGCGCGCCTGCAAACGCTTGGAACAGGTCCGCTGACTGCGCTCCGCTCAAGTCCGAAGGTTATTCTCGATGGCGGCCACAACCCTAGCGCTGGTCAAGTTATGGCTGACGCTTTGCCGGACGAGCAGCATTCTCTGCACCTCATCATCGGAATGCTCGACAACAAGGACCCGCGCGCGATTATCGACCCGCTGGGCGAGCGCATTCGTTCGCTGACCGTGGTCCCCGTTCCCGAGCACGACTGCCACCCGCCCGAAGCCTTCGGTCCAGATGCCAAGGCCGCAACCGATCTGGAGGATGCGCTGCTGGGCTTGCCTGACGACGATTATCCCATCCTCATCGCCGGATCGCTCTACCTCGCAGGCGAGGCGCTGAGGTTGAATGACGAAATCCCGGACTAGCGGCCTTCTGGCTCAGGTTCCGCCGTCCCCGCCGTGCCGATCGAGGCGTCGATCAACCCTGCTCGCATCATCAGCCAGAACAGGACAATGCCCGGCAGCGCAGCCACCGTGGTGAACAGATAAAAGTTCACATAGCCGAAGCTTTCGACCAGCGCGCCCGCTGTCGTCCCGGTCAGCACCCGTCCGACGATGCTCGCCGCGGCCGAGATCAAGGCATATTGCGAAGCGGTGAAGCGCAGGTCGGTGAGCGCGGCGAAATAGGCCACCACAGTCACGCCGCCGATGCCGCTGGCGACGTTCTCGAACAGGAAGGTCGCGGCCAACCCCACATTGGTCTTGTCGACCGCCGCCAGCAGCGCAAAGCTGAGGTTCGAAACCCCCATCAACACCAGGCTCAAAAGCACCGATCGCTTCATCCCCAGCCGCGAATAGAGCACGCCGCCGATGAAGATGCCGATCAGGAACGCCCAGAACCCTACGCCTACATCGTAGAGCGCGATCTCGTCATTCGAGTAGCCTTTTTCGTCGAGCAGCAGCCGGACGATAAGGTTGGCAAGCGTGTCGCCGATCTTGTGCAGCAGGATGAACAACAGCACCAGCGCCGCGCCCTTGCGCATGAAGAACTCGGTGAACGGGCCATATACGGCCCGCAAAGCCTCGCCGACCCCCTGCGCCCGCTCCGGGATCTGCCGGCGCGCAGGCTCGCCCAGCACTAGCGCGGTGAGCATCGCGGGAAGCGCGAAGGCGGCGCAGACCATATAGGCTACATCCCACCCCACCCGCGCCGCCAGAACCAGCGCTAGCGCGCCCGCTCCCGCCGATCCGATCCGCCAGCCATATTGGGTCATCCCCGATCCCACGCCGAGCTGTTCGGGCTTCAAGGTTTCGATCCGGTAGGCATCGATCACGATGTCGAAGGTCGCCCCCGCAATCCCCACAAGGATCGCCGAAGTCGCAACCCAGCCGATATTCGCCGCCGGATCGACCAGCGCGAGGTTCACTACCGCCGCGATCACCAGTACGCCGGTGAGCAACATCCACGAGACGCGCTGGCCCAGCTGCCCCAACACCGGCAGCCGCACCCCGTCGATCATCCACGCCCACAGGAACTTGAAGTTGTAAGCAAGGAATACCAGCGTGAAGGCGGTCACGGTTTTCTTGTCGATACCGTCCTGCGCCAATCGCGACGTCAGCGTCGCTCCGATCAGCGCATAGGGAAAGCCCGAGGACACACCGAGAAAAAATGCGGCGAGCGATTCCTTCTCGAGATAGGGTGCCAGCGCGCTAACCCAGCCGCCTGTCTTGGGAGCCACGGTCTCGCTCATGCACGCTGTCCTTTTGCTTCGTCCCAACTCGTGCCACACTAGGCACGGATAAGAGGATGAGAAAAGAGCGATGAACGCCGCGACAACAGATATGCGCAGGCAAGAGCATTACTTGCGCCCCACGCCCGGCCAACTCGCGCTTGCCGAGGCGATTCGTGAGGGGCGCGCCAAGGTCGCAGGGGGCATCCAGACCATACCGGCGGCGAATTACATCTGCCCGGATCACTTCGCGGCTGAGAAGGCAGCGCTGTTCGACCGCCTGCCCCAGGTGCTCGCCCCATCCGCGCTGCTGCCGGAGCCCGGCATGGCAGTGCCGCATGATGCGACCGGCCGCCCGCTGCTGATCACCCGCGATGCCGAGGGCCTCGCGCACGTCTTCCTTAATGTCTGCCGCCACCGGGGGACGAGGCTGGTCGAGGGGAGCGAAGCGGACTGCGCCAAGCGGCTCGTATGTCCCTACCACGCGTGGACCTACCGGCTCGACGGCGGATTGCTCGCGCTGCCCCGGCCCGAGACGTTCCCGGGCTTGGAGAAGGCTGACTACGGCCTCGTCGAACTGCCGAGCCTTGAGGCAGGCGGGCTGATCTGGTTCGCCCCTGCGGAGGGCGCCGATTTCACCCATGCGCGCGAACTCGGCAGCGATCTCGACGCATTTGGTATCGGTAAGGCGCACCTGTTCCGGCGCAAGCTGCACACGGTGAAGGGCAACTGGAAGCTCATCATGGATGCGTTCCTCGAAAGCTATCACGTCACCCGGCTCCACGCTTCGACGATCGGCCCATTCTTCAAGGACGGTATCACCGCGGGCGACCAGATAGGGCCGCACCAACGATCGGCGGTCGGCAGGCTCGAGGAGATGGCGGCTGTCGATCTCACCGACATGGCGCAGCTTCGCCGCGTAGTGACCTTCGCCTACCAGCTACTCCCGGCCACGGTGATCGTGCCCAGCCCTGACTACGTCAACGTGATGGTGCTGATGCCGCAGGCGCACGACCTGACGCTGGTCGAGGATTTCATGCTGATCCCAGAAGCACCCGCGACCGAGAAGGCGCTGGCGCACTGGGAAAAGAGCTGGAACCTGCTCGACGGCGGGGTGTTCGCCTCGGAGGATTTCCGCGCGGCGGAGCTCGGCCAGCAGGGGCTGGCGTCGGGCGCGGTCAAGCACCTCACGCTCGGCACGCTCGAAGGCGGGATCGCCCGCTTCGATCAGATCGTGAGCGAAGCCTTGCGGGCCGCACCCTGAAAGGCATTTGGCCGGTCGCATTTCTGAATAAAATGCTCTAGGCGCGCGCCATGCCCACCCTGCCCCCCCAATCCGAAGCCCGCCCCGAGGGTGCCCAAGATACCGGGCCTCGCCCGGACGGACAACGCATCGCCAAGCTACTCGCCCGCGCAGGCGTAGCTAGCCGCCGTGAGATTGAGCGGATGATCGCCGAGGGCCGCGTGGCGCTCGACGGCAAGGTGCTGGACACGGCAGCGACGATCCTTCCCAGCCTCAAGGGCGTAACGGTCGACGGCAATCCGGTTGCTGCTGCCGAGGCCACTCGATTGTTCGCCTTCCACAAACCCACCGGCCTCATCACCGCCGAGCGCGATCTGGCAGGTCGTCCGACGATCTACACAGCGCTGCGCAACGCGCTTCCGCAAGGCACAGCGCGCCTGATGCCGGTGGGGCGGCTGGACCTCAACACCGAAGGGCTGCTGCTGCTCACCAATGACGGCGGGCTGAAGCGCACGATGGAGCTGCCCGCCACCAAGGTGCCGCGCACTTACCGCGCGCGTGCTTTCGGCGTGGTGACGCAGGCGCAGCTCGAGGATCTGATTCACGGGGTCGAGATCGACGGCGTGCGCTATGGCTCGATCGACGCCAATCTCGAGCGCAGTTCGGGGCGTAACCTGTGGATCGAGATGACCATAACTGAGGGCAAGAACCGCGAAGTGCGCCGGTTGCTCGAATATCTCGGGCTCCAGGTGAACCGCCTGATCCGCACGGGATACGGACCCTTCAACCTCGGCGATCTGCCGCGCGGGCAGGCGGTCGAGCTGACCGGAAAGCCGGTTGCGCACTTCATCTCAGAGATAACCGGCACACCGATCCCGCGCGGCGGGGTGAAGAAGTCCGAGAAGGTCGAGAAGATCGAGATAGCGGCCCCGGTCAAGGCCCCGCGGCCTCCCCGCCCGCCAGCACGCAAAGGCCCGTCCGCCCGTCCTGCCCCGCGCAAGGAAGCCGATGCAACGGCAAGCGCGCCGCGCAGAGGCCCCGCCGCGGCGTCGCCCCCCCGCAAAGGCCCTGCTGGCCCCGCGACTGCCCCGCGCAAGGGCTCCGCCACCCTGACCAACGCGCCGCGCAGGGGCTCGGCTGGCCCCGACGCTGCACCGCGTAAAGACCGCGATGGCCCTGCCAAGCCGCGATCCGGCGGTGGCTCAGGATCGCGCAAACGCCCCGCCCCCACACGCAACGCGCCGCCGCGCGGACCGCGCAAATGAGGATCATCGCGGGCGAATTGCGCGGCAGGAAACTTGCCGCGCCCAAGGGCGATGCAACCCGCCCGACCGCCGATCGCGCGCGCGAGACCCTGTTCGCGATGCTGACCAGCCGGCTCGGGGATTTCGAAGGATTGCAGGTCGCCGACTTGTTCGCCGGATCGGGCGCGCTCGGGCTCGAGGCACTGTCGCGCGGGGCGGCGCATTGCCTGTTCGTGGAGAATGACCGTGCGGCGCTCGATGTGATCCGCGCGAATATCACCGCGCTGGGTGCACAAGCGAAGACGCGAGTCGAAGCGGGATCAGCGACGCAACTGCGCGCCGCAAACCGCCCGCTGGATCTTATTCTGGCCGATCCGCCGTACCATTCAGGCGCGGGCGAAGTGGCTCTCGACCGGCTGCTGCGCCTTGGCTGGATCGGGCCGGAGACATGGATCGCGCTCGAGACTTCCGCGAAGGAAGACGTCGCGATCAAAGGTCTTGAAATCGAAGCCGAACGCCGGGTCGGCAAGGGCAAACTCAGTCTCCTGAGGATTGCCGCCGACCCGGCTTCGCCCGAGGGTGACGGCGCAGTTTAGCCCTTGGTAGGGGCGATCTGCGCTTCGATCTGGGTCCAGGCCGCGTCGCGCTGGGCTTCTGGCATCTTACTCAGCCTGATCTTGTCGCTGTCGGTCAGCGACCAGAACATGTCCTGACGCTCGGTGGTCAGCGACTTGTAATAGGACTGGGTCTCGGCTGGCCACGACTTGATCGCGGCCTGCTGATCGGCAGGTGCAATCATCCTCGAACGCGTACCTGCCGGTTCGGCGGTGCCAACCGTGTCGGCCGAGCGCGGGTCCACGTCCTCGCTCGGAGAACCCGTTTCAGGGCCATTCGACGGAGCCGGTCTCGGGGTGGTCGGCGGGGTTGTCATTGGGCCGGTCTGGGGCATGCTGGACGGCGCGTTCTGAGGCGCATCGCTGGGCATTGTTCCGTTCTGCGCCCCGGCCATCGTCGGAGCCAGCGCCAAAGCCATGGCCGCACTGGCGAGAGAGAAATTCTTGGAAGACTTGTGCATGGGTAACTCCAATATTGCTGAACCCAAGCATCACGAACGCCGTCTGCCCGACCGATCAGTCCCCTGCTGGCCGGGCAATGGAAGTATCGGGGCGATGAGACTTAGTGGCAACCACGCCGCCGCCGCGCCGACCCGCCTCGACCACCGCCGAACGGAAAATGAGGCAGAAAGGCGGCGGGCGGTTGATGCCGCCTGCCGCAAAGGGTGCGCATCGCGCCGCCTCACGGCTTGCCCCTGCGGCAATTGTTCCCTACCTGTTCGCAAGAGACAATGAGCAACCACCTGCCCTCACCCACCGAGTCCACCCCGGTTCCCGCCTATGCGGCACGGCTCAATCCGCCGCAGCGTGCCGCCGTGCTCGCGACCGAGGGCCCTGTGCTGATGCTTGCGGGCGCGGGCACGGGCAAGACCGCCGCGCTCACCTCGCGGCTCGCGCATCTGGTGGCGACGGGGCGCGCTTACCCCTCGCAGATCCTGTGCGTCACCTTCACCAACAAGGCGGCCAAGGAAATGCGTGAACGTGTCGCGCATCACCTCGGGCCCGCGGCCGAGGGGCTGCCGTGGCTGGGCACCTTCCACTCGATCTGCGCCAAGATGCTTCGCCGCCATGCCGAGCTCGTCGGCCTGCAGCACAACTACACGATTATCGACACCGACGATCAGCTGCGCCTTTTGAAGCAGCTGATCACCGAGGCCGATCTCGACGAGAAACGCTGGCCCGCGCGTCAGCTTGCCGGGCTGATCGACCGCTGGAAGAACCGCGGCCTCAACCCCGCTGATCTCGATGCGACCGAGAACGAGGCCTATGCCAACGGCCGCGGCGCAGCGCTTTACGGGCGGTATCAGGAGCGGCTGAAGCAGCTCAACGCCTGCGACTTCGGCGACCTGATGCTGCACATGGTGAACATCCTCAAGCAGCACCGCGACATCCTTGCCGATTACCAGCGCCGCTTCCGCTACATCATGGTCGACGAGTATCAGGACACCAATGCGGTCCAGTATCTGTGGCTCAGGCTGCTCGCGCAGGGGCACAAGAACATCTGCGTGGTTGGTGACGACGATCAGTCGATCTACTCGTGGCGCGGGGCTGAAGTCGCCAATATCCTGCGCTTCGAGAAGGATTTCCCGGGCACTGAGGTGATCCGGCTTGAGCAGAACTACCGTTCCACCCCGCACATCCTGGGCGCTGCGACCGGCCTGATCCGCGCGAATTCGCAGCGCCACGAAAAGACGCTGTGGACCGAGGTCAATGGCGGCGACAAGGTCAAGGTCATCGGTGTGTGGGACGCGCCCGAGGAAGCGCGCCGCGTCGGCGAAGCGATCGAGCGGCTGGAGCGCGAGGGCGCGGCGCTCGACCAGGTCGCCATCCTCGTGCGAGCGCAGTACCAGACCCGCGAATTCGAAGATCGCTTCATCCAGATAGGGATCAATTACCGGATCATCGGAGGCTTCCGCTTCTATGAGCGCGCCGAGATCCGCGATGCACTCGCCTATCTGCGTCTGATCGCCCAGCCGCAGGACGACCTCGCCTTCGAGAGGATCCACAACCAGCCAAAGCGCGGCCTCGGCGCAAAGGCGCTGGAGCAGATGCACAGCCACGCGCGCCGCACCGGGCTACCGCTCGCGGCCGCCGCGTTGCAACTCGCCGACAGCGACGAGCTGCCCAAGCGCAGCGCGATGACCATCGGCGGCTTGATGCGCCAGTTCCTCTATTGGCGCGAGGCCTCCGAGACGCTCTCGCCCGCGGACCTGCTGCGGCTGGTGATGGAAGAGTCGGGCTACAGCGCCATGCTCACCGCCGACCGTTCGCCAGAAAGTGCGGGCCGCGCGGAAAACCTCTCCGAACTCGCCCGCGCGATGGAGGAATACGAAACGCTCGGCGAAGTCCTCGAGCATGTCAGCCTCGTCATGGACAACGATCGTTCGGACGCGGGCGAGACGGTGACCATCATGACGATCCACGCCGCCAAGGGGCTTGAGTTCGAGAACGTGTTCTGCGTCGGCTGGGAGGAAGGCGTGTTCCCCTCACAGCGCGCGATCGACGAGGGCGGCCTTGCGTCGCTGGAAGAAGAGCGCCGCCTCGCCTATGTCGCGATCACCCGCGCAAGACGGCACTGCACGATCCTTCACGCCGCCAACCGCCGGATCTACGGCCAGTGGACTAGCTCGATCCCCTCGCGCTTCATTGAGGATCTGCCTGACGAACATATCGAGCAGGAGACGACCCTCACTGGCGGCGCCTCGCTGTGGCGGGCCAACTGGAGTGAGCAGGAAGACCCCTTCGCCCACGTCGCACGCGACCGGCCTGACCGGGCGCAGCAGCGCGGCCCCGGCTGGCAGCGTGCGATCGCCGGAGGTTACGACACGAAACCCGCCCGCATCCGCGAGAACACCCGCTCGGCCGCAAGCTTCGCCGCTCCGGCGCGCTCTGACGTCGCGATTGGCGCGATGGTCACCCACACCAAGTTCGGCTCGGGTTGCGTAATCGATCAGGAGGGTAACAAGCTCACCATCTTGTTCGAGGACGCAGGCGAGAAGCGCGTGCTCGACAGCTTTGTGACGGTGGTGGGGTAGGACTCAGCCGGCGTCAGTTTGCCGGCTGTTCGACCGCAGGGTCTTCAGGCTTACGCCAGTAACGCGCCTCGAAAGGACGGGCGAGTTCGCCGAGATAATCGCGGGTTCCCTCGGCAATGCCCGTCTCGCAATCCACATAGGGTGCCGGGTCCTTGTAGGTGCCAAACAGCTTGTCCCACAGAGTGACAGTGTTCCCGAAATTATAGCCCATCAGATGCTCGTCACGGATGTGATGGAGCCGGTGGGCGGAAGGCGACATCAGCACCTTGCCGAGCGGGCCCAGCGTCCAGGGCACGTCCGCATGGATGAAATAGCCCCACCAGGCGCGCAGGAGCAGCGCCGCAGCGATCGCCCAGAACGGGAGGCCGAGCGAGATCACCAGCAGGTTGTCGCAGATCATGGCCAGTGCCTCGGCGAGCGGGTGTTTGCGGCGCACGCTCAGCCAGTTCATCGCTTCGTCGGCATGATGGACGGCGTGGATCGGCCATAAGGCGCGGGCGTGCTCGGCACGGTGGCGCCAATAAGCGGCAAGGTCGATAAGCAGGATCCCGGCGATCACCGAGACTGCGCCGGGCAGCGAGGCCCAGAAGGACACCAGCGCATCGGCACGCGGGATGAGCGAGATTCCGGTCATCACCGGGAACCCCACCAGCGGCACCACGATGGCGGCATTGGTCAGGAGCAGCGCCAGATTAGTGACGATCTCCGGCCGCGCGCGGCTAAGCGCGCCGACGATCGCATCGCGCTTGGTGGCGATGGCGAGCGCGGCGAACAGCATCGCCAGCGGCGCAAGTCCGGCGATGTCGCCCTTGAGGTTGTCTACGATGGTTTCGATCACGCGGGCGGCATAGCAGGGCAAACGCCAAGAAAACGTAAACTCGCCGCGACTTCGAGTGTCAGGTCCAGACCAGCGACAGCGGGTAGAGCGCGATCAGCCAGACGATGCAGCCCAGCACCACGCGGCGGTCGCGCACGAGGATGGCGGCGAAGCACACCGGGAAGAGCGACCAGCTGATGACGATCTGACGCAGGCTGAACAGGTTTTCGAGCCCGACAAGGGACACGATCCAGCCAAACAGCACTGCGTTGCACAGGAGCACGCCGCCCAGTACCAGCCGATAATTGGCCGCGAAATGGGCCTCGTGATCCTCCTCCGCGCTCTCCGGGAAGACCAGCGACGCGGCGACGTAGTAAGCGCTGGTGAAGAGGAAACCGACGAACATCATCGGCCAGGTCGGCGTGATCTGCGTGCGAATCTGCCACCCAAACACCCAGAAGGTGACAACGTCGCAGGCGACGAGGATGCCGAGCAGCGCAGTCGACCAGCCGATGCGGACATGGCGGCGCGACTTGAGCGCGCGGGCGAGACCGCCCAGCGCCTCGGTCAGCGCGAGGCCGAGGAGCAGTCCGAACAGGGTAACAGCGTATTCGAACTCCTGCATCGTGCGGGCTTCAGAGCGCGGAGAGACCCAGGAAGCCGGGCACCGGGCCGTTCCACTCGCCGGGCTTGGCCGGTTCGTCGTCCTCATGATGTCGGCGGGCGGGCGGCTTGCGATCCTCGCGCGGCGCATCGGCGTCACGCTCGGGCGCACGCTCGACTTCGCGGTCGGGGGCGCTGTCAGGGGCGCGCTCGCGGCGCGGCTTGCGCTCGGCGCTTTCCTTACGCTCGGGGTTCTCGGCACGCGGAGCGGGTTCCTCACGGTCCTCGCGGGCGCGGCGCGGCCTTCTAGCCGGGCGCTCCTCGCGCTCCTCGGCGTCATCAGCTCGGGCAGGCTTGGCAGCTTCGGCCTTGGCGAGCACTTCGCTGAGGTCGACCCGCAGGTCTTCCTTGCCGAACACCTTGATCGGGCTGCCGGTCAGCTTCTCGACATTGGAGATAGCTTCGGCGTCTTCCTCCGAAACAAAGGTGAAGGCCCGTCCCTTGGCGCCCGCGCGGCCCGTACGGCCGATGCGGTGCACATAATCGTCTGGGTGCCACGGGGTGTCGAAGTTGAAGACGTGGCTGACGCCCTTGATGTCGAGGCCGCGCGCAGCGACGTCCGAGGCGACGAGGATATTGACCTCGCCCGCCTTGAAACGCTCAAGCTCCTTGATCCGGCTTGACTGATCCATGTCGCCGTGGATCTCGCTCGACCGGAAGCCATAGCGGGCAAGGCTCTGGTTCAATTCACGCACCGTCGTCTTGCGGTTGGCGAAGATGATCGCGTTCTCGACAAGATCGTTTTCAAGGAACCAGCGCAAGGTGTCCTTCTTCGACCGCGACTTCACAGGCACCTTGAAGGCGGTAATGTCGGCATTGGTCGAAGCCGCGCGGTTCACCTCGATCCGCTTGGGATTAGTCAGGAACTTCTTGGCCAGCTTCTCGATCGGCGGCGGCATCGTCGCAGAGAACAGCATGGTCTGGCGGGTCTCAGGAAGCTTGGAGCAGATGAACTCGATGTCGGGAATAAAGCCCATGTCGAGCATCCGGTCAGCCTCGTCGATGACGAGCAGCTCGCAGCCATTGAGCATGATCTTGCCGCGCTCGAACAGGTCCATGAGGCGGCCCGGCGTCGCGATCAGCACGTCAACACCGTCGGACAGGGCCTTGAGCTGATCGCCCATCTGCACGCCGCCGATCAGCAGCGCCATTTTGAGATCGTGGTTCTTGCCGTACTTTTCGAAGTTCTCGGCGACCTGCGCGGCGAGTTCGCGTGTCGGCTCGAGGATCAGCGAGCGCGGCATCAGCGCGCGGCGGCGGCCCGACGCCATAACGTCGATCATCGGGAGAACGAAGCTCGCGGTTTTGCCCGTGCCTGTCTGGGCAATGCCGATAAGGTCGCGCATCATCAGCACGGTCGGGATCGCCTGCGCTTGGATCGCGGTCGGGACCGTGTAGCCCGCGTCTTCCACGGCTTTGAGCAATTCGGGCGAAAGGCCGAGATCGGCGAAAGTCATCAGGTGTGTGTTGTCCGAGAATAGCGGGCAGGGTTGCTGCCGGGATTAGCTGGTCTGCCGCGCGCGAAAGCACAGTGCCAGACCGGCACGCCTTTCCCGCAAATGGCCACAAAAGTCAAGGAAACGCGCCCGAGGGCGCTGGCAATCAGCTGCGCACTTCGACGAGCTCGCGCATCACCTCGACCGCGCAGCTCGCGCCGGTGCGCGACTGGAGTTTGTCGCGCGACACGCACAGGCGCCCATCCTTGCTCTTCTCGACATAAAATCCCGAGTAGAAGTCACGGGCGCGGCACGATTTTTCGAGGTTGACCGAAAGCATCCGCCGGTCCCGCATGAACAGCACCAGGCGATTGCCGCTACCGGTCTGCACGCCCGCGATATCCTCGAGCGGCACGCACTTTTCTTTCCCGCGCTCCACGAAACGGGTCGTGGCGGCGCGCTGCGGCATTTCGGCGAGCAGGTTCTGGCGCGCGGCGGATGGTTGCGGCGTGATGCGGATCACCACCCGCTGCTCGATCCGCACCTGCTGGACCACCGAGGACTGGCGCATGGCGGACAGGGGGTTGAGGTACGGAGTCACTGGCGGGCCCTGCCCTGCTGCAGCCGCCGCGGCGCATTGCCCGCCCGAGGCTTCCGCCAGACTGCTCTCCTCCGACACGCCGGTCGCTTCCGCCACCATAGGCAGCAGGAACGCAAGCGGCGCTGCAAGGGCAAGCAGGCTGTGCATGGGCTGGGAAGATATCTCCTCGTGGGCAGCAGGATCGGTCGGAACGCAAGGCTGCGCTGGACGTCGGCGGGGCAGGCGTTCCGGCCTAGCATCGGCATTTGAACCGTGGCTTAACTGCCGCACAGGGGCTGCCCAAAGGATTGGTAAATTGGGGCGCAACTGTGGCATGGAGGCAACAATGACTCGCACCGCCCCACCTCGGCCATCTTCCGTCGCCCAATCGGAGGCCGACACCTTCCTCGCCGCTGCAAGCACGTTGCTGGGAATCCGCGGTCTCACCACCGATCCCGAGCGCATGGACGCCTGGCTGACAGACTGGCGCGGGCGTTACACGGGCCGCGCGCTGGCGCTCGCCTCCCCGGCATCGACCGCCGAAGTCGCCGCGCTTATGAAGCTGTGCGGCGCGCATGGCGTGCCGATCGTCCCACAGGGCGGCAACAGCGGAATGGCCGGCGGCGCAACCCCTGATGCGAGCGGCCATGCAATCATTCTTTCGCTCAGGCGCATGAACGCCATCCGCAGCCTTTTGGCCGATGATGGCCAAGTGGTGTGCGAGGCCGGGGTGATCCTCCAGACCCTTCACGAAGCGGCAGAGGCGGCGGGGATGCGCTTCCCCCTCACGCTTGGCGGCAAGGGTTCGGCGACGATCGGCGGGCTGATTTCCACCAATGCCGGGGGCACCCAGGTGCTGCGCCACGGCACAATGCGCGCGCAGGTGCTGGGGCTGGAGGCAGTGCTGGCGGACGGGCAGGTGCTGGATCTCATGACCCCGCTTAAGAAGGACAATCGCGGCTTCGACTTGAAGCAGTTGCTGATCGGTTCGGAAGGGACGCTCGGGATTGTCACTGCGGCGACGCTGCGGCTGCTCCCTGCCGCCACTGGCCGCGCCACCGCCTGGGTCGGGCTTGGCGGGATCGTCGAGGCGCGCGCATTGCTCGGCCGCATGGAGCGCGCGCTGGGCGATGCGCTCGAAGGCTTTGAAGTGGTGCCGGCGCATTGCCTCGAATCTGTCCTCGCCCACCAGCCACACGCGCGTTCGCCCCTCGCCGAGCGCCATGCGTGGAATGCGCTTATCGAATGCGTCTCGCCTTCGCAGGACAGCACGGCGCTGCGCGAGGCGATGGAGACCCCGCTGGCCGCAGCAATGGAGGCGGAGCTCGTCGCCGACGCGGTGATCGCCGCTAATGACAGCCAGGCCGAAGCCTTCTGGCAATTGCGCGACGGCATCTCCGCTGCTGAGCGCGCGCTCGGTCCGGCGATGCAGCATGACATCTCGGTGCCAGTGGAACGGATGCCCGAATTCATTCTCGCCGCCGTGCCGGACATCGAGGCGAGCTTCGCTGGCACCCGCGCGGTCGCCTTTGGTCACCTCGGCGATGGCAATGTCCACTTCCATGTTCTCGCACCAGCAGGCGCCGTTAGGGGCGTATGGGAGGAGGCCGAGGGTAAGGCGGTGAGCGCACGGGTCCACGATCTCGTCACCCGCTGGGGCGGCTCGATCAGCGCCGAACACGGTATCGGGCAAATGAAAGTGGGCGAGCTCGCCCGCCTCCACGATCCGGTGGCGCTGGCAGTGATGATGCGGGTCAAGCAGGCGCTCGACCCGGCGAATCTGCTCAATCCGGGGAAACTGTTGCTAACCGTCCCGCGCGAGTGACCA
>JANNWO010000070.1:0-5860 GCA_031408395.1 Sphingomonadales bacterium | reverse complement strand
CGACGGTGCGCTGCGCGGCGAGATGGTGACCAAGCAGGCGCGCCTGACCAGCTTTTTCAGCTCGAGCACCAGCTACGATCCGGACCGTCTGGCCTTCGACCAGCAGAAGCTGCGCCAGTTTTACCTGACGGAAGGCTACGCCGATTTCCGCGTCGTTTCGGCGGTCGCCGAACTGACGCCTGACCAGCGCGATTTCATCATCACCTACGTGGTCGAGGAAGGCGAGCGCTACACCTTCGGCGACGTCAAGGTCGACAGCCAGCTGCGCGATTTCGACAGCGAGTCGATGAGCAGCAATCTGCCGATGAAGTCGGACGATTTCTACAACGCCAAGACCGTGGAAGACACCGTCGAGCAGCTCACCGAGCTTGCCGGCCGCTTCGGTTACGCCTTTGCCGACGTGCAGCCGCGATTCAAGCGCGACCCCGAAAACCTCAAGATGAACGTGACCTTCGTGCTGCGCGAAGCGCCGCGCGTCTATGTCGAGCGGGTCGACATCAACGGCAACACGCTCACCCAGGACAAGGTCATCCGCCGCGAATTCCGCATTGCGGAAGGCGACGCCTTCAACAGTCTCACGGTGCAGCGCACCAATGCGCGCGTCAATTCGCTGGCCTATTTCCAGGAGAATTTCGAGGTCAAGCAGGTCGAAGGCAGCGCGCCGGACCGCATCACGCTTGAAGCCAACGTCGAGGAAAATCCGACCGGCGAGCTGCAGTTCTCGGCCGGTTTCTCGTCGATCGAGCAGTTCATCCTTGCCGGCTCGATCCGCCAGCGCAACTTCCGCGGACGCGGCCAGACAATCGGGCTTTCGGTCAACTACTCGCAGTTCTCGCGTTCGGCGCAGGTCAGCTTCTCCGACCCCTATATCTTTGATCGCAACATCTCCGGCGGGATCGACATCTACCGCCGCGATTTCAACCAGTTCAATTTTAACGGCAATAATCGTGAAACGACCTTCCAGCAGGCGACGACCGGCTTTTCGGCACGTGCCGGGGTGCCGCTCACTGAATACATGTCGCTGATCGGCAGCTACACGCTCAACTACGATGACGTATCGCTCGATCAGAACCTGTTCTTCAGGGACATCAACGGTGACGGAGTTACTGAGTGCATTGCCGGGCGCTTCCTTTGTGACGTCGTGGGCACGCGATTAAGTTCGATCGTCGGCCTCAGCCTCAACTACAACTCGCTCAACTCGCGTGTACGCCCCTCGCGCGGGAAGACGATTTCGCTGAGCAGCGAATTCGCCGGTCTCGGAGGGGACGTGCGTTATGTTCGATTCCGCGGGCGCGCGCAGCAGTTCTGGAACGTGGGCAATTCTGGCTTCATCTTTTCGGTTCTGGCCGAAGGCGGGACGATCATTCCGCTCAAGGATCGCCCCGGTCCGGGGGTGGACGATATATTCCTCAACGATCGATTCTTCTTGGGCGAACCGCAGTTCCGCGGCTTTGCGATCCGCGGCGTGGGGCCGCGCATCCTCACGCAGTTCTCGGTGCTCGACCAATTTAACCGGCCTACGGTCGATGCGAACGGCAATATCATCTACAATACCGATCGCCAGCAGGGCGGCGTGCGTGACGACGCGATCGGCGGGCGCAACTATTACCTCGGCCGCGCTGAGCTCGAAATTCCGCTCGGCAGCGGTGCGCGCGAATTGGGCCTGAGGCCTTCGATCTGGGCCGACGTCGGCTCTTTGTGGGGGGTCGAACAGCCGGTCCTCAACGTCAACCCGGCGGGCACCCCGCTTCGCAACGCCGCGGGCCAGCCAATATTCCTTACGGCCGCCGGCGTTGTGACAACCGATCCTGTTCAGCCAGACGGCACGCCCAACATCCGGCAGATCGAGCAATCCTCAAACACCTCTGAATTCTTCGTCGGGAACTCGCCGACCCCGCGCATCACTGCCGGGATCGGGGTCAACTGGAACTCGCCCTTCGGTCCGTTCCGCATCGACTTCGCCCAGACCATCCGCAAGGTCGAAGGCGACGACGAGCGGCGCTTTACCTTCAACGTAGGAACTCAATTCTGATGACACGTCTTGCCAAGATTCTCGCACCGGCCGGCCTGATGGTGGCTGCCGCTGTGGCCATGCCCGCTCACGCCCAGGTCGAAGGGAAGATCGCCACGGTCGACGTTCCCCGCGCGGTCATCGGCACCACTGCTTTCCAAGCTGCTTATGCACAGGTCGACACCACCTACGCCCAGCAGATCGACCTGCGCCGCGTCAAGGCGACGGAGCGTCAGGCGCTGCTCGCCAAGTACGACAAGAACGGCGACAAGCAGGTTGACGATGCCGAGCTGGCGGTGATGCGCAAGTCGCCCGATCTGCCCAAGATGGAGACCCTCGAGAAGGACATCCAGGGCCTTACCGGCCAGATCGACGGCGGCCGCGTTTTCGCCACCGAGCAGGTGCTGCAGCAATTCGGCGCCGTGCTGGAGGAAGTGACCAAGGCCCAGCAGATCAAGATCGTGATCGATCCGGGCTCGGTCCTGTTTGCCCCGATGGAAGCCGACATCACCCAGGCCGTGGTCACTGCGCTCAATGCGAAGGTGCCGGCGGTCGGCGTGGTTCCGCCTGCGGACTGGCAGCCGGCCCAGGAGGCGGTGACGATCTACCAGCAGATACAGCAGCGTCTTATTGCCGCACAATACCTGCAGCAGCAGCAGGCCGCGCAGCAGCAACAGGCCGCCCCTGCTGATCCGGCCGTGCCGGCTGGTCGCTAAGCTGAGCTGACGGAGCCAAGATCATGAGCGAAGCGGGTAGCGCGCCGGCGCAGGTGCTGGATTACGACATCGTCAAGATCCTCAAGGCCCTGCCGCATCGTTACCCGCTACTTCTGGTCGACCGGGTGAAGGCGATCACGCTCGGCGAGCGGATCCACGCGGTCAAGGCCGTGAGCATGAACGAACAGTTCTTTCAGGGCCATTTCCCCGGCGCGCCGATCATGCCAGGCGTCCTCCAGATCGAGGCGCTGGCGCAAGCTGCGGGGATTCTCGGGATCGAGACGATGGAGCTTGCCGGGACGGGTAAGCTGGTGATTTTCATGGGGATCGAGAACGCCAAGTTCCGGAGCCCCGTTACCCCTGGTTGCCTGCTCGACCTCCACGTTGAGTTCACCCAGAAGCGCAGCCGCGTATACAAGTTCAAGGGTGTGGCGAGCGTCGAGGGCAAGACGAGCTGCGAGGTCGAATTTACGGCCATGATGGTGGATAAGGTTTGATGCGTGCGCACCCGCGTCCGCGGGTGCTTGTCCTCGCTCACACGACCTGACGGTCGCGTCGCTGCGGGCGGCCGGTCGGCCTTGCGGTCGCTGAAGCGACCGAGTTTCGTCTTAAGAAATAAGGGAAGCGCTGGATCGACGCCGCGGGCGTCATAAGGGCGACAGCCCGCCCGCAGCGCCGAAGGCGCGAGAATTTCGCGCACCGGAGGCGTGCGGAACACAAACAAGCCGCAGGCGGGGTTGCCTTTCAAGGAAAACCCGACTAGGCGCCCCGCTTCCCATTTCATAGCAGCGCCGGTCGGTACCGGCGCCACGCTGCAAAAGGATCACGTCATGAAGGCCGAAGGTCACCCCGAATACCACCTGATCACGGTCAAGATGACCGATGGTACCGAATATCAGACCCGCTCGACCTGGGGCAAGGAAGGCGCCACTATGTCGCTCGAAATCGACCCCCTGAGCCACCCGGCTTGGACCGGCGGTCGTCAGCAGGCGTCGGAAGGCGGCCGTGTGGCCCAGTTCAACAAGCGCTTCGGTGGGCTCAGCCTTAAGAAGTAATCAAGCGACAGACTGCGCGGCCTGCAGGCTGCGCGGACCAGTTTGCGGCCTTCGGGTCGCAGGAGGAAGGCGGCCTGACGGGGTCGCCTTTTTCGTGTCAGCCGTTCAGCTGCGCCATTCGCGCTCGCGGTACCACTTGGTGATCACGTATTTCACGCCCTTCCTGACCTTCATCCCGTGGTGGAGCGTCGCGGGATTGATCGCTCCGTCCTCAAGGCGGTTGTTCCAGCAAAGGAGCTTGCCCGCTTCGGGCTGGAAGGTCTTGTCCAGCACCTTGAACCGCGTCGCGCCGCCAGCGGTGACCGCGTTGAGGTAGACCATGAAGGTCCACGTGCGGTTGCCCGAAAGTGCGCAGTAGCGCTCGTAATCGCGCCCCCCCGGGGTGAAGTAGTCGGGGTGCGCCTTGAACTCCTGCCCTTGTTCATAGCGCTGGCCCTGCAGCGGCTCGCCGTAAGCCGGGTCGATGCCCGACAGGTCGGAGATCATCGCCTCGATCCGCTGCACAGGCGCGAGCGCGGCATCAAGATCGCAGGTCTCGCTGGTGCGAAAGGTGGGGTCCCCGTTGTCGTCGGCGATGGTCGAGGGGCGGCGGCCCGTATCGATCAGCGCGATCAGCTCGGCGGCGAGCCGCTCGTCGACGAGTTGCCGGTACTGGAACAGTTCGGCCTTGGGAGTAGGCGCGCGCTGCATGCCGGGCCGGGCGCTAAGGCGGGCCGCAATGGATTCGCTGATCGGCGTCATGACACGTCCCACGATAGTAGCCGGACGCGCCAAGGCAAGAATTCGCGTCCGCGAAACAATGTTGCGTGTGTCTTCCCGCAAAACAGTTTTCGCTTCCCTTGAAAGGGTGATTGTGTAAGAGGCGCGCCTCCCTTGCCAGCACACTTGACGGTGCTTCTGCCTCGCGTAAAGCCGCGCTTCTCGCACGGGCTTGGCAGCGACCGGAAAGGTGGTTTGTCGGCAGGGGCGTGTGGCGATCGTAGCTCAGTTGGTTAGAGCGCCGGTTTGTGGTACCGGAGGTCGCGGGTTCAAACCCCGTCGATCGCCCCATTTTCCCCCTGCTGCTGCTGTCTAGGACCGCGCCCCACAGGGGAGACGACATGACCGCATTCTGGGCCGAGCCCGATTTCGACGCGCACGAGCTGGTGCAGCTGGTCCACGACCGGGCGAGCGGGCTGACGGCGATCATTGCGGTCCATTCGACCCATATGGGCCCCGGCGCGGGCGGAACCCGTTTCTGGCATTACAGCGACCCTGCCGGCGCGATGCGCGATGCGCTGCGCCTATCGCGGGGCATGAGTTACAAGAACGCGATGGCCGGGCTCCCCATGGGCGGCGGCAAGGCCGTGATCCTTGCCGACGAGCAGCGCATCAAGACCCCCGAAATGCTCGCCGCCTTTGGTGACGCGGTCGAGGCTCTGGGCGGACGCTATGTCACCGCCGAGGATGTCGGCATCTCCGAGGCGGACATGGTCGCGGTCTCCAAACGCACCGCGCATGTCTCCGGCTTGCCGGTGGCGGGCGAGGGCAGCGCGGGCGGCGATCCCGGCCCGTTCACGGCTTACGGCATCTATCTCGGCATCAAGGCGGCGGTGCGCCAGAAGCTCGGGCGCGATAGCTTGGCAGGCGTTCATGTTGCCGTGCAGGGCACCGGCTCTGTCGGCGGCGGCGTTGCCAGGCTTCTGGCCAAGGACGGCGCGAAGCTGACGCTGGCCGATATCGACGCAGCCCGTGCTGCTGCGCTGGCGAATGATCTCGGCGGCGTGACTGTCGGCTCCGACGCGATCATGGCGACCGCCTGCGACGTCTTCAGCCCGAACGCGCTTGGCGCGATCCTCGACGATAGCGGCATTGCCGCGCTTGACTGCGCGATCGTCGCTGGCGGCGCGAACAACCAGCTCGCCCGCCCGGAACACGGCGCCAAGCTTGCCGCGCGCGGCATCCTTTACGCGCCCGACTACGTGATCAACGCCGGGGGGATCATCTCGGTTGCGACCGAATATCTCGCGCGCCGCGAAGGCCGCACTGGCGAGGTTGCCGAGGTCAATGCGCTGGTCGCGCAGATCCCCGGGCGGCTC
>JANNWO010000069.1:0-22596 GCA_031408395.1 Sphingomonadales bacterium | reverse complement strand
AGATGTGTCGTGTAAGTGACACCTAACTGTAAAATTCCTCAAAAGTTAATTCGGGAAGGCAAGTCAAGAAAGCGTAACAGACCCCTCGTAGCGGCTCGTGAAACGAACCACAGCCAATAGGGGGCTACCTTGTTCTATCCCAATTCCTTGTCTTTGCGCGTTTCGCGCAAGGCTCTCATGCTTGCTGCCGTCGCCGCCATTCCGCAGGTAGCTTTCGCTGAGGACGCCGCTCCCGCCGAAGAGGAAGCTCAGGAGATCGTCGTTTCCGGCGAGCGCCCGATCGCGGAATCCGAAGCAGCAGCGCTGCGCGTTCAGCGCAATTCGGACAACCTCGTCTCGGTCCTTTCGGCTGACTCCGTGGGCCGGCTGCCCGACCAGAACATCGCGCAGGCCGTTGGCCGTCTGCCCGGCCTTGCGGTCGAGCGTGACCAGGGCCAGGCGCGCTACATCTCGATCCGCGGCGCGCCCAACTATTGGACCACCCTGAGCTTCGACGGCATCAACGTCGTCAGCCCCGAAGGCCGCGACGCGCGCTTCGATTCGATCCCTTCAGCGATCGCCTCGCAGATCATCGTCTCGAAGGCTGTCACCCCTGACATGCCGGGCGAGACGGTGGCCGGCAACGTCAACGTCATCACCCGCTCCGCCTTCGACTATCCGGGCCTTCGAGTGCTGGGCAAGGCCGGCGCCGGGATCGTCGAGCTTGGCGATCGCCGCGAATATGAGGGCAGCCTCGTCGTCTCGGACCGCTGGGAAGTCGGCGGCCTCGGCGAGATCGGCGTGCTGCTCTCGGGCAGCTATTACGAACGTAACATGGTCACCGATAACTTCGAGATCGACTGGGAGCGCGTAACGCAGGACGCCCGTCCGGGCGCCGCGACCCGCTTCTGGGCGCGCGAAACCGAAAACAAGCTCTATCGCCTGAACCGCAAGAACTGGTCGGTTTCGGGCCGCCTCGACTGGCGTCCGAATGACGACAACGAGATCTCGCTGCGTTCGGTCTACACCATCTTCACCGACGACGAAGCGCGCGACAACTACATCTTCGACCTCGATGACCGTCAGGGCGATCTGGTCACCGACACGGCTGCTTGCAATATCATTCCTAACACCACGCCGACCACCAGCGGCTATGGCGACATCTGCATCGGCAACACCTCGCTGGTCGGGACGAACTACGGCGTCGACATCAACCAGCGCTCGACCCTGCGCGCATTCGAACAATCGATCTTCACCAACACCATCGAAGGCAAGCACACCTTCGGCGACAGCGGGCTGCGGTTCGAATGGCTGGGTAATTACACCAGCTCGAAGGATGACCGCTCGACGGTTGGCGAGGCGCGCTGGAACAGCCCTTCGACGCGCACCCTGCGCCCGACCGTGGCTTACAACTTCGCCGATCCGCTCAACGCGCGGGTGCAGCTTTTCAACACGCTGCAGTTGGCGACGACGCCGACCCGCTTCCAGGCAGGCACTGCGGTGACTGCGATCGACACCTTCAACAAGCCGCTCGGCGAGTTTCGCGTGAACGATCTGGTCGATGATACCGTTGCCTATACCGGCCGCGCGATTGTCGCCTACGACACTGCCTTCTTGGGCGGCGACATGACTTTCAAGGCTGGTTTTCAATACGACCAGCGTACCAAGGATTCGGTCAACAACCAGATCCTGCTGAACACCGCAGCGCAATTTACGACGATCGGTGTTGCGCCTGATTTCAACGCCTTCTCGCTCGATCAGGCGTTCTTAGGCAAAATCCCGCTTGGCTACACCTTCCGTTACTTCGACACCGAAAAGACGCGCACTGCGGCCAACACCGCGCGCGCCAACTTCGCCTTCGCTCCCCTGACCGCTGACAATTTCAACGTTCGCGAGACGGTCTACGCCGGCTTCATCATGGGAACGCTGCGCTACGACTGGGGCAGCATCCTTGGCGGCGTGCGCGTCGAGCAGGTTGAAAACCGCGGCATTGCGACCGGGATCACCGCTGAAAGCTCCGAGACGTTCTACTTCCCGAGCCTGCATGTGAACTACAACGTGTCGCCTAACGGCAAATTCCGGATCGGCTACAGCACCGGCGCAGCGCGCGCGGACTACGATCAACTGCGTCCGAACGTGCAGATCAATGATGCCAACCTGACGATCTCGGGCGGCAATCCGGCGGTGAAGCCCGAGCGTTCGTGGGGTGTCGACAGCTACCTTGAATGGTACATTGCGCCGCAGGGCTTCTTGTCGATCGGCGCCTTCTACCGCGACGTGCGCGACGTTCTGTACACCGATCGCCGGACCTTCGGTTCGGATTCGCTGAACTTCGGCGGCGTGGACCGGTCCGACTACATCTTCTCGGGCATCACCAATGCTGGCGGGGGCCGGATCGTCGGGATCGAAATGGCAGCCCAGCTCCAGCTCGAGCCGTGGACCGACAGCCTCGGCCTGCCCGCGTGGATGGGCGGCTTCGGCATCACTGCCAACGTGACGCTCAACGATAGCGAAGTGACCAAGCCCGCCTTTGGCACCGGTGCGACGGCTATCCCGGCGCGCAAGGTGCGCCTGCCGGGTACCTCGGATTACGTCTACAACATCGGCGCCTATTACGAGAAATACGGCTTCTCGGCCCGCCTCCAGTACCAGAACCGCAGCGATTGGCTTGATGGCATCGCCAACGACCTGACCGACGCGGGCGACGTGTATTGGGCCGCCGACGACGAGCTGGACGCCTCGGTGCGTTATGCGATCAACGGCAACTTCGAGGTCTATGCCGATGCCTCGAACCTGCTCGACAATCCGGCCCGCCGCTTCTCGGAGCCGGGCAACCTGCTGACCGCAACCGGCAACCCGACGCCGTTCACCGATAACCTGACGATCGAATACGAACGCTTTGGCCGCCGCTACACCGCGGGCGTGCGCGTCACCTTCTGATCCGTTCGGCGTTTTATACGGAATGAAAGGTCCGGCGGGAGCGATAGCGCTTCCGCCGGACTTTTTTCCTGGGGCGGGCGGGTTAGCGAACCTGCGCGCGGAACCGGATCGTGAAGCTCGGCTGGGATGTGGCGCTGGTCGCCGCGGCCATCGTGCCTGTCGGCCTGATCCGGACCCCGCGCACATTGGCATCGAAGCTGCCGGCTGGCGTGTAGGTGTAAGGTGCGGCCCCGCCAGCGGCCGAGGAATAGGTGACCATCGTCGCGGCGTTGAAGGTGTTGAGCCCGCTCGTCGGCGTGCCGTTGGTGAAGGTCACGGGCGTTCCCACGGCGAAGGCCATGTCCGCAGGCATCTCGTCGAGGATGACGATCGAACTCGCATCGACCGCGCCCGTGCCGACATTGCGGACGCTGACCGTGTATTCGACGACCGCACCGGGGATCAGCTTGGGATTGGTAGTGCCATTGACCGGGTCGGAAATCACAGCGCTGGTCTTTTCGATGACCAGCACGGCGGTCGCACGGCGGGTGTTGGTGATCGCGCAGGTGATCGCGTCCCCCGGCCGCAGCGTGATCGCTCCGCCCACGGCAGTCGGCAAGGTCGTGGCCGAGCCTGCGGTGGCATTGGTGCAGGCGATCGCGGCGGTGTAGTTGGCAAGGATGGTCGTGCCGGCGGCGATCTCGTCGGGCCTGTAGCTCTGCCCGGTCACCACCTGAACAAGGGTGGTGTCCCCCGCGTTCACCGTGTTACCCGTGCCTGTGGTGGTCGAGGACGCGGTGACGGTCGTCCCGTTCATGATCCGCACGGTGAACTGGTCGCCCGCGAACAGGCGCCCTCCCGTGCCGAGCAGTTTGCGCAACCGAAGGCGCGGTTGGGCACCCAGCGAATAGGTGCACACGAGGGACTCGCCGAACTCGAGCTGGCCGATGGCGGTGCTGGTGGTGACGAGATTGCTGGGCAGGCTGCCACGGGTCGCCCCGGCGCTGTTCACGCAGGTCAGGATCGCGGCATATTGCGATAGGGTGCTGGTGCTACCAGCGGCCATGCTCACGCGCAGGGTGAGCGGAATGCCCGCCGACATGTTGAGCGGGGCGGTGGCGAAGGGGCCGTTGCCTGCGCCGCTGGTCGCCCCGCCGGTGATCGACGTTCCGGTCGTGGTCGACGCGATCTGGTACTGGAACTGGTCGGCCGTGTTGACGCGTGTGCCGAGAATCTGCGTCTGGAGCCGGATCGTCGCGAAGCGGATCGCGAACATCACCCCCTGAAGACCGCCGGACTGGGTCTCGACGGTCACGCTGGTCGGGCTGTTGCTGCCCAGGATGTAAGCGCCCACCGTCCCCGCAACGCCGCCGATGGTGACGTTGCTGCTGCCCACGCCGGCAATCGTCGGGAAGGTCGATCCGCTGGCCGGCGGCACCGAATCGAGCAGCTGCCAGGCACCGCCATTGGTGCTCATCCGAAGCGCCTCGTTGTCATTGCTGGATTCGGCATCGGCGACGACGAAGGAATAGACCGTCACGCCGCCGCCCGCGGGCGGGGCGATGGCGATGTTGGTGATCGCGATCGAGCTCGTGCCCAACTGCGCCGAATAGAGCACCGGGCGTCCCGGGATGCCGATGAAGGCGCTATTGCCCACCGCTGATCCGGTCCACGAAGGCGAAGTGACGGCGTTGTAGGCCGGGCTCGTGCCCGTGACCCGCGCGTTGAAGGAGAGGATCGATCCGTCGGGTAGGGTGAAGCTCAAGTTCTGCCCCGACGCGCCGCGCGCGGTCGCATCGTTGTAATTGGTGAGGTTCAGCCAGCAATAGGTCTGCCAGCTGGCGGGCGCAGTGCCCTGACTGGCGGCCTGCGCACAGTCCTGCGCCTGCGCCCCGGCGCTCCACATCATGCCGCCCATCAGCAGCATGAGCGCGAACAGGCGGCGTATTGCGATCCTGAGTCCGGACATCCCGAAGGGATAGGAAAATATGGTAAACAGCCGGTTAGCAAACCGCTTCTGACTAAGGTTCCGCATCATCAGCGCCCCAGTCCGAGGAAGCCGAAGCTATCTGCATCGATGGTCATCCGCACGGCGGCGAACACGCCCTTGTCGGTGTTGCGCGCCGCGCCGAAATCGCGGTCGCGGAAGCCCTCGATGTTGTAGCCGACGGTCAGCAGCATTCCCTTGACCGGTACGAAGCCGATAGTCGGGCCGTAGGCAAAGCTGGTCGTCTCGTCGCTGAGGTTGCTGCGCACTGTGGCGCTGGCGCCAAGTTCGAACCGCTCGCCGATGCCGATGCGGCCGTCGGCACCAACCAGCACCGAGGTGCCCTTGAGCTCGGTACCCTCGAACTGGTCGAGATTATGCCGCGCGCCAAGGAACAGCGCGAATTCGTGACGGCGCACTTCGGCCCCGTCATCCTCGCCGCGGGGCGAGAGGTTAGCCGAAAGGCTCGCCACTAGGCGGCGCGAGGAGGCATCGCCGTCGACGGTCAGTGCGGTGCGCCCGGCGCCGTCCGTCTCGCCGGCAACCGCTCCGGTGACGCGGTCGCTGCGGAATTCTAGGCGGCCCAACATCGCAAGCGGCGAGGCGTCGGGACGGTGCGCGAAGGCGAGGCTGGCGTCGAGTATTTCGGTGGTCGCGCCGCCGACACTCTGGGCGCGGGTCCAGGTCGCGCCCGAGCCCACAAGGCTGCCCTCGCCAAGCTGGCGGATCGCGCCAAAGGTGAGGCCCTTGCGGTCGGCGGTCTCGCCGTCGCGCAGCTCGCCGCGCCCGGCGATGCTCCAGCGGTCCTTACGCCATGCTGCGCCAAAGGTGGCGGCAGTGAAGTCCTCGAACGCGAGCCCGCCGGTCAGCTGGCCGCCACTCGCAGGCGGCTGCGCGGGGTTGATGATGCCGCCTTCAAGCTGCGCGTTGGCAGTGTTGCCACCAAGCGTGCGATTGCCGTCGATCGTAGCGTCGATGGTCAGGCTGGGGCTCACCTGGTAGGTCTGTGCAAGGCCGAAGGCGGCGAAGCTGCGGTTGCCGTTTTCGCCGATAGTCTCCTGCCCGAGCGTGGTGACGACCTTACCGCCCTGCCACGGAGCGACCTCGATGCCGCCGCGCAGCTGGCGCGACTTGAGGTTTTCGCCGTCGGCGATCTCGTAGGCCCCAACCAGCCGCACGTCCTGCGTGATCGCATAGCGTGCGCCGATGCGGTGGCGGGCGGGTAGGTCGAGGCTTTGCGCCTTGTCCAGCGCGATGGCGGTGCTGGCTGAAAGTTCGAGGCTGTTGTCGAACAGTCGCTGGGTCGCGCCCGCCTCGAGCACGGTCGAGGAGGCGGTGCTTCCGTCGGCCAGACGGTCTTCGAAACGGACGAGGCCGAGCTTCATGTCCGTGCGCTGGCCAGTGAGAACGAACTGGCCCTGCGCGGCGCGGCGGCGGACCGTATCGGTGAGGCTTTCGTCCTGCCAAACGCTACCGACAAAGCTCAGGTTCTGGGTCAGCAGCACGCGGCCGTCGGCGCCGACCTTGCGGCGGCCGCGTTCAGCCACGTTCTGCTGGCCGATGCCGTATTCGGCGTCGATCTGGCGCGCATAGGCGAGCAGATCGATGCTGCCGGTCTGATGCTGCGCCTCGACCAGCCAGCCCGTCGCGCTATCGCCTTCGCGGCGGCTGACGCCGATTTCAGCGCGGATTTCGGTGTTGTCGCCGACGCGGGCAAGCAGGTCGAGCGCGCCCAGATCGGTGCGCTGCGCCTGTCCGTCGGGGCCGGTGAGGCCCGCATCGCTGATTGCGCTGGCGCCGATGCGCAGCTTGCCGCCCGCGGTCGTCCAGTCGGCGCGCAGTCCGGCGTTGAGCTCGGCCTCGCCCGCGCCGTCGCTCTCGAATTCGATGACGATGAACTGCGGGTTCAAGTTGTCATCGCGGCTCAGCACGGGAGCGGCGAAGCGGATCGTTCCGGACAGCAGATCGATGTCGTAATCGCTGAAGCGGACAAGCTCGCGCACCGATACGATCAACTCGGAGCGGAAGCGGTCGCGCACCTCGATGGTCACGCGCTCCGAATTGGCGAGGATGCGGCGGCTGGCGAGCGCGTAGGGCCCGGTGATGCCCTGGCCCTGGATTTCCTGGCGCTGGAACCGGCTGGCGATCTTGGCTGCGAAGCCCTGCGCCTTGATGTTGCCTACGCGCGCCTCGCCCTTCACGCCGGTCGCGGTGCGGTTGTAATTGGCGAGGCGGGTCTGGTTGAAGGCGGTCTGGAAGTCGCCGTACAGCGCGTAAAAAGCCGAGGTCTCAATGCGCACGTATAGCTTCTCGCGGCTGGCGGCATCGAACTGGCGGGCCGAAGCATCGCCGAACACGGTGTAATAGGCCTGCGGATCGATGGCGCCCAGCGCGCGGTTGTCTTCGCGCTGCTTGGCGCTGTCATAGGCGAGGGTGAGCAGGTATTTGCCCAGCACCCGGCCCTTGGCATAGAGCGCGACGCGCGCGTTGTCGCCCAGATCGCTGTCGAACTGGCCGGCCCGTTCCATGTTGTCCGCCACCGAGCGCGCGCCGATCGTGCCTTCTGCAAGGCCCACGACCGTCCATTCGACCGCGCCCGGTTCGATCCAGCCTTCAAGCTCCTGGCGGCGCGTGATCTCGCCGTCATCGAAGGCGAATGCGAGGCGCAGCGAGCCACTGACCATCGTGGGGGCGAGCTCGATCTTGGCGATGCCATCATTGCCCTCGATCACCCAGCGCGCGGCCATCGGCGCCATGCCGGTGAGCTGGTTCAGCTGCTGGCGATCGATCTGCTCGGCGCTCTGGTAGGGCGCGCCCAGTGTGAAGCTGCCCGAGATGCCCTCGCGCAGCGGGCGCCCGTTGCGGTCGAGCACGCGGATCGCCACCACCGGGCGGGCGCGGCCATCGGCGACGAGCTTGGAGAGCCCGGGCAGGAATTCGACCTTGGCAGGGGTGCGGGTGAAATAGACCTCGCGGGTGAAGGTCTTGGAGACCTCGCCGAAGGAGTTGATGATGCGCGCTTCGAGCAAGGTGCGTTCGTTGATCAGCGGCACCCCGCGCCACAGGCTGACGGCGAACAGGCCGTCGGGGTTCTGGACGCCGTCGAAGGCGAGCGGGTCGGCGCGCTTGCCATCGACGAACAGCTGCACGCTCTGCCCGCCGCGGTGGCGGACCGCGACCTTGACCGCGGGCGCGCGGGGGTTGGCGTCTACGGCGGGGGCGATGAAGCCATCCTCGCCGTCGCCCAGCGCGATGTAGTCGGTCGGGGCCGACACAGGTGACGCTGCGGGCGAAGCGCCGAGCGTGGCGGCTGCGTCCGTGGTCTTGGGTGCCTCAGCCACCGGTTTGATGGCGGCTGCCGCGGGCATATTGGGCCAGACGGCATGGAAATCGGCGACCACGAGGCTGCCGCCCTGGCCGATTGCGAAGCGCGAAGATGCGCTGCGGGCGTTGCGGGTCGAGCGCGAGCAATCGACCATCTTTGCGCCTTCGGGCAGGGTGATGCGCGAGACCTGCACGACGTGGGTGCCGGGTACGACGCCCTCGAAATGATAGCGGCCGTCGCCGTCGGTGACCGCGAAGCTGCCGTCCTCGAGCATGATGCGCACGCCCGCGATCCCGCGCCGCTGGCGCTCGGGCAGGGTGCAGCCGCCTGCGGTGATACGGCCGATGATGGTCATGCGGTCGGCAATGCCTTCGCGCTCAAGATCGACTGCGGCGCTGGCGCGCGACTGGCGACCGAGCGCATCGCGGGCGAGGGCATCGTTCAGCACGCGGCCCGCAGGCGCGTCGGGGCGCACAGTCATCGCGTAGGTCACGCGTGCGGAGTCTCCCGCGGCGAGATCACCCAGCGCGATGGCCAGCACGCGCCCGTCGGGCGAAACGGTTACGCCCTGCGCGGGGCGCTGCCCGTTCACGCGGATAGTGTCGGGGCGAAGCCGCAGCCAGCGCGAGGGCGTGTCGGTGAGCGTCACCGCGCGCCGGATGCGCGCCGGATCGGCGTTGCTGATGGTGATCGTGTAGAACACCACGTCGCCCGGTGCCGCCCGGGTACGCGAGGCGGTCTTGGTGAGCCCAAGGTCGAGCGCGGGTTGATCGACCGGGATGTCGACCTCGAATGGCACTGGGGTGTCCAGCACAAAGGCATCGCCGAACGAGCCTTCGCGGATCACGTAAGGGCGTCCGTCGGGCCGGGTTAGGCGCGCCACCACCTCGCGGGGTGCAACCGAGGGCGCTGTGTAGGGCGCGGGCGGGGTGACCACGAGACGGTAGCGGCCCTGTGTGGTCAGCGGGAACCAGAACTCGCCCGGGCCCATGTTGACCGTGCGGCCCGAGCCGTCGGTCACCGGCCGGCCCGAGATCATGTTTGAGGGCCAGGACGTCACCCCGTCCTCGGCAAAGACAGTCGCGGGCGCTCCGGTCGCGGCATCAACGAGCGCAACGCGCGCGCCGTCGACCGGAGCGCCGGTCTCGCTGTCGAAGACCACGCCGAAGGGGTCGACCAGAACGGTCACATCGGCGGAAATCAGCACGTCCGGGCTGTCCGGCCGCAGCGCGGCGACGGTGATCCGCGAATCCGTGCCGACACTGAGGCGGCAGTCCTCCCGCACCAGCGGCGGAGGGATGCGCTGGGTGTCGATCACGCCGACGAACACGCCGCTATCGAGCGCTGTTTCGAACACCGTCATCGTCTCGTGGTCGCCCTCGGCGCTGGTCAGCACCACGGTGAGGCTGTCGATCGCGGTGCGGTTGCGGTTGGCGCTCGCCGCGATGATCTCGAAAAACAGGGGCTCGCCGCCGCGAAGCTTGTCGGTAAGCTGGACGTTCGCGGTGGACATCGCCGACCCGGCCGGGCCCGTGCTCGCGGTAGCCGTGCTGCGCAGAAGCTGGACGGGCCCGGTTGCGGGGCCGCATTGCGGGGTGAGATAGGTGAGCTGCTCGCCTGTTCCGGGCGAACGGCGGTATACGCGGATCGCCGGCGGCGCTGCGGGGAGAGTGCTGACGTCGAAACGGACCGGGTTGCTCGTAACCCGCCGGTTCGATCCGTCAGCATCCCAGGTTGCCTCGGCAATGTTGGTGATAGTGCGCACTGAAGCGCCGCCACCGGTCTGCGCGATCGCCCCCTCCTGCGACACGCCAAACGACAGCACTGCTGCAAGCAATGCTGCCGCAAGGCGCCGCAGGAAGGGGGCTACACGCAAGACCTAGATCCGTTTCAGATCAGCTTCTTATCTGACCGTCACACGGAAATACGCCGAGCGGGTCTGGCCCGCAGCGACGTCGCTGAGCGAGCCAGTGATGCGGTCACGGCCGCCCACACCGCCGCCAGCCGCGAAGGTACCGCCAGCAGTACCGCTCGCACAGCTTGCGTTACCGTTCAGGAAGGTCCCGAACACAGTGCTGTAGACGACGTCCGCAGGCAGATCATCGAGGATCGCCACGTTGGTCGCGGTTGCTGCACCGGCGGCATTCGCCACGGTGATGCAGTATTCAATCGTCGCGCCCGGGATCGCCTTGGGATTGGTCGTCAGGTTGACCGGGTCGCTGATGATGCGGCTGGTCTTGGCAACGGTCAACGCCGCGCCTGCAACCGTGTAGCGGCCCTGGGCCGAGAAGGCACCGTCATTGGCAGCGTCGTAGCCCGTCACGCCTGCACCGTCGAACAGCACGGTGTCGATGCCCGAGGTGTTGGCAACGGTGGAACCCACCAGCCTTGTTCCTAGCGTACCGGTCGTGCCGGCCGCATGTGCTGCAGCGGTCAGCACGACGTCGAAGTTGTCGCCGTTGACTGCGTTGATGCTGATGTCGGACACCACGAGCACCGCAACGACGCCGTCTTCAGCGACTTCGTCGAGGAAGGTGATCGCCCCGGCGGTCAATTCAGCGGCATCGAGCACGCGGTTGCCGTTGGTATCGCGGAACACGCGGAAGTTGCTGATATTGGCAGCGTTTCCGGTGCGCAGCGCAACCGAGAGATTAAGGTCGGCCGTGCTGTTCGACAGGTTGGTTACGTCGAATGCGAGCACCCGGTTCGTCTGGTTCGGCGACACGCTGGTCGCGGCGCCGATGTTGGTGACGGTCAGGTTGACGCGCTGGTCGACGGTGAAGCTGTCACTGGCCGTCTGCGCATTCTGTGCCACGCCGCCGACGTTGTAGTTGACGGACACGGTGTTGGTGATGGTGTTGCCTGCTCTGGTCCCTGCGGCCATTGCCGGCGCGCTGGACATTGCGATGAGCGCAAACGCGCTCACTGCACCCAGCAATTGCTTGGTGGTCTTCATTGGTCTGGTCCTGAGTGTATGTCCCGCGTGATAGTGTCCGCCCGCGGAACGTGGCGGTTATCTCCCGCGGGTCAGCGGATGATGGCTGGATAGGTGAGCCTTCCCGATGCGCCGGGCGCGATGCTTGTCAGCACCCAGCGGACTTGGGTCACATCGGCCTGAGCGGCGGGGCGGGTGGTCCCGTCGGGATTGGAGACGGTGAGCGCGCCTAGCACGCCCCATGTCTTGCCGCCGTCAACCGACACGGTCAGCGCCGGATCGGCATCCGGCGCGAGCCGGACTGCGGCGGGCAGCGGGTTGGTAACGACGAAGTTGGTGACCGGTTCGGCGCCCTTGTTGGCATAGTCGGTGCCGAAAACCAGGCGATCGCCGGGCACGATCGTGCTCGGCTCGACCAGTTCCGTGCGCTCCTTGCCATCCGGGCCTGTTACGGCCTTGACCGCCTTGACGTCGCCAGACAGCACGACCGGGTTGGGGGTAGCCTGCGCCAAGAGCGGCATGGCCGGTGCCGCCAGCGCTGTGGCAGCGGCGAGGGCGAGGACCAGTTTGTTGATCGGCTTCATGGAGTATTGCCCCTGCTTATCTGATTGGTTTGACGAGTGAATATGTTAATCGATGGTGACGTTGAAAGTGACTGCACGCCGCGTACCCGCCGCGACGTTGCCGAGCTTGACGGCGATCCCGTTCGTGCCGGATGCGTTTCCCGCGTCGCCATCGACAGCATCGCTGAGCGCGGATCCGTCGAGCGCGAGAGTGCCGGGTGCGTAGGTCGTGCCGGCCGGAATAGCGTCGGTGACAACTAGGTTGGCGACTTCGCCGCTGCCGCTTACGCGGGCCTCGATGGTGAAGGTCGCGACCGTGCCGGGTACCGCTCCGGTGCCGCCGAAGGGATCGCGCAGGACCACCGATTTGACAAGCTGGACGCTGGCAAACGAATTGCTGAGCACGCCGCGGGCCGTCGCAAGTGCGCCGGTGGTGCCGACGATCGCATCGCCGCCGTCGACGCCCGCGTTGTCGAACACGGTGCCGGGGGTGCCGCTGCCGGTCACCGCTTGCGCGCTGAGTGCGACGGTGCTGGTCTGTCCGTCGGCGGCGCCCTGCGGCACGGTCACGAGCACGAACAACGTGATCCTAGCATCCTGGGCGATAACCGGGGTGGTCTGCGGCTGGCCGAGGATTTGGTCGACACCATCATCATAGGTGCCGTTGCCGTTGCTATCGATTGCAATGGCACGAAATGTCGTATCGAAATCGTTGCCGGCCACTGCCGGATCGGCGAGCAGGCGGAAGGCTTCGGGGCCGTTCCCCTGGTTGGTAAGCTCGAAGGTCAGTACGGCATTGCCGGGACGCGCGGTCAACCGCCCGGGATCGAGCGAGGTGAGCGTCACGTCGAGCAGCTCGTCGACTTTCACCACAACCGTGTTGGACGAGATGTTACGGGGTGCGCCGCCCTCCTCGTAGGTCGCCTCGGCGGTGTTCTCGATGAGCGTTCCGGCGGTCACGCCGCCAGCTTGGGCCGGCGCTGACACGAGCAACCCCGCAAGCATGGCGGGGGTGAGGATCGCTGAAAACGACGTGTAAAGAAGAGCATGTGGTCGCATGCCCCGAACTTCTACGTAAGATTGGTTATTTTTTTGTTAGCCACCTTTTTTAGGCAGTTTTCGCTGGGGCGTTCCCGGCAGCAGACGACCGGCTAAGGCGAGACGGTGAAGAGCCGAAAAAATGGTCGCGAAGCCAACTCTCATCCTTCGACGGCAGGAAACGAACGCCTGAAAGCAGCCATTGCAGTCGCCTCGAGTTCCGCCTCATTGTACGGCTTCGTTACGCGCGGCGCGCGGTCGAGCGCTTCGTCTGACAGTGCCAGTGCGCCATAGCCGGTAGCAACCACGAAGGGCAGCGATGCGGCCTTAAGCGCCGCGGCGACCGGAGCACTGGTCATGCCGCCACCCAGATTGGCATCAATCACCGCGCCATCGATATTGTTGTTCCTGACTGCTGCGACACCGCTGACCGCGTCGGGGAAAGGCCCGATCACGACACAGCCCAAGTCCTCGAGCATGAGCGTGAGGAGCTGGGCAACCATGTAATCGTCTTCCACAACGAGAATACGCAGACCGGCCAGCGCCGCAGATTTCCTAACCGTCACGCAATACTCTCCCGCTTGCGATATCGGGCGACCTTTTCGGCATGGTCGAGGTCGCGGATGGAAAGCTGAGAATTGCGTGCAAGCCGTCAGGGTTGAAACTGATGCCCGCTTCTCCGGCCAGTTCATAGGCGATGCTTCGCTCGATAAACCGGGTTCCCTGTCCTTGCTGGGAGGGAGGGGTAACCGCAGGTCCGCCGCGTTCGCGCCAGTCAATCGAAATGCTCTGCGCCTTTCCGGGGGCGTCGATCCGCCACGCTATGGCAATAGAGCCTGTCGGCACCGACAAAGCGCCGTATTTGACGGCATTCGTCGTAAGTTCATGCAGGATCATCGTGATCGCGAGACAGGCTTGCGGGCGCAGGTCGATTTCCGGGCCCTCGTCGAGCACGACCCGTCCCTCTACCGCGAACGGCCTGAGCGATCGCTGGATGGTGTGCCTCAATGTCACGCCTTTCCAGCTTCCGTCCAGGATTGCATCATTGGCGCGGGCCAAAGCTTGCAATCGCCCCTGGAAAGCTTCGCCAAATGTTTCCAACGAGCTGCTGTGCCGAAGCGTCTGTGTTGCGATGGACTGGACCACGGCAAGCGTATTCTTCACGCGGTGGCTGAGCTCGCCCACCAGCAGTTCCTGGTGCTGCACCGCTTCGCGCCGTTCGGTTATATCCTCGATGGCCAGCAGGACGAGTTCGCCCGAGCCATGACTATCGGTGATGCGGCTGGCATTGATCAGCATGATGCGCGATCCGAGCCGCGGCACGCCGAGCGCTATTTCATAGTCGTCGATCCGCCGATGTTCCGGGATGAGCTGTTCCAGTAGCGTCCGTAGCGACGGGACATTCCACTGCCCGTCCACCAATTCGTAGATCAGGCGGCCGATGGTTTCATCAGGGCTGAGGCCGAACGTTCCGTGGAAAGCCGAGTTGGCGGAGCGGACCCGCAGATCGCCGCTGAGAGCCAGAAGCGGATGGCGAACAGTCTCGACGATCGCCTCGGCGAAGCTGCGTGCGTCGCTGATCTCCAATTGCTTGGCTTTAAGGTCTGTAATGTCAACGAAGGTCATGACCGCGCCGGCCATCCGGTCATCTTGCGTTCTATATGGCATCACCCGCAACAGCAGACACTGGCCGTCTTCGGCGCGAACTTCGCCTTCGAAGGTCGCCAGATCATTGATCGCCGCTTTGGCTGTTTCCAGCAGCTCATCGAAGGAGAATTTCTGCGTGAAGTTACCGATCGGGCGGCCGACGTCGCTGTCGATCAGGTGGAAAAGCGATTGGATAGTGGGGCTGAACCATTTGATCCGCAGATCGACATCAAGAATGATCGTTGCGACATCGCTTCCCGACAGGAGATTGCGAAGATCGTCAGTCACATCGGCAAGTTCTGAGATTTTCCGGCCGAGTTGCGCGTTGATCGTGCTGAGCTCCTCATTGAGCGACTGGAGTTCCTCCTTGGAGGATTCCAGCTCTTCGTTGGTTGCCTGCAATTCCTCGTTGATGCTCGTCACTTCCTCGTTGGCAGCCGTCAGCTCCTCGTGGGTTGTTTCATATCGTTCGACCGTGTTGCGCATCTCTTCGCGCGCGGACATCAGTTCCTCTTCGATATCGCGCACATCTGTGGGCACCGGCGCGGCGTTCTGAACCGGCACGTCAAACAAGACGGGCTCGGAACGCGCAAAGCTCACCAGCACCATCAAATTGGCATCGCCGGTGCCGCGGATCGGACTGGCGGTTACGACGACACTGTTCTTCGCTTCACCCTTGACGGCGCTGCGCAGGGTCACGGCTTCGGACGTGTCGATGGCCTTGCGGACCGCATTGCGCACCGTCATGCGCAACCCCTCGCGCGCCAAGGCGATCAGGTCGAAGGTCGGCGGTCCGGCGGGCTGGGTCAGAAAATCGTCGGTCGATCCATGAAAATGCAGCACCCGGTAATTCTTGTCGATCAGCACAGACGCGGGTGCAAACCGCTCGGCGAGAGACTTCAGGGCTATGTCGGCAAGCTTTGGTTTCGCGTCTGCGGCGCGCACGGGTTCTTCGCGGACTGGCCATTGCGAAAACTCGAGCATTGGTGACCGGCCTGACCCGACGCGGCGGTAGATCCGCCACCGTTTGGACACGCATTCGAACATGTGTTCGCGCTTGCCGACGGTTTCGGCATTGCCAAGAAACAGGTAACCGCCCTCACGCAAAGCGAAATGGGCCAGCGACAGCACTTTTTCCTGCGCCGCTGGAATGAGGTAGATCATAAGGTTCCGGCAACTGACCAGATCCATTCGCGAGTAGGGCGGATCTTTCAATACATTCTGAGGGGCGAAGATCACCTTCTCCCGCAGGGCTGGCTTGACCCGGTAAAAATTGTCGTCGAGTTTGTCGAAGAAGCGCTCGATCCGCTCGCCGGTCAGGCTTTCGATCATGCTGCCCGGGAACGTCGCCTTCCGGGCTTCGCTGAGATGATGCTCCGCTGTGTCAGTCCCGAACACCTTGATAGCGATGTCCTTGTTCGCCGCCTCGCAGCGTTCGATCAGGATCATCGCGATCGTGTAAACTTCCTCACCGGTCGAGCAAGCCGGCACCCACACGCGGATGGACTGGCCAGTCTGCGCGCTCTGGACAAGCGGCGTGATGACCTCTTGGTCGAGAGCTTCCCACGCTTCGGCATCCCGGAAGAACGCCGTTACGTGGATCAGAAGATCCTGCACCAACGCAGCCGCTTCGTCCGGTTCCCGGGCGAGCAGGTCGAGATACTCCCCCAAGTCTTCCAGCTGCGCGAGACCCATGCGCCGGTGGACACGCCGCGACAGGGTGTTGTGCTTGTACTGGCTGAAATCGTGGCCGGCGCGGGCGTTCAGCAGGGCGAGGACATCATCGAGGCCGATCGCCAATTTCATCGACGCATCCTCCGCCCCGTTCTCGGCCTCGATTTCGGGGCGCGGCGCAAGCACATAGGAATGGCGTGCGTAGCGCATCAGCGCCTCGGGCATCGCTGCCGGCGCCAGCACCAGATCGACAAGGTTCGAGGCAATCGCATGACGCGGCATGCTGTCGAACCGGGCGGTTTCGGGGTCCTGGGCGATACAAATGCCGCCGGCCTGTTTGATGTCCGCGAGGCCCGCCGTGCCGTTGCTTCCCGCGCCCGACAGCACGATCGCAATCGCCTTGGCTTTCTGGTCCTGAGCGAGCGCACTGAAGAACTTGTCGATGGGATGGCGATGACCGCGCGGCGCATCCGGCTCGACAAGGTGGAGGATGCCGTCGCGGATCAGCAGCATTTTTGCAGGCACAATGACGTGAACGCGGTTGGGCTCGACACGCATCCCGTCCTCGATCTGCACGACAGACATGGCGGTTTCCCGGCTGAGAATTTCGGCGAGCATGCTTCCGCGCGTGGGATCAAGGTGCTGGACGATAACAAAGCCCATGCCGCTGTCCGCCGGCATCGCGTTAAGGAAGGCGGTGGCAACTTCCAGACCGCCTGCCGACATGCCGATGCCGACGATCGGGAATGCACCGCCGACCCCTTCGGCAGCGTCATTGCCATGCGATTGCGGTGTTACCTGCCGATCAGTCTCGGGCGCGACCTCGGAGCCTGCCTTCTGCGCTTTGGATAGATTCCGCCCGTCACGCTTGTCGCCTTTGGTCACCCGTTTTTCTCCATCCAGGTAGCTGTATAGAGCCCAACAAGGCGCCTCATAACCCATGTTAGCAGGTGGCGGGGGCATCCGTACAGAATTGCAGGCGCACGCGCGCCGGGCCGACGGTCGGCAAGGAACCGCCGGGCTCTGTAAAGGCTTGGATGATGGACTGCGTCAGACCCCGCGACAGCTCGGCAATGCCGAAGTTTGCGTCGCTGGCAAAGAATGGTCGGGGAGACAGGATTCGAACCTGCGACCCTCTGCTCCCAAAGCAGATGCGCTACCAGGCTGCGCTACTCCCCGACGTTTTCGTCCCGCCCTTCCGCGCCCCCGGTGGGCCCGGCAGGATTCGAACCCGCGACCTAGCCGTTATGAGCGGCCAGCTCTAACCGCTGAGCTACAGGCCCGCACCGCGGGCGCTGGAGGGCAGGGCGATGCCAGCCCCTACTCTGCACGGCGGAGCGAGACAAGCGTGTAAACCGGATACGCTCATCCGCCCGCTGCAGCGATGATCTCGGCGATGGTGGCGCTGCGCACCCCGCGCTGGCCGAGCGCCGCGTAGACTTGCGAAAACCAGCTATATAGCGCCTCGACCGCGGCCTCATCCTTGGCATAGGGCGTGTGACCGGGGGCGAGTGTCGGGCTGTGAAACGACAGCACCAGCAGCGGAAGCTTGCTTGCCAACGCGACGTCGATCCCCCGTATTGCCTCTTCGGCCGAGACACCCTCGGGCGTCAGCGCAATGCGTTCCAGCAGGCGCAACCTGGAAAAGCCGGAAAAGAACGTCGGAACATGGCGTTGCACCCGGTGGATGATCGGCCCCAATTGCCGCAGCGGGCCCCAATATGCGCTGGTTACCGGCAGTTCGAGCAAGCTGCGCTCGGGATCGATCCAGTAAGGACTGAGGGGGTGATTGCTGTAATCGGGCCCGCCTTGGTGGCTGTAATCGAACAGTGGGCGCACCGAGGTGTCGACGCGGATGCCGTGCTGCTTGAGCAGCGCTGCGGTGTGCGAGCCTAGACCATATCGCCCCGCCCGGTAGATCAGCGGTGCCGCCCCGAAGGCAGCCTCGATTGCATCGCGCAGCGCCTCGAACTTGGCCGCCTCAAGCGCGGGCGGCAGGTTGCCGGTGAATGAGTTGTGCATCGACACCTCCTCCTCGAAGGGCGGGTTGACCCACGGGTGGAGTTGCACGCCGACCTCCGCCCTGCCTCGTCGCACCGCTTCACCGATGATCTCCACTGCTTGGCGGTCTTGGACGATCGGCCAGTCGACCAGATAGACCGGATGCGCGCCGATCCGCTCGCAAAAGGCCTGAAAGCGGGGGATCGCGGTTACGTGGCTGAGGCCATAGCCTTCGCGCCGGAAGGGCGCGTTCCAGTCGAATTCTTCCTCAGTATCGACCGTCAGCAGCACGCGCTGGCCGAAGCCGTCGGCAAAGGCGGCGCTGCGCCCCTGCGGCGGCACGTCGAGCATCGATGCCCTGGTCATGTCCCGCTTGGCCCCCCGCCTGTTCAGTCGGCTAGCCGCCGAGGGCGCCGGGAAGGCCCGCACCCTCGCTCACCAGCGGCAGCGTCAACACCAGCGCCTTACCTTCGCGCTTGAGGTCACCGCCTGCGGCGCGGGCCTCGGCGCGGGCGAGGCGCAGGGCAAAGCCGGTGCCGAACAGCCCGGCGTTGATCGCGCTCCCGCTCGCGCGGATGGTCGCCGCGAAAAGCTGCTCTTCGGCCGCCAGCCGCGCAGGCAGGCCGCACACCATACGGCTAATTGCGCCCCTCGGGCCGATCAGCGGATCGAGCGATACGGCAATGCGCTCGCCCGGTGCGCAGGCCGAAGCGAGGCTAGCGAGGAGTCGCCACACCAGCGCTTCGGCATCCTCGTGGTCGACCGCGATCAGCAGTGTCGACGCCTCGGCGAAGGCCAGCGCCAGCCCGGCATCCTGCGCGTCGAGCGCGGAGGCAAGCTGGGCGCTGGTGCGGCGCACCAGTGCGGCTAAGTCTGCCTCGCCCCGCTCAATTGTCATCGCCTTGGTCTCGAGCCGCGCCAGCCGGTCGAGCTCCTCGAAACCGGAGAGGATCCGTGCGGCATCGGCAGCGATCGCAGCGGCGAGCGCGCGATATTCGTGCGGGGCGGGGCCGAAGAGCTGCTGCTGGATCACTTCGGCATAGCCCTGCACTGCGGTAACGGGCGTGCGCAGCTCGTGGAGCAGCTGGCGGATTCGGTCGGCCTCGCGCGCCTCAGGGCCGCTCGTAGCAGATGCGGCATCAAGGACGCGGCGGAAGCGGCCTAGATAGCCAGTGAAGTGCCCGTCCTCGCTAAAGCGCGGCTCGGCATCGACGGTCCAGTCGCCCGCAATGGCCGGCGCGCCCTCGAGGCTGACTGTCCCGCGCGCGATCGGCTGGCGGCGGGCGAAAGAGCGGGCGAGGGCGGCGGTATCCCCGTTAGCGGAGGATGCCGCGAGGAGGCGTGTGCCGACCACCATTGGCGCGACCTCGGCCGTTGCCCAGGCGATCCGCCCGGCGGTATCGGCAGCAAAGGCGAAGGAGGTGAGGGCGCGGCTCGCGCGCTCGGGCAGTTCCCCCAGCGGAAGGCGGGGGGAGCGTTCGAGGTCGGGCGGTGCGTCGCCGCGCTCGCGGCGGAACTGGGCGATGCGTTCGACCAGCGCGGAAATTTCGGTGCGCCCCGTCTCGTCGCGGTCGCGTGAGGGAGAGAGCTTGGTAGCCGCTGGCGCGGCGGTCCGGCGCAGCGGGATAGGCGTAGCAACCGGGCGCAGATAAGCGGAAGGCGCTTCGGCCGTGGCAGGGTTCGGCGTGACGGGTTCAGAGCGCGCGGGCGCCTGCTCAGGGGCCGGAAGTCCGCGATCATGCACGCCCAGCCGCGCCAGCAGCGCCTCGACGTCGAGCGGCAGATCGCGGCGCAGGCGCAAGAAGCCGCGCGCACGGACCGGCACGCGCGGGATCAGCGCGTTCCAGTCCTCCGCTGTCAGCTCGGCCCGGGCGAGGGCAGCTGCCGCCACCTCGGGCTCGTGATCGGCGAGATGAACGGCGAGATCGGGGCTGCGGAAGCGCCAGCCGGGCTCACGGATCATCCTCGCCCGGTCGTGTGCGGGGATGGCTTCGCCGAGCGCCTCCATCCGCAGCCACGCTGCTGCCATCAGGCTCGTGTCGCCGCCGCGCCCGTGCTTGCGGTTCTTGCCGAGCAGGTCGAGCAATTGCCTGAACTGCGTGCGCAGATTCGCCTCGCCGGTGGCGCGCTGGCGCAGCACGGTGGCAAGGCGATCGTCAAAAAACAAAGAATTCTCCTCGCAGGCAGGCAGCGTCCGAATCGGTACTGCAAATGCCAGCCATCGGACGATAGCCCGCGCCAGCCTATCCGTCTTATCACCCCTCGAGGATAGTCACAGTCTGACGCAAAAGGCGCGTTGCAAAGCGGGACAATTGCTGGCAGACCTAATAATATTAGCCAAGCGGGTCGTCCGGCGCGCATTGTGTTTCGTTAGATCATGTTACACGCGCGCCGCCCGTCGCCAAGCGGGCTGCCAGCGCGGGGGGAGTTTCAGCCACGTGGCCAATCTCGACGAAATCGACCGCCGTCTGCTGTCGGAACTGCAAGCGGAAGGCCGCGTCACCAATGTCGAACTCGCCCAGCGCGTCGGACTGACGGCGCCGCCCTGCCTGCGCCGCGTGCGCGGGCTCGAGGAGGACGGGGTGATCCGCGGCTATCACGCCGATCTCGACCCCTCGAAGCTCGGCTTTGCCATTACCGTCTTTGCGATGGTCAGCCTCAAGAGCCAGGCTGAAGCTTCTTTGCGCGAATTCGAGGATCACATGCGCGCGCTGCCCGAAGTGCGCGAGTGCCACATGCTCAATGGCGAGATCGACTTCATCCTCAAGATCGTGAGCAAGGATCTCCAGAGCTTCCAGGAATTCCTGACCGGCAAGCTGACGCCCGCGCCCAACGTGGAAAGCGTCAAGACTTCGCTCACCATCCGCACCGCCAAACAGGAACCCGGCGTCCCGCTGTGAGGATTGCCGCGCCTTGCGCTGCGGTGGCCGTGCTGGCCGAAGCCGCGAGCTTGGCCGGGTGTTCAGACATTGCAGGCTCCGGGCCAAAGCCCTTTGATGCCATGTCCGGCGAAGAGCACCTCGCCTGCGCTGTGGACATCAGCGCTTACACCTACTTGATCGCTGCTGGCACCATTCCGGTGGACCAAGAACGGGCGGGTCAGTCTGTATTGGCCGCCGCTTGGCATCACAACGCCTACGCGATCCCCCTCGGCAAGGGTGAGCAATATGCCCAGATCAACGCCCAGCGCGAGGCGCTGATTGCCAAGGAGGCGCCCGAGACGATCGAAGCGCGGGCCATATTGTGCATCAAATCGGCAGCAGCGAAGAACGAATCGAGCTAGCGACCCGGGCTGCGGGTTGAACATCAGGGGCGCGAATTGGCCATGAGCGATACGTCAACGAATGAGCCGGAACGGCTGGCCGATCCTATCACCGGGCACTGCCTTTGCGGTGCGGTGACGATTACCGTCACCGCCATGCAAGCCGAAGTCGATGTATGCCATTGCGCGATGTGCCAGCGTTGGGGCGGGGCGTTCTATGCGGGCGTGAAAGGCGAGGGCGCCGAGGTGACGGGCGAGGACGCGATCACCGTCTATCGCTCCAGCCCCTGGGCCGAGCGCGCCTTCTGCCGCACTTGCGGCAGCAACCTTTGGTATCGCTTCCTGCCAACCGACGGGCGCTCTTTCCTCGCCGGATTGTTCGACCTGCCGAAAGGCTTCGGGATCGAGCAGCAGATTTTCGTCGATGAAAAGCCTGATTGGTATGATATTGCTCAAGAAAGCCCGATGAAGACCGGCCCCGAGGTGATCGCCGAAGCGATGGCGCAGGGGCTCAACTTCGATTGAGGCTCAGTGCAGCTTCAGCCGCGGCCGAACGATGCGGTTCACGCGGCCGATCAGCATCAGGAAGGTCGCCTTCACCCAGCCGTGGATGCCGATCAGGTGCATGCTGTAAAGCGAGGTGTAGATGAGCCGGGCCAGCCGCCCCTCGATCGCCATGCTCCCGCCAATGAGGTTGCCCATCAGGCTTCCCACGGTCGAGAAGCGGCTCAGCGACACCAGCGAACCCTTGTCGCGGTAGACGAAGTGGCTGAGCGGGCGGCTCTTTTGCATCCGGCAAATATTGACGAACACGGTCCCGGCCATCTGATGCGCGGCCTGCGCGCGCGGGGGCACGGGGCGGTCCTCTCCGGGCGGGGTGTAGCTCGCGCAATCGCCAAGCGCGTAGATGCACGGGTCAAGTGTGGTCTGGAGCGTGTCGGTAACGAGCAGCTGGTTGCGCGGATTGGTCTCTAGCCCGAGAGTCGAGAGGAACTCCGCTCCCTTTACGCCCGCGGCCCATACGATCAGATCGGCCTCGATTACCTCGCCGGTCTTGGTGATGAGCTGGCGCGGGCGGGCCTCGACGACCTGCACCGCGGGGCGCACCTGCACGCCGAGCTGGCCTAGCTCATGCGTGGCCGCCTCGGCCAGCTTGTCCGGCAGGGCGGGAAGGATGCGCGGTCCGGCTTCGAGCAGGGTGACGTGCATCCGGCTCTCGTCGAACACCTCGAGCCCGTAGTGCCTGAGCGCGCCGGCCGCATTGTA
>JANNWO010000068.1:0-7522 GCA_031408395.1 Sphingomonadales bacterium | reverse complement strand
GATTGTGCCCGCCTGCATCAGCGCGAACAGCTCATCGACCTGCGCGCGGAAGGCTTCGGGCTCGCGCGCGGTGAAGGCGCCCCAGAACACGCCGCAGATGTCGCAGCTTTTCAGGAGGGTGAGGTTCAGAGGCATCTTGGCGATACCGGCCGGGAAGCCGACCACCAGGAAGCGGCCCTCCCAGGCGATGGCACGCAGGGCAGGCTCGGAATATTGCCCGCCGACGATGTCATAGACGATGTTTGCGCCGTGCGGCCCGCAGGCTTTCTTGAAGGCTTCGGCCAGCGCCTTCGAAGCATCCTTGTCCATCGCGTCGCGCGGGTAGATCACGACCTCGTCAGCCCCGGCCTTGCGGGCGACTTCGCCCTTGGCCTCGGACGACACGGCCGCAACCACGCGCGCGCCGAACGCTTTGGCGAGCTCGACCGCCGACAGCCCGACACCGCCCGCCGCACCGAGGATCAGCACAGTGTCGCCCGGTTTGATATGGCCGCGGTCCTTGAGGCCGTGGATGGTGGTGCCGTAAGTCATCAGCAGGCTCGCCGCTTTCTCGAACGGCACGCCGTCCGGCACCGCGAACATGCGGCCCGCGGGCACCACGACCTTCTCGGCCAGCCCGCCATTGCCGATCCCGGCGAGCACCTTGTCACCCACCGCAAAGCCTTCGACACCTTCGCCGACCGCTTCGATCACGCCGGAAATCTCGCCGCCGGGCGAGAAGGGGCGCTCGGGCTTGAACTGGTACATGTCACGGATGATCAGCCCGTCGGGATAGTTGATTGCGCAAGCCTTGACCGCGACCAGCACTTCGCCCTTGCCGGGAACGGGAGCGTCGATCTCGTCCAGCGTCAGCGTTTCAGGCCCACCGACGGCGTGGCTGCGAATGGCTTTCATGATGTCTCTCCCTGTATTCGATTGTGTCAGGCGGCGGTGCCGCGCGTCAGCCACGGCTGGGCGGCGGTGCGGGCCGCTTCGAAGCCGCCGATCGCCTCGCCGCGCGCCATCGTCAGCCCCACCTCGTCGAGCCCGCCCAGCAGGCAATCGCGCCGGAAAGGGTCGAACGCGAAGGTGAAGCGGTCCTGATAGGGGGTGGTGACGGTCTGTTGTTCGAGATCAACGCTGATGGCCACGCCCTCGCGCGCGACCTCAAGCAGCCGGTCGACCGCCGCTTGCGGGAGGACGACGGGCAAAATCCCGTTCTTCACCGCATTGCCCGAGAAGATGTCCGAGAAGCTGGGCGCGATCACCACCCGGATGCCCAGGTCGCCGAGCGCCCAGGCGGCGTGTTCACGGCTCGATCCGCAGCCGAAATTGTCGCCCGCGATGAGCATATTCGCGCCCGCATAGGCAGGGTCGTCGATGACGTTGCCCGGCTCTGCTCGCAGCGCCTCGAAAGCGCCCACGCCGAGCCCTTCGCGGCTGATGGTCTTGAGCCATTTGGCCGGGATGATGATGTCGGTATCGACATTCTTGAGGCCGAGCGGGATGGCGCGGCCTTCGACGCGGGTCAGCGGTTCCATTAGGCTATCCTGCTCAATCAGCCATTGTCAGTCAGTTTGCGGCGGCTCGCCCGACGGAATCGCGCCGGGCTGGGTCGGCTCGTTCGGCTTTTTCTTGCGCGTGTAGAGCAGCGCGGCAGCGATGGCCGCCGATCCGATCGCCCCGGCAGCGGCAATCGCAGCGTTGCGGGCGTTGTTGTTCTTGGGCTTGTCGTTCATCGTCAGACCATGCGCCTTGCAGCCATGTGTTTCAACCCTCGTGCGTCACACGAGGTCCCGCACATCGGTGAGCCGCCCCGTCACCGCCGCCGCTGCCGCCATCGCGGGGGAGACGAGGTGGGTGCGCGCGCCGGGGCCCTGCCGTCCGACGAAATTGCGGTTGCTGGTCGAGGCGCAGCGTTCACCCGGCGGCACCTTGTCGGGGTTCATGCCGAGGCACGCCGAGCACCCCGGCTCGCGCCATTCGAAGCCTGCGTCGATGAACACTGTGTCGAGGCCCTCTTCCTCGGCCTGCGCCTTGACGAGGCCCGAGCCCGGCACGACGATTGCCCAGCGCACATTGTCGGCCTTGCGGCGCCCTTTGAGGACCGCGGCGGCGGCGCGCAGGTCCTCGATCCGGCTGTTGGTGCAGCTGCCGATGAACACGTTCTCGATGGCCACATCGGTCATCAGGGTGCCGGGGACGAGACCCATGTAGTCGAGGCTTTTCTGTGCCGCGACGCGCTTGCTCTCGTCGGCGAAGTCTCCGGGGTGCGGCACTCGCCCGCCAATCGCCACCACATCCTCGGGACTGGTGCCCCAGGTGACGCTCGGCTCGACCCCGGCGGCGTCGATCACCACCGACTTGGCGAAGACCGCGCCGCCATCAGTGTGGAGCGTGCGCCAATAGGCGACCGCCGCGTCCCAGTCTGCGCCCTTGGGAGCCATCGGGCGGCCCTTGAGGTAGGCAAAGGTGGTGTCATCCGGCGCGATCAGCCCGGCGCGCGCGCCCGCTTCGATGCTCATGTTGCAGACCGTGAGCCGTTCTTCGAGCGTCATGCGCTCGAACACGCCGCCGCGATATTCGATCACGTAGCCGCTGCCGCCCGCCGCGCCGATCTGGCCGATGATGTGGAGGATCAGATCCTTGGCGCTGATGCCGGGGCCAAGTTCGCCTTCGACGCGCACTTCCATCGGCTTTGACTGCTGGAGCAGCAGGGTCTGGGTCGCCAGCACATGCTCTACCTCGCTCGTCCCGATCCCGAAAGCCAGCGCGCCGAGGCCGCCGTGGCAGGCGGTGTGCGAATCCCCGCAGACGATGGTGGTGCCGGGCAGCGAGAAGCCCTGTTCGGGGCCGACCACATGGACGATCCCCTGCTCCTTGGCGGTCGCGGGGATGTAGCGGATGCCGAACGCCGGCGCGTTGACTGCGAGCGCCGCAAGCTGGGCGGCGCTTTCCGCGTCGGCGATGGGAATAGGACGCCCGCCCGCGTCCACCCTCGGAGTGGTCGGCAGGTTGTGATCGGGCACCGCGAGAGTGAGCTCGGGCCGCCGCACGCCGCGCCCTGCGATCCGCAAACCCTCGAAGGCCTGCGGGCTCGTCACCTCGTGCACCAGATGCCGGTCGATATAGATGAGCGCCGTCCCGTCATCACGGGTCTCGACGACATGCGCGTCCCAGATCTTCTCGTAGAGGGTGCGGGGGCGGCTCGCCATGGTCGGGTCCATCGGTTGGGGGGCGCAAACGCGTCCCGAGTGTCACGCCCATAATCCTGTTCCGCGGCCCGTTGCAAGATTGCGGCGATTTACTGGCACGCGCGAGTAGAATTTGTCATAATCTTGCGCTAGCTTACACTCATGTTAGCAAACCAGCCCGCTCTCGCCCTTGGCGCAGCCACCTTCAATCACCCTATCAAGGTCGAAGCCTCGGACATCGACTTCATGGGGCACGTCAACAACGCTCGCTACCTCAACTGGGTGCAGGACGCGGTGCTGGCGCATTGGCGCGGGATCGCCCCGGCCGAGGACGTGGCAAGCAAGGCGTGGGTCGCGCTCAAGCACGAGATCACCTACCGCAAGCCCGCCTTCCTCGAAGACGACGTGATCGCGCAGACCGTGCTCGAACGCTTCAACGGCGCGCGCGCGTTCTACTCCACGCTGATCAAGCGCGGCGAGGAAGTGCTGGCCGAAGTGCAGTCGAGCTGGTGCTGCATCGACGCGGAAACCCTGCGCCCCGCCCGCATCGGCGAACACCTGCGCGAGTTCTTCTTCCCTACGCCCACTCCGACCGAATAAGCGGCGCCTTGCACGCGGGGGCCGAAAGCGCTTGCCTATCTAAACACCCGCCGCCCGAACGTGACCCGATCAGACATCGCCATGGTGGTGAGCTGCGCATTCACGCGGATGCAGCTGGGCATCACGCTGGCGTCGGTGACCAGCACGTTGGTGGTGCCGTGCACACGCTGATCAAGGTCGACCACACCCTTGTCCGGATCGGCATTGATCGCGTTGCCGCCATGCGGATGGCTGGATGATAGCACGACATCGTCTGGCTCCCGGATCTTGTCGCGCATCAACTGGTCGATCGCTTCGTGGCTTATCCCGGTCTTGATCGTGTCACCTTTGAGCAGCGCCGGATAAACCTCCTGCGCGCGGCCTGCGAGGTGCACTTTGGTGAGCAGCGCTAATGACCGGCGCAGCACCTTGAGATCGGCCTCCGTGAGCTTGAAGCTGAGCTTGCCGCCCTTGATCGTGCCGCGCCGGTCAGCGGGGAATAGCACGCCGGCCGACGCCAGCCGGTTGTAATTCAGCATCCGCTGGAAATGTTCGTCAAACCATCCCGGCACCAGCGTTGCCATGCTCATCGGCGGCTGGAAATGACTTTCGATCAGGAAATCGCCGCGATCAATGAAGGTCGCCATCTGATCCTCGTCCCACGCTCGCACCGGATCGGCCATCAGGGCAGGGACGGGGCAGGCGATGTTGAGCGATATGTCCTTGCCGGTTCCCGTGATCCCGCTGCCGGACAGGATGTTGCTGGATGCGATGGTGCCCGCAGCGACCACCACGCCCTTGGTCACGCCGATCCGCTTGCCGCGGCCATCGGGCAGCAGGATCTGCACCGATGTCGCCACCCGCCGCCCATCACCAGCGCGCGGCCCCCAGCCGATCTCAAGCACTTGCGCGCGGGCGAGGATTCGCGCCTTGCGCCGCGCACCAACCGCCGCGTGATGCAGATAGCTTTCCGGCATCGCGCGCTTGCGACCATAGGGGCAGCCGGTGTTGCAATACCCGCAGGAAACACAGCGGTTGTCTTCGTGTTTCGCGCCCCAGTTCTTGCGGAACCAACCGGAGATGGCCCGCTGATCAAGTGGGTCTGTGGAACCTGCGCGATAGGTATTCCAGCCGTTCAGCATCCGCGTGCCGTTGCTTTGTCCTAGCCGCCGGTCGATTTCGTGAATGCCAAGCCGATCCTCGATCCGCTCATACGAGGTATCGAGCGCAGCGCTCGCAATGTCCGCACCCAGCCCACGCCAGGTCGCGAGCACATCGTTGGCATCGGGATGGGTTTCGCCCTCGCCAGCCAGCCGCAGGCAGATGCCGTTGTTGATCACGGTCGACCCGCCCACCGTGCGGCCCTGAAACACGATGATGTCGCGGTCGCGCGTGGTCTGGATCGCGCCGTCCTTGTACAGGCTGGACGACATCCGCAGCTCGTGCGGGGTGATGGTCGTGCTGGGCAGGTATGGCCCGGCTTCGATCACCAGCACCTCATACCCCTGATCGGCGAGGTTTGACGCCGCCACCGCGCCGCCTGCGCCCGAACCGATCACGATCACCTCGACACTGTCGGGGATCGCATCCTCGCCGACGAACACTGATTGGGGCAGATCATTGTCCGGATATTCGGCAATGTCCGGATCATCGGGTGTGCCAGCGCGGTCGCGGTGGCGCGGCAGGGTAAAACCGATGGCGGCGAAGACCGGATTGGCGCGGTTGGCGTCTTCCTGTTCCGCCTGATCAGCGTCAGGCCTTGGGCCATCAAGCCAATGGCCATAATAGCCAGCATAAACAATGCCGCGAATCCGGGCCATGTCCTGAAACAGATCCACCCGGCTGTTCTTCAGCCGCCGTTCGATCCGCCAGATCCTAAAGCTGCGCGGCCCAAAGTGCCACACCGGGCCGCCCAGCACCACCCATGCGGCGAGCACCGAGATGCCGGTTTCGAACGGGGTGCGCCCTTCGATATTGCCAAACATTGTTTGCAGATTTTCGACCACTTGCTGCGGGGTGATCGCCATTTCGCTCGGCTGGGCGAGCATGGTTTCCGCCAGCCTGCGCCAGATCGCGGCGATGAACGGATTGAACGGCTTGGTCTGCATGGTGTGATGCGCCCCCTGACACGCTTTGCTACTCTGACAGAGCGCCAAGCGATTGTATCCTTGCGCCGATAATTGCCCGGCAAAGTCAGGCGTGCGCGGCACCGGGTGCAACCCCACGCGCCGCGAAACGCAATTGCGCCTCAGGGTCAGGCCTCTATACGAAGCCCCAGATCGCTTTGGCGCGTATCCGATGCGCTCAGCCAAAGGATGGACAGCATCGCCTGCGCTGGCGACGGCGGGCTGGATTACGAAAGGCAGGAAGCGGATGGTCAAGGCAATGTGGAACGGCGCGGTTATCGCTGAAAGCGACGCAACGGTGGTGGTGGACGGCAACCACTATTTCCCGCGCAAGGATGTGCGCGAGGATTACCTCGTCGCCAGCGACACCCATACGACCTGCGGGTGGAAGGGCGTTGCGTCCTATCATTCGCTCAGCGTCGACGGCGCGACCAATCCTGATGCCGCGTGGTACTACCCCGAACCCAAGGACGCTGCGGCCGAAATCAAGGACCGCATCGCCTTCTGGAAGGGTGTCGTTGTGCGTTGAACTCGCCGCCTGCTGCCGCGCGCGAAACGCATTTGCGTCGCCGCGTCAGACTTCTATACGCAACCCTATGACCGGCTGGCGCGTATCCTGTTGAGATGACCTCGCACTTCACCCTTCCTGCCCGTCACACCCAGCGCGCCGCCGGACTCGCACTCGGGCTGGCAATCGCCGGTAGCTGGCTGGCGATCCACGCTTACGGCATGTTCGTATTCGAGCTGACGTGGAGCAATTGGCCCTTCGCGCTGGGGCTGGCGGCGGTGCAGTGCTGGCTTTCGGTCGGCGTGTTCATCGTCTGTCATGACGCGATGCACGGCACCCTCGTGCCCGGCCATCCGCGCACCAACGGCGCGATCGGCACGGTGCTCTTGGCGCTTTATGCAGGCTTTGCGTTCAAGCAGCTGCGCGGCGCGCATTTCGCCCACCACAAGCTGGCGGGCCATGCGGGCGATCCCGATTTCGACGAGCATCACCCGGACGATTTCAAGCGCTGGTATGCGACCTTCTTCCGCCGCTATTTCGGCTGGCGGTCGATCCTGTTCGTGCACACGGTTGTGGGCATCTACTGGTTGGTGCTGGACATACCGATGGTCCAGATCGTGCTGCTTTACGGGCTGCCCGCACTGGGTTCGTCGTTGCAGCTGTTCTACTTCGGCACCTTCCGGCCGCACTGCCATCAGGCGGGCGAGGACGCTCAGGATTTCGCGGACCGCCACAATACGCGCAGCGAGGATTTCGGCACGTTGGCCAGCCTCGCAACCTGTTTTCATTTCGGCTATCATCTCGAACACCACCGCCGTCCCGACGTGCCGTGGTGGGCGCTGCCTGCGGCCCGCCGGGCCGGGGTGGGGCGCATGCAAACGACTGCAAAGGTGCCCGCATGAGCTGGCTCGAAGTATTCCTGACCGTCATGTCCTCGCTGATCGGCATGGAAGTGTTCGCTTGGACGGCGCACAAGTACATCATGCATGGCTGGGGCTGGGGCTGGCACCGTGACCATCACGAGCCGCACGACAACGTGCTCGAAAAGAACGATCTGTTCGCGGTCGTGTTCGGCACGATCAACGCCGCGATGTATATCTACGGCTCGCTCTATTGGGACTGGCTGTGGTGGTTTG
>JANNWO010000067.1:0-31630 GCA_031408395.1 Sphingomonadales bacterium | reverse complement strand
GCGGGCCCCGGGCACCCCCGGGGTACTGGGTAATTTCAAAATCTACAACACTCCCCGGCCCGGGGATGCACCCGGGACCCAGCTTGTTCTTTGTTCTTACAATGGAAAGAGAAACCCGAGGCGGCTGGGTCTACATCATGACCAACCGTTATCGCGGCACGCTCTACGTCGGTTCAACCACCGACCTCGCCGCTCGGATCAGCCTGCACCGTGTCGGAGAAGGATCGGAATTCTGCGCCGAGCATGGGGTGACACGGCTCGTCTGGGCGGAATTCCTGCCCACGATTGTCGAGACAAAGCATCACGAACGGCTCCTCAAGCGCTGGCACCGCGATTGGAAGATTGCGCTGATCGAAAAGGCCAACCCAGAGTGGGACGACCTTTTTGATCAGTTGCTGGCGTGAAGAAGCTGGGTCCCGGGTCAAGCCCGGGACGGGGCGCCTAGGAGTAAGGCGGGCAATCCCGCCCGGTCGCGCTCTTGGTGAAAATCTCGTTGCCCGTTTCGGTGATCGCAATCGAATGCTCGAACTGCGCCGACAGCGACTTGTCGCGCGTCACTGCCGTCCAGCCGTCGCTCAGCACTTTCGCCCAGGGCTTGCCGAGGTTGATCATCGGTTCGATGGTGAAGAACATGCCCGGACGCAGCTCCGGCCCGGTTCCGGCCTTGGCGGCGTGGATCACCTCGGGGGCGTCGTGGAACAGGCGGCCGAGGCCGTGGCCGCAAAACTCGCGCACCACGCCGTAGCGGAAGCTGTTGGCGTGGGCTTCGATCGCCGCGCCGATATCGCCGAGCCGAGCGCCCGGCTGCGCGGCGGCGATGCCGAGCATCATGCATTCGTACGTCACTTCGACCAGCTTCCTGGCCTTCAGCGACGGTTCACCCGCGTAGAACATCCGGCTGGTATCGCCGTGCCAGCCATCCACCAGCGGGGTGACGTCGATGTTGAGGATGTCGCCATCCTTCAACGCCTTGTCGCCCGGAATTCCGTGGCAGATCACGTGGTTGATCGAGATGCACGAGCTGTGCGCATAGCCGCGGTAGCCCAGTGTCGCAGGCACCGCGCCCGCGTCGAGCATCATGGTGCGGATCGCATCGTCGAGCGCGCCGGTGGTCACCCCCGGCTTCACCATGTCGGCGAGCGCGTCGAGGATTTCGGCGGCGAGCTTACCCGCCTTCCTCATGCCCTCGAAGCCCTCGGGCGTGTGGAGCTTGATCGTGCCGTCGCGAAGGACGGACTCGGTGCCGTCGACAAGTTGATATTCGTTCATGGCCCTATCATAGCGACTGATCGCGAGGATTTCTACGTCCCGAGCGCAAACGCCGCCTTGTATTCGGGTTTGACCGCCGCAAGCACCTTGGGCGTAACCGGGAAAGTCATCTCGTAGCTGCCTTCCGCATAGGAGCCCGCCACATAGGGCGCGGCGATGAGCCCGATGCGGTCAAAGCTCCGCTTGTTCGACGAGCCGACCAGCACGGTGAGATCGCTGATCGGCGGGCAGGCGAAGATGCCGTCGTCGCTGTAGTCCGCGCCAAGCCGCTTGGTGCGTTCAGCCTTGAGCGCCTTGCACCACGCCGCGCCGAGCGCGTCCTGCAAGGCGGCTTGCGAGCGGAACATCGTCTTGGGATCAAAGGCCGCCTTGGCCTTGCGGTCCCAGACCAGCCCCTCGAAAGCGCCATTGCCATGCGCCCCGCCCGAATATTCGTAGAAGCTGGCGGACAGCGACAGGAAACGAGGGAGGTCGGCGACCACTTCCCAGGTCTTCTCGAAGGAGCTGGTGACGCAAGAGACGCAGTCCTGCCCGGCGAACTCGGTCAGCGATGCCTGCCATTCGGCCTTCTGGTCGGCGAGGAGCTCGTCTCGCTCGGCGGTGAAGCGGGCGGAGAGCGCGGGAACGGCCGAGACAGCGGCGGGCCAGTTATAGGAGAACTCACGCTTGGCCGCGTCGTCACCGGAGCCCTGCTTGGCCCCATGCTTGGAATTGTCGGTGAAGGTAACCTTGCCGGGCGCCGGCGTCGGCGGGGCGGGCGGCGCGGCGGGCGCGCTCGCAGAGGTCGCGGCTACGCCGGTGTCACGGGCGATCTCCTCCGACGAGGAACAGGCGGCGATCAGCAGGACGCCAGAAGACAGGCAAAACGCCGCGATCCAGACCCCCGCCAGACCCCTGTTAGCGCGGCCTAGACCCCCGTAGACCGGTTTAGACCCCCTCTAGACCCCCTCCAGACCCCCGCTAGCGAGCCGCTTTTACGATGTTTCACGTGAAACATGGGTCATCCTCCCGCACCTTTCCGAATCCGCTGGTGACATCGCGGCGGCTGCGATTATGGAACAAGGATGAGCGAAGCCAAAGCATTGATCCGCCCCGACCGCGGCGAGGACGCCGTTGCCATCCACCTCGTGAACAAGGAAGGCTTCGAAGCCTTTGCCAAGGGTCTGACAGCCGGGCAACGCGCAGCAATTGCGGCGCAGAAATTCGAGGGCGGCGGGTATCAGTTCGCGATCGTGCCCGAGGGCGATTCTTTCTTTGTTGTCAGCGGAGTAGCCAGCCTAGAGAGCCTCTCGAGCTGGTGCCTCGCCAAGCTCGCCGAGGAGCTGCCTGAAGGCACCTACCGCCTCGCCGCCGGAGACCCCGGCCCGGCGATGTTCGGCTGGGTCACCGGGCAATACCGCTTCACCCGCTACAAAAGCGAGGACAAGAGCCAGGGCCCGCGCATTCTGCTCACCGCGCAGGCCGGGCAGATCGGCGGCTATGTAGCTGAAGCGCAAGCGGAATGTGCGTTGCGCGACCTCGTCAATGCGCCGCCCGAAGACATGGGCCCAGCCGCGCTGGAAGCCGAGTGCGAGAAGCTCGCCAAGGCGCACAAGGCGGAGCTCACTGTGGTGCGCGGCGATAGCCTCGAACAGGACTATCCGATGATCCACGCCGTCGGGCGAGCTGCGGCGCGGCATCATGCGCCGCGGCTGATGCATTTGACCTGGGGCAATCCAACGCATCCAGTGCTGGCGGTGGTCGGCAAAGGGGTGACCTTCGACAGCGGCGGCCTGAACATTAAGCCGGGCGCCGGGATGCGGCTGATGAAGAAGGATATGGGCGGCGCGGCGCACGCGCTGGCGCTGGCGGGGCTGATCATGGGCGGCAAGCTGAAGGTGCGCCTCCACCTCCTCATCCCCGCGGTCGAAAACGCCATCTCGGGGGGCGCTTTCCGCCCCGGTGATATCCTCAAAAGCCGCAAGGGCCTGACGGTCGAGATCGACAACACCGATGCCGAAGGGCGCCTGATCCTCGCCGACGCGTTGACCCGCGCGAGCGAGGAAGAGCCTGATCTGATTGTCGATTTTGCCACGCTGACGGGCGCTGCGCGGGTCGCGCTCGGCCCCGATCTCCCTGCCCTGATGGCGCGCCGGGACGAGACGGCCGATGCGTTTCTCGCTGCCGGCAAGGCCCACGACGATGCCGCCTGGCGCCTGCCGCTTCCCGAAGCCTACCGCGAATATCTCTCCTCCGACGTCGCCGATATGGCGAACTCCGCCGCCAGTCCCTTTGCCGGGGCGAGTGTCGCAGGGCTGTTCCTCGACCGCTTCGTCGGAGAGGGGATTGACTGGCTGCATTTCGACACCTTCGCCTGGAACCCCTCGCCCAAGCCCGGTCGCGCCCGAGGGGGACGAGGGCTCGGCCTCAGAGCGTCATGGCACGCGATCAGCGCCCGCTATGCGGTATGAGCAGGGCAGCTGACCTTGCCCCGCGCCCCGCTTGCCGCTAACGGGCCTGCCACGCCGCGCACCGGGGAGACCGTGCGGCGCTAGCACGGAAGGCAAACGGACGCAGATGAGCGGCGAGGCGCGCGACGGAACGGAATACGCAGTGCCGACAGGCGTGCTGGGTCTCAAGGGTCCGGTCGAGAAGCCTGCGCCCGGCACCCTGCCGCTGCGCGGTGACCTTGCCCACATCGCGCTCGCCGGAATCCATTTGGCGGCGCATTACGTGATTCCCCATGTCCACGTCGTCGGCGAGGCTGGAGCGGGCCTCAAACTCAATCCGCGCGGCGATGCCGAGATCTTCACCACGCTTGCCGCCGGAAGCCGCTTCGAACTGCTTGATGTGGCGGGCGAATGGGTGTGGGGCTGCCCAGGTCCGCAAGGCCCCTCGGGCTGGTGCCGCGCAGGCGAACTCGCGCCCCAAAGCGCCTAGGACGGTGGCAATCCGCCTGTTCATCGACGGTGCGGCAGGCACCACCGGTCTTGAGATCCGCGAGCGTCTGGAAGGCCGCGCCGAATTCGAATTGCTGGTGCTGGGTGATGCAGAGCGCAAGAGCGAAGCCGCCCGCCGCGACGCGCTCCACGCTGCCGATGTCGCTATTCTGTGCTTGCCGGACGAGGCCGCCAAAGAGGCGGTGATGCTTGCCCAAGGATCAGGCACCCGCATCATCGACGCCTCCTCCGCGCACCGTGTTGCGGACGGCTGGACCTACGGTTTTCCCGAGCTGATCGGGCGAGAAAAGATCGCCAATGCCCAATTTGTGAGCAACCCGGGGTGCTACCCCACCGGCTTCCTCGCGCTGGTCGCTCCGCTGGTGCGGTCTGGCATCCTCGGCGCGACAATGCCAATGATCTGCTACGGCATGTCCGGGTACTCTGGAGGGGGCAAAGCGCTCATCGAGCGGTTTCAGGCCGCTGACGCCCCGGCGTTTCGCAGCTATTCGCTCGGCGCCGAGCATAAGCATATCTTGGAGATGGCGGTTCACGCCGATCTAGCGGGCCCGCCGACGTTCGCACCGTCGGTCGTGCCAGCCTATCGGGGCATGATCGTCGATGTGCCACTCACCGTGCATGACACCGCGAGCGGCTACGGCCACGAGCGCACGCGCGCTGTACTCGCGGAGTTTTATCGCGATTCTGACGTTATCTCGGTTGCTGCCGGAACGCCGCAAAATCGCGAGCTTGTGTTGGAGCGCAATGCCGCAGGCTGGGACAGCATGGAGCTTTTCGTGATCGGCGATGCGGGCAGCCACGACATGCGGCTCGTCGCGGTCCTCGACAACCTCGGCAAGGGCGCAAGCGGCGCAGCGATCCAGAACCTTAACATCATGTGGGGCCTGCCCGAGACCGCCGGGCTGCATCTGTAGAAATCGCAGGTCTGCTTAAAATTTAGGCAAGCGGCGATGAGATGCTGTGCACCATTGCGCGGTGCACCATAATCTTGCTAACCGCCAGCCATCGGCGAAAGACATCCGCACCCTTGAGTCTTCAAGCGGCAAGGATCGTTCGCAGCCACCACCTTAAGGCTTGGCACGGTTCTTGTTAAGAATCGGTCAGCAATCAGCTAGGCGCGGATGGGGACGACGTGAAAAAGATCGAGGCGATCATCAAACCCTTCAAGCTCGACGAGGTGAAGGAGGCGCTGCATGAAATCGGCGTGTCCGGCATCACCGTCACCGAAGCCAAGGGCTTCGGGCGCCAGAAGGGCCATACCGAACTCTACCGCGGCGCCGAATATGTCGTCGACTTCCTGCCCAAGGTGAAGCTCGAGGTGGTCGTCTCTGACGATCAGGCCGAGCGCGTCGTGGAAGCGATTGCGGCGGCCGCCCAGACCGGCCGGATCGGCGACGGAAAGATCTTCGTCACCGCCATCGAAAGCGCGCTCCGCATCCGCACCGGCGAGACCAACGACGACGCGATCTGATTTCCCGCTCTTTTCAGTCTGCCGACGCGGCGGGCCGGCCAGAAACACACCGCCATAATATCCGGAGGCAAACACCAATGTCGAAAGTGAAAGACGTCCTCAAGCAGATCAAGGACGAGGAAATCGAATGGGTCGACCTGCGCTTCACCGATCCCAAGGGCAAATGGCAGCACCTCACCATGGTTGCCAGCGTGATGGGCGAAGACGAGCTTGAAGACGGGCTGATGTTCGATGGTTCGTCGATCGCGGGCTGGAAGGCCATCAACGAGAGCGACATGATCCTGAAGCCCGATCTGGACGCGGTCTATATCGATCCGTTTTCTGCGACGCCGATGATGATTATCTGCTGCGACATTGTCGAGCCTTCGACCGGCGAGCTTTATTCGCGCGATCCGCGCTCGACGGCCAAGCGTGCCGAAGCTTACGTGATCTCCAGCGGCGTGGGCGATACGGTCTATGTCGGCCCGGAAGCGGAATTCTTCCTGTTTGACGATGTGAAGTACTACGACGGCTATGACGGCAACGGCTTCCGGATTGACGATATCGAGCTGCCGACCAACACCAACAAGGATTATGACGGCGGCAACCTGGGCCATCGCCCCGGTGTGAAGGGCGGCTATTTCCCGGTCGCCCCGATCGACACCTGTGGCGATATCCGCGGCGAGATGGTGTCGACCATGCTCGAAATGGGCCTGCCCTGCGACAAGCACCACCACGAAGTTGCCGCCGCACAGCACGAACTTGGCCTGACCTTCGGCACGTTGGTACAGACCGCCGACCGTATGCAGGTCTACAAGTATGTCGTGCAGCAGGTGGCCCACGCCTATGGCAAATCGGCCACGTTCATGCCCAAGCCGATCAAGGGCGACAACGGCTCTGGCATGCACACCCACATCTCGATCTGGGAAGCGGGCAAGCCGCTGTTTGCTGGCAATGGCTATGCCGGGCTGTCCGACATGTGCCTGTATTTCATCGGCGGCGTGATCAAGCATGCCAAGGCGCTGAACGCCTTCACCAACCCGACCACCAACAGCTACAAGCGGCTGGTGCCGGGGTTTGAAGCGCCGGTGCTACTGGCGTACTCCGCGCGCAACCGTTCGGCCTCGTGCCGCATCCCCTACGGCGCGGGCGACAAGGCCAAGCGGGTCGAATTCCGCTTCCCCGATGCGATGGCCAACCCGTACCTGTGCTATTCGGCGTTGGTGATGGCCGGTCTCGACGGGATCGAGAACAAGATCCACCCGGGCGAGGCGATGGACAAGAACCTCTACGATCTGCCGCCTGCCGAACTGGCTGAAGTGCCGACCGTGTGCGGTTCCTTGCGCGAGGCGCTCGATTCGCTGGCCGCCGATCACGAATTCCTTTTGAAGGGTGACGTGTTCACCAAGGACCAGATCGAGGCCTATGCCGAGCTCAAGTGGGAAGAGGTGATCCGCACCGAAACCACCCCCTGCGCGGTCGAATTCGACATGTACTACTCGATGTAATCGCCGGCATCGTGACGCGATTTGGGGCGGGAGGAGCGATCCTCCCGCCCTTTTTCGTGGCGAACGCACCAAAGCGCCTGCGCTAGGCCCCGCCGACCCGCATCTGATGCATGAATGCCACGCTCCGGCGAAATATTCAGCCCCACTTGCCCTGTCGTCTTGGCCCTATAAAGTGCTGACATTCGCGTGGGATGTGTGATTCCGTCCCGGGCCGCAATAGGGGAAATACAAATGGTAAAGATTGATCGTGGGCTTCGCCCGGCACTTATGACGAGTGTGGCCATGCTCGGCCTGGTTCTGGGCAACGGCGCGGCGCATGCCGAAGATCTGCGCGTCAATGACGGCCCGACGCTAGGCACGTCCGAAGACGACCGCGCGGAGCAGGAGGCGCAGAACGCGCGGTTCCTCATCAACGCCGCCGACGTCGCCCTTGAGCGCCACAGCTTCGGCATCACTGTTCCGATCGCGCCCTCCGCGCCTGATGCCAGCATCCTCATAGCCCTCCCGGGCACGCCGACCACCGCTCGCGATCCCGTCAACATCACTGGCATCGCCCAGATGGTGGTCGACAATGGCGGCGGCGGGGTTGGCCTGTGCACCGGCAGCTTGATCAAACCGCGCACCGTGCTGTTCGCCGCGCACTGCGTCAACAGCCGCGCTGCGACCGCCTATGGCGCCAGTTCGGGCGGCACGGCGATCGCCTTCGGGTTCGAGACCAACACCCGCGCCAACGCTCCCGGCGAGACCGATGAGCTGGTGCGCTGGCTGCTTGGCGGCGCTGGCGGGGCCGGTCGCTTCCAGACCAACACCGCGCAGGCGTTTTTCAATGTCGACGCGGTCGCTTACAATCCGCTCTCGCTCGAACCGGCGTCGCGTGGCTTCCTCTACGGCGACGTGGCGATCGCCGCACTCGACACCCCGGCACGCGGGATCCCGACTTGGGCGCTGATGTTCTCGCAGCTGACCGCGCCAACGCAGATCACCGCGGCCTCGGGCACCGGCTATCACGTCACCCTTGCCGGTTACGGCGGCAATGGCACGGGCGCGAGCGGCAACCTCGGCATCGACTTCCGCCGGCGTACCGCCGAAAACTGGCTCGGTGCGGTGACTTCGCTGTTCAATTTCGAGACCTTCCTGTTCGGCTCTAGCACCAGCCCGACCCAGAACGTCTATTTCATCGACTTCGATGATCCGGCCCGCGGCACTGCGGCCGCGAGCCGCTTCGACTTCAACGCCTTCCGCGACAATGGCCTGCCGAGAGAAGGCTCTACGGCAGGCGGCGACTCGGGCGGTCCGCTGATTCTTGACCAGGCCTTCAGCCGTCAGCTCGTGATCGGCGTGCTTTCGGGCGGCTACACGCGCTTCTTCGGCCCCACCCAGCCTGCCAACGGTTACGGGACGGTGGCTTTCTACCAGCCGCTCTATCTTTACTGGGACTGGATCGCGGCCAACAACCCGTACCGCTATGTCGGCGCGAACGCCGGTAACGGCAACTGGGAAGACGCGAGCCGCTGGGTCTCGCTGACCGATCCGAACTACTTCATCATCGGGCCCAACGGCCAGCTGGTGAATGGCGTGCCGACCCTGACGGGCGAAGAGAACGACGGCACCTCGAACCAGTTCGGCCAGGCGTGCTTCCAGAACACCACGTCGAGCCAGTGCCTCGACTTCCGGACAGGAGTCCTCACGTCGGGCCCCGGTCCGATCGGCACTGAAGACAGCCGACCGGCGAACGGACTGAGCAACAACGCGGGCAGTGCGCTGATCACCGATAGCGGCGTTGCCACCAACCAGCCCGGTTCGGCTGTCATCGATGGCACCAATGTGGTGCTCGAGCCGCAGAAGGTTGCCACGCCGCTGCCGCCTGCAACCATCGCCAACGGCCTGCCGGGTGCAACGGGCTTCGTGCCCAACAACACCGCCGGGAACCGCCTCATGGGCGTGCTGCCGCGTTACTTCGACGTGACGCTTAGCAACACCGGCACAACGACGCTCAGCACCGCAGTGGTAATCGACCGCCTGACCATCAGCGGTTCGGCTGGCCTGACCATCACTGCTACCGGTCGTCTGGACTCGCTGATCGACATCACGCAGCGCGGCGGCACAGTAACCGTTAACGGCGTCCTCGCCTCGCCCGGTGACTACCTGCTGGCGGCGGGCCTGCTGCAGGGCACCGGCAGGGTCACCTCGCCGTTCCTGACCAGCATCGCCGGCACGATCGCGCCGGGCACGGTCGGGACGATCGGCACGCTGTCGGTTAAGGGCAACCTGATCCTCGCCTCGGCGAGCCTCACCCACTTCGACGTGTCGGGCACCAGCTCGGACCTCCTCGAGGTGATCGGCGCGGCCAACGTCGGCGGCGTGGTGTCGGTGGGCACCGGCATCGCCGGGCAGGTCAATGGCCTCGGTCGCCAGTTCACCATCCTCACCGCCACGGGCGGGGTGACCGGCACGTTCACGCCGGGCAACCTCACCCCGATCCTCAGCCAGCAGTTCACTTACCAGCCGAACGCGGTGCTGATGCAGATCCGTGCGGCGAGCTACGCGACAGTGATCGCCGCCGGTAACCCGGTACAAGCTGCCTACGCCCAGCTGCTCGACCAGAACCGTGCGAACGGTGCGCTGTCGAGCTTCTACGCGCTGGACTTCGCCAACACTGACACCATCCGCAACACCTTCAACGGCCTTGCGCCGGTGAACGAGCAGGCGGTGCGCTCGCTGGCGGGCCAGTCGGTCAACGTCATCCAGAACTTCAACGCGGCTCGCCTTCGCGAGGCCGACGTGGACAATGCCGGTGGCAAGATCGCCATCACCGGTCGTCCGCTCGAGCTTGCGCAGTTGAGCATCTCGCCGATGAGCCAGCCGCTCGGCGGCGCGCTGATGGCGATGCAGGACGGCGGTGAAGAGACCGAGACGACCGAAGCGAACCTGCCCGACAACCTCGGCATCTTCCTTTCGGGCGGCTTCATCGACGGCGATATCGCAGCTCTTCCGGGCTACACGACGTCGAACGACATGAGCGGCTACTACATCGCCGGCGGTGTGGAGTACTTCCCGAGCGATGCCACCATGATTGGCGTGTCCGGCTACTACAACTCGCTCGATGCAGACACCCCGCTCGGCCAGGCGGTGACCAGCGAAACCTACGCCGGTTCGGTCTACCTGCGCCACAAGGGCCAGGGCGGCATGGTGGTCGATGGGCAGTTCACGCTGGGCTCGCTCGGCCTCGACACCACCCGTCAGGTGCAGTTCCTCGCCGCCACGCAGACCCTCAGCTCCTCCTCGGACGATCTGATGATTTCTGGCGCACTGGGCATCTCCTATGACCTCGAGACCGGCATCGGTACCCTCTCGCCGGGTCTTGAGGCGCGCTACGCCAGCGTCGATCTCTCGCTCGTGCGTGAAGGCGGTGGCACGCTCGGCCTCGCCATCGCCCGCGAGAACTTCAAGAGCTCGCAGGTCCGCTTCGGGCTCGGCTACGACAAAGAGGGCAAGCTGTTCGACATCGTGGCCAACGCTCAGTTGGTCTGGGAGTTCGAGAATGGTCCGACGCTGCTCGGCGCGAACTTCGTGCAGGGCACCGGTCCGAACGCCAACTTCGTGCTCCAGACTGCCGACCAGACCTGGGGCGAATTCGGCGTGGCTGCAGTCTTCGGCGATGGCCCGCTGAAGGTCAGCGCGGGCTTCGACACCACTGTCGGCCGCACTGACGCCGATGCGCAGGTTATCCGCGGCTCGGCGACCTACCGCTTCTGATCGCCCGTCAGGGCACAAAAAAGGGGCGTCCGCAGCAATGCGGGCGCCCCTTTTGTTTGGCGGCTGCCGGCGTCAGCGGGGGGCGAGCATCCCGCGCCGACCCACTATGATAAAGCTCGCGACGAGCACCAACACGTAGAACAGGCTTAGCAGGTCGAGCGGTGCGGGTGCGGCGGTGTAACCGAGGTGGGCGAGCATTGCCCATATCCCAACCACCAGCAGCACCAGGCCAAAGCTCAAGGACCCGACCTCAAGATTGATGGCGCGCATCAGCTCATCGCAGGCGCGGTGCACGCCGACCGAGAGCAGTGTGCCAGCCACCAGCCCGCCGCCACCGATCACCAGTGCAACCACAGCCGGCAAGGGACCATCAGGCGCCGCCAGCGCCAGACCGATAAGGCTGACCCCCCACAGGAACATCGAAATGCCCGAGAGGCCCAGCATTCGCTTCTGCTCGCGCAGTTCGTCGGCATCCTCGACGTTAAGGAACCGCGCACCCAGCTGCGGGCTGGCGACGCCGATCGCCACGCCCAATCCGATCAACGCGTAGAACACCCCGACAAGCGCTGCGATCGTGGGAGATTTACCCAGCCCGCCAACCGCTTGGCTGTCCAGAAAGTGCATCATGTCGGCGGCGGCGACGTAACCCGCAACCCCGCCGATCAACGCGGGTATGAGCAGCTTGCGGACCCAGCGGGGGGTGCCGGGGGACTTTTCCTCAATCATCATCTTCAGGCTCCCAATCATCGATAAACAGCTCTGGCACCGCGACCCCGAACAGCCGGGACATGCGCAGGGCGAGAGGCAAGGAAGGGTCATACTTGTCAGTCTCGACCGCGTTGATCGTCTGGCGCGACACGCCGAGCCGCCGGGCGAGTTCGCCCTGGCTCCAGCCTTTCGCCTCGCGGTGGTGCTTCAGACGGTTTTCCACGCGGGTCCTGCCGGGCAAGTTGATAAGATACATCCGAGAGCCGCCTTGCCGCGATGGGCGAATCAACTTGGCTCCTGACAAGAGCTCTTTACAGACAAGAACTCTTGTCAGTCAAGAGCTCTTGTCACCCTTCACGGCGAAACCATTTTCCTACTCGCGCCGATCGTGCTGAATGCGGCAGCCTCATCCCCAGGGAAGGCCGCTCACCATGTCCGACACAACCGCATTGACCCCCACCCCTCAAGCAACTGGACGCCGCATCAGCGCCGCCGGTATCGCGCTTATCCAGCGTTTCGAGGGCTGCGCGCAGCTCCACACCGACGGGATGATCGATGCCTATCCCGATCCCGGCACGGGCGGGCCGCCGTGGACGATCGGCTGGGGCGCGACGGGGCGCGACGGCTTCAATGGCGGCCGAATCCGCAAGGGCACGCGCTGGACGCAGGCGCAGTGCGACGCCCGGCTCGGCGATGATCTCCTGCGCTTTGCCGACGAGGTCGCGTCCGCGATCGGCGACGCGCCCACCACCCAAAGCCAGTTCGATGCGCTAGTGAGCTTCCACTACAACACCGGAGCCATCGCCCGCGCGACGCTGACCAGAAAGCATATCGCGGGTGACACGAAGGGTGCGGTGCGCGAGTTCGGTCGCTGGAACAGGGCCGGCGGACAGGTGCTCAGGGGCCTCACCCGCAGGCGCGCGGCAGAGGCGGAGATGTATCTTTCTTGATCCGCACACCCTCCGGCGTGCGAAATCCTCACGCCTTCGGCGGTGCGGGCGGTCGCCTGATTCCTTTGGCGGCCTTGCGGCGGCTACGCCGCCGAGCAGCGCCCATCAGCGACCTTGCAGAAGGCCCCCTCAATAATCCCGCGACACCTGCACCAGCACCGAATCCCGCCCGATGGTCGAGACCGTGCCGAGCAGCGCCAGCCAGCTGGTGATGCGATATTCGACCTGCGTCGCGCTGTAGCCGCGCCCGTCGGTGATCAGCTCGACATAGATGTTGCGGGTGATGTTCTTGCCGATCGCCACCCCGGTCCCGCGCCCGATCAGCGGGTCGGCACTGACGATGCGCAGCTGGTCAAGCCCGATCGAGCGGCGGAGCTTGCCGATTGGGTCAAGCCCCCCGCCCCCGCCCTGCAAGGCAGTCAGCGCAGCGGCGAGCTGCACCGCGTCGGTCGCGGAAAGCGAGGTCACCGACCCGCCGAACAATAGCCGGGCGAGGATTTCCTCTTCGGGCAGCGCCGGGTCGGAGGAGAAGGCGATTGCGGGCGAGAGTGCGTTGCCGGTGATCGCGATATTGACGTTGGTGCCGTTCTTCGCGGTCTCTGCGAGCACATCGAGGCGCGGGTTGATCGGCTCATTAGGGTCGAACAGGATTCGCCCGCGGGTCAGATCGAAGCGGGAGCCCGCGAAGGTGTAGTCGCCGCGCACCAGCCGCGCCGTGCCGCCGATGCGCGGATCGCGGACCGTGCCGCGCAGCGCGATATCGAGGCCCCACTCGCTTTTCAGCCCCAGCCCCTCGACCGCCACGCCGTTCGGCGCCGTCGCGTTGACGAGGTAACGCCACGCCGCGTCGCGGCCCGAAAGCTGTGTGCGGGCGCGGCCGTCCTCGCCATTGATCTCGCGCGTTGCGATGCGCGGCAGGGCGTTGTCCTCGGCGGCATTGCCGAGCGCCCAGCGCGCACGGTCGAGCCGCACGCGCCCTGCTATGGTACCGCCGAGCCCGTTGGAGACGATCCGCAAGGGGCCGGTGATGGTCGCCTCGAGCCCATTGGCGTCGAGCAGCCGCGCGCCCTTGGCCGATGCGCGCAGGTCGAGGCTGGGGCCGCGGTTGGCGTTTATGCCCGCAAAGTCGACCGTGCCGCTGCCGGTGACGCTGCCCCCGCCGCCAGTCTCCCCTGCAAAGCGCACCAGTTCGAGCCGCGATCCGGCAAAGCGCCCGCGCGCGCTGACCTTGGTGATGCGCGTGCCCGTCAGCGCGCTCTGCACCGTCATGTCGTCAGAGGCGACCGTCCCGGTGATGCGCGGCGCGGCGAGCGTGCCGGTCGCGCGCGCGGCGATCTGCACCGGGCCGGCAAGATCGAAGGCCTCGATCGCGGCGAGCCGCCACAGCGTCTCGGCCGCGCCATCGAAGGCGAGCCGCGCGTCGAGCTGCCCGCGCATCAGCCGGTCGGTGAGTGCGCCGTCACGGGCAAGGCCGGTGATGCCGAGCGCAATGTCGCCGCGCCGATCATTGCCCTCGAACAATCGCAGCGCGGCGGTGAGGCGCGCCGGCGTGAGGTCGATGACGCCGAGCACGTTGATGGGCTTGGAAGAAAGCACCAGCCCGGCGCGGCTGAAACGGTCGATCCGCCCGCGGGCGCGCGCTGTCGGCGGCTCGCGGCCGGACTGGTTGTAGTCGATGATCCCGGTCAGACGCCCGCCGAGGCCGAGGTCTGTGCCGGTCAGATCGAGCAGGCGCAGCGGCATCTTCGAGAGCTTAAGCTCGACGTCAGTGCTGCCCCCGCCAAAGCTACCTTGCGCGATGGCGAAGCCGCCGCCATAGCCGATCTGGGTCGGCGCGAGGCTCCAGCCGCCCTCATCGCGCGCGGTCAGCACGGCGCGGCGCGGCATGGTGATCGCACCGTTGCCGTAGGATCCGCGGGCCACCGCAGCGATCTGGTCAGGCGCGATATTGGCGTCGAAATTGAGCGCAAGGCGGTCGGCGCGGCGTCCGGCGAGCGTGCCGGTGACCTTGCCGCGTCCGTTGGAGATCGCCGCCTTAGCGGTGAGGCTGGCAAGGTAGAGCCCTCCATATTCGAAGCCCGCAGCCGCAACGTCCGCATTGACGGTGGTATTGCCGTCGGCGATGCGGCCGGTCGCATTGACGTTGGCGCGGGCGATGTTGATCGGGGTCGCCCCGCCGAAACTGGCGTTGCGCGCAGCCAGATCGACCGCAAAACCGGTCGCGCCGGAGCCTTGCGGCCTAAAGCCGATGGTGCCGTTGACCCCGCCGCCCGCAAGCCGGAGGTCGCCCGAGGGGCCAGCGTCGCCCAGCGTCACGTCGCCGGTGACATTGGTGCGATACACCTCGAGCCGGTTGATCGCGATGCGGGTCGGCGCGTTGGCGGGCAGGAACAGCTCGAGCGCGCCGTCGAAGTCTCCGAGCAGCGATCCGCCTGCTACGTCGAGCCCGAAGCCCTCCTTGCTCGGCGCGAGCGCGATGCGCACGTCCTTCAGGCCGGCTGCCGGATAGGGATCGGCCAGCACCAGCACGGCGCGCGGTCCGTCGCCTGCGATCTCGGCATCGAAGCGGAACGGGCCGTATTGTGCCTGCCGCCCGCTCCCGGCGAGCACGGTGCGCGTCACGCCGCCGGCCGTTACCACACGGCTGTCGAGCTGGGCGGTGAGGCGGGGCGCGGTGATGGTGGTGTCGCGCAGCACGATCGGCTGGCCCGCGCCCATGCCGAGCTCGCCCTTAAATCGGATCTGTTCGCCCGCGAGGGTGACAATGCTATCATTGGCGATGCGGCTCAACACGCCTGCAAGATTGGCGCGCAGGCTCCAAGGCACGGCAGGGCCGAACTTGGCGAGGATCTTGGCATTGGCCGTGACCTCGCCTGCGCCCTCGATTGCGAGGCGCTGCGCCTCGACCGGGCCGGCGATCGCGTAGGCCCCGGCGGGAATGTCGCCGCGCAGGCTGAGGGTGCCGTCGAGGCCGGGGAAGGTGATCCGCGCGCGGTCGGCTGCAAGGTACTGGCGGGTGAAATCATAGGTCAGGATGCCGCTCGCCCGGCCCTTGACGAGGCGCGGGTCGGCAAAGGCGTTGCCGGTCGTCACGCGCTCGGCAGTGAGGGCTAGCGGGACGCTGAGCACCGCGTTCTCGAGCAATGCGCTGCCCTCCTGCGCAAGGCCGGTGGCGGTGACGCCGGGGGCAATGAGCCTGGCAACTGCGATCTCGTGCTTGATCGCAAGGTCGTCAAAGGCGCCGTTGAGGTTGGCGGCGAGCCTTCCGCCCTCCAGACGCAAGTTCCCGCCGAACAGGGCGGGATCGCGCAAGGCAAGGCGCACGCGCGCGCCGTCGACCACCTTGTCGGCGAGGTTCACCACGCCGCCTGCCCGCGCATCGAGGCCTGAGGAAACGGCAGCGGCGCGGCCTTCGATCACCGCGTTCTCAAGCGTGAAGCTGGCGGCAAGTGAGGTTCTTTCGCCCAGTGCGCGGCCGATTGTGCTGTCGCCCTCCAGCCCGGCGCGAAGCAGGCCAAGCACGCCGTATTTGCCGGCATCGTTACTGATCTGGAAGGCGGCCACCGGAGGCGCGCCTTCTCCGCCGATCCTGCGCGTAACCATCGCTCCGCGCCAGCGCGCCCATGTGCCGTCGCCAACAATCCGTCCGGCATAACCTTCCTCGAAGCCGGCGAGTCCCGCCAGCACGCCGCTAGTGGGGGCGCGGTAATCGCCCTCAAGCTCGAAGCGATCACCGTCAGGCTGGGCGTCGAGCAGCACCGTGATTCGGTCCTCCGCACCGAGCCGCGCCTTGGCGTCGATCAGCGCGCGGCCCTTGCGGATGTCGATCTTGGCGGTGAGGTCGGCGCGCTCGTCGCGGGCGGTGGCGAGGCCCTTGGCGATCACCAGGTCATCGACCACCAGCTTGTCGACGCGGATGTCGAAATCGGGGAGCAGCGGCGCGTCGGGATCACCCGGGAGCAGCTCGGGAAGGCGAGTCAGCCGCCCGCGCCGTGCGGTCAGCTCGCGGATATCGAGCCCGCTCCACAGCCAGTTGAGCGGCCTCCAGTCAATGCGCACCTCAGGGATGGTGAGGAACGCGCCCTTGGCGTCGCTCACTACCACCTTGCGCAAGGTCGCCTGCCCGTAAACGTCGCCCTCGATCCGCCCGACCGTGAACCTCAGCCCCGAGGCCGGGGCAACGTCGGCGATCTGGTCGGCGATAAACCGCTTCCCGATCGGGGTGGCGAAGAAGGTTGCGGCAAGCACCACGGGCACGAGCAGAATCGCCAGGACCCAGCCGAGCAGCTTGCCCCAGCGTCGCCGCGCGGAGCTGCGCGGCGCGGGCGCGGGCGCGGCCGCTTCCGTTTCGACCTGCGCGCCGCCCATCATCAGAACGCCTGCCCGAGGCTGACATAGACCACCACCGGGCTGTCGCCGGGAAGCGGGTTGATCGGCGTGGCGACATCGACACGGATCGGGCCAAAGGTCGTCTTGTAGCGCAGGCCCACGCCCGCCCCAAAGCGGATGTCGCCGAACTGGGGCGTCGAGCCGCGCGATACCGAGCCTGCGTCGATGAACGGTACGACCTCGACCGCGCCGTTGAACAACGGGGTCGGCACGCGCGCTTCCAATGAGAATTCGACCAGCGAAGCCCCGCCGGTCGGGTTGCCGTCCGCATCGCGCGGGCCGACGCCCTGGAAGCCATAGCCGCGCACCGAGGCGCCGCCGCCCGCATAGAGCCGCCGCGAGGGCGCGATGTCGTCGATCCCTGCGCCCTGGATCGTCGCCACGCGCACGCGGCCCGCCAGCGTCAACTCGCCGAAGGACCGGTAGTAGCTCGCATCGACCTGCGAGCGCAGATAAAAGCTCTGTGCCCCGCCCTGCCGCGAGACCTCGGGCGCGAGGAACACGGTGGCGCGGTAGCCCTTGGTCGGATCGAGCAAATCGTCGCTGCCGTCGAGCGTGACGCTGCCGAACAGCCCGCCGACAAGGAAGGTGCGGCGCGGCGTCGGCCCGCCCGGCGAGGTGCGCACTTCGCGGTTGCGCTCATCGGTGTAGAGCAGTTCGCCGCCGATCTGCCAGCTCACAGGCTTCTGGAACAGGAAGTTCGAAACCCGCTCGAAGGTGGTGCGCAGACCGAAGCCGCGCGAATCCACCGCCTCGGTGGTGATGTCGCTCGCGTAGAGATCGGTGCTCAGCACCTGATCGCGGCCGCGGAAGTTGTTGCGCCGCAGCCCGACGCTGGCGAGCGCCTCGCGCGTGCCGAGGATGGCGCGCAGCCGCAGCGCGCCTTCGGGCGGGAAGAGGTTGCGGTGCTCCCAGCGCGCCTCCAGCTTGAAGCCGTCCTCGGTGCCGTAGCCGATTGCGCCTGCGACGGTACGCAGCGGCGCCTTCTCGAATTCGACGTCGAGCGCCACTTCGCCCGGCTGGTCGCCAACCGGCGCACGGGTTTCGCGCGGGGTGACGGTGACGCTCGAAACGAGCCCGGTGGCGAGCACGGCGCGGCGCAAGTCCGTCTCGAGGCTCTGCTGGAAGACATCGCCCGGATCAAAGCGCGCGATTCGGCTGAGGTGGCGGCCCGACAGGAAGCGCGGATCGCTGCTGACCACAGGGCCGAACACGTATTTGCCCTTCGGCTGGACATCGAGCGTTAGGTCGCCCTGCTCGCGCGCGTGATCGATCAGCAGCTCGGGATCGGCAAATTGCGCGAAGGGATAGCCTGTTTCGCCCAGCGCGACGCGCAGGTTCAGCTCCTGATCGATGATGCGGTCGGCATAGAGCGGGTCGCCCGTCTTGATGCCGAAGGCGGCAATGAGTGTGCTGGCATCAGGTTCGCGCAGCGTGGGGAGCGCGCCCAGATCGATGCGCCCGAAACTGTAGCGAGCCCCGGGGAGGATATCGAAGCGCACGCTCGGCTCGCGCGAGGCCGCCTCGGCGTCGGCGTCGGCATCGGCGTTGGCGTCGGCTGGGGCCGCGGCATCGCCCGCCACACCGTCACGCCGGCCGCCGGAAAGCTGGCGGACCACCTCACCGTCGTAATAGCCGTAGGTCCGCAGGATATCGCCGAGCAGAGCTTCGTCGGCGCGCGCGCGGGCGGCAACCTGGGGCGCGGATTTCTCGCCGTCATCGAGCGCGCGCAAGGTTGACAGGGCCTTGAAGCGTTCCACGAAGGCGTCCTTCTCGGGGAAGGCCTCGGCTGCTGCGGGGAGCGCGAGCACCAGCGTGCCCTTGATCCGCGTCTCGGCGAGTTCGGGCAGATCGGCAAGCACAGGCGGATCGATCGCGGCGAGCGCCTCGAGCTCGGGATCGGCGGGCAGCGGCTCGATCCGCTCAAGCGCGAAATCAGCAAGGCCTTCGTCGATGCCGGGCTGCACAGCGGGTTCCAGCGGAGCAAAACCGGCGAAGGCGTCATCCACCAGCGAGCTGGCGCCGTCGGCCAGAGCGCTCTGCGTCACCTCCACCGGCGAGGTGTTGGCAACGCCCGCGGCAGCCCAGCTGTCGGGATCGCTGACCGCGCCTTCGGGGATCAGCTCGTCGAGCGAATCGGAGACAGGCGTGAGATCGGGTGCGACGATGAAAGGTTGTGCCTGCGCGGCGTCATCGCTCTCGCTCTGATCCTGAACAGGCAGGTCGGCACGCGGCTGCGCGACCGGGTCGCCCTGCACGCCAACATCTTGCGCGGCGGCAGGAACCGCGCCCAGCACGAGCGTTCCCTGTCCCAATCCTGCGAAAATGGCGAGACCGAGTGTGAGCCGCCGTCGGGTCTCAGCTGGCCGGGAACTTGACAGGCTGGCCATCCTTGCCCCGTGCGCCCAACAGATCTGCGTCCTGCGTTTCGCGGGGCGCAGTCGCCTCCGCGATCAGCCGATGCTGCTCCTGCGGCTCCATGAGCTGCCAGCCTTCGCGCGTAAGTCGCTCGAGCGGACGATAGCGAACCTTGTATTGCATGCGCGGAGAACCCTCGACCCAATATCCGAGATAGACGTAGGCCAATGCCTCAGCCGCAGCACGGCGAATATGATCGAGGATAATAAAATTGCCCAGACCCGCCCGGTCCGAGTGATCGGGGTCGTAGAAGGAGTAGATCATCGACAGGCCGTCGCCCTGCCGGTCGGTCAGGCAGGCGCCGACCAGCCGTCCGGGCCGGCCATGCGCATCGGGTTCGCGATATTCGGTTACGACCGTGCTGACAGGGGTATGTTCGATCATGTCGGCATAGTCGAGCTCGTCCATCGCCGACATACCGCCATCAGGGTGACGCGCGCCGAGGTAGCGGGCGAGCAGTTCGAACTGCTCGTCGGTCGCCCAGGGGCGGCATTCGCTGACGATCAGGTCGCCGTTGCGCTTGAGGTCGCGCTTTTGCGTGCCCGAGGGGCGGAAACGGCTCGCCTGCACCCGCACCGACACGCAGGCCTGGCAATCGAGGCAGGACGGGCGGTAGGCGACGGTCTGGCTACGGCGAAAGCCGATGCGGCCCAGCGCCTCGTTGAGCTGATCCGCGTGCGGGCCCTTCAATTCAGTGAACACCTTGCGCTCGCTCCGGCCCGGCAGATAGGGGCACGGAGCGGAGCTGGTCACGAAGAACCGGGGAAAGCGGATAGGTGCCGTCACTTGTGGAGCCTGTCCTTCTTGCGCGGGATTCGCGCATCGCCAATCGTTAAGAAAATCTTATGCCTGCACCCGGCCCCCGGTAAAAGTCCCTTAACCACGAAAATATCGCGAAATGCGCGAAAGCCGTTGCGGTCCGTCGCAAATGCTCGGCCGAAATGGCTTAAATCCGGGAATTCTGAGGGTTTAGGGCACGCAGATGGCGCGCCGATTTGTTGGCAGAAATCAGCCGAGTTCGACAAGCTGGACCGAATAGCCCTGCGCACGCAGGCCCTCGACCAGCCGATCAACCTGCTCGGCGTCGCGCGCTTCGCATTCGATGTCGGTGATCAGGCCCTTGGCGGGCAGGGAAGTAAAGATCCGCTGGTGATAGATCTCGATGATGTTGACGTTGTGTTCATCGAACAGGCGCATCACTTTGAACAGCGCGCCCGGGCGATCCTGCAGCGTGACGCGCAGCCGCGCGAGGCGGCCCTGACGGGCGAGATCGCGCAGCAGCACATTGGCGAGCAGGCGCGTGTCGATATTGCCGCCGCACAGCACGAGGCCGATGGTCTTGCCCACGAACCGCGCCGGGTTGCTCAGCACCGCCGCGAGCCCCGCCGCGCCCGCGCCTTCAACCACGGTCTTTTCGATCTGGAGCAGCAGCGCCACAGCCTTTTCCAGCGACGGCTCGTCAACCAGCAGGATGTCGTCAACCCGCTCGGCGATCACTTTTGCCGTGAAGTCGCCCGGCTGCTTGACCGCGATGCCTTCGGCGAGGGTATCGCCGCCGCACGGCAGGTTCGCGCCCTTGATGCGGTCGAACATCGAGGGGAACAGCGCGGCCTGCACGCCGACCACCTCGATCGCCGGATTGATCGCCTTGGCGACGGTCGCCATCCCCGAGATCAGTCCGCCCCCGCCGATCGGCGTGACGATGCAGTCGAGATCAGGCTTCACGCTAAGCATCTCGAGCGCGACTGTGCCAGCGCCCGCCGCGACATGCGGATCGTCGAAGGGGTGGACGAAGGTGAGGCCGAGTTCGACTTCGAGCTTCCGGGCGTGGGCATAGGCTTCGTCGAAGGTCTCGCCTTCCAGCACCACCTTGCCGCCGACGCTCTCGGTCTGCATCACCTTCACTGTCGGGGTGGTTGTCGGCATGACGATGGTGACGGGTACGCCCAGCCGGGTGCCGTGGTAGGACAGGCCCTGCGAGTGGTTCCCCGCCGAGGCCGCGATCACGCCGCGCGCCCGCTGCTCGTCGGTGAGTTGCAGCAACGCATTGAGCGCCCCGCGCTCCTTGTAGGCGGCGGTGAACTGGAGGTTTTCGAACTTCAGCCAGATATCCGCGCCGGTGATCTCCGACAGCGTGATCGAATGCATCATCGGCGTATCGACCACCGCGCCCGCAATCCGGGCGGCGGCGGCGCGGACGTCGGCGATCGTGAGATCGGCCGGAGTGGCGGTGGCCCCCGTGGGGCGCGAGACAGCGGGCTGCGAAGACATGGCCGCCGCGATTAGAGGCTTGGCGCCGTTAGGGCAATGATGCTGAGCGGCTGCATGGACAAGGATTTCTGTGTGAGGGTGTAAGTTGGCAAGCGGCCCCGAAGGCGATAGGCACCGGCTCCTGACGATTTGTTCTGCCCAAGGATTGCCATGCGCCGCACCTTCGCCTTCGCTCTTGCCGCTGCCTCCACTCTCGTGCTTGCCGCGCCCGCCTGGGCCGACACGCTGGTCGACAATGTCGACGGGGTAACGATCGACAAGGACGGCAAGGTCCAGCGCTTCACCGGCCTCGTCTTCGGCGACGACGGCAAGGTGGTGACGGTGCTCACCCGCGGGGACAAGCGGCCGCAGACCGACTACCGCCTCGATGGCGAGGGCAAGGTGATGCTGCCGGGCATGATCGACGCGCACGTCCACGTCATGGATCTGGGCTTTGGCGCACTGACGCTAGACCTGTCGGGCACGACCTCGCTCGGCGGCGCGCTGACCAAGATCAAGGCCTTCGCCGAGGCCAATCCGGGGCGACCATGGATCATCGGGCGCGGCTGGAATCAGGAAAAGTGGGGCCTAGGCCGCTTCCCCACCGCCGCAGAACTCGACAGCGTCGTCAGCGACCGCCCGGTTTGGCTGGAGCGCGCGGACAATCACGCCAACTGGGCCAACACCCGCGCCATGACCGCTGCCGGGATCACCGCAAAGACCCCCGATCCTGAGGGCGGCAAGATCATCCGCGACGCGGGCGGCGCGCCGGCGGGCGTGTTCGTCGACCGCGCCGTGCAACTGGTAGGCAAGGTCGTCCCGCCGCCCCGCCCGCAGGACCGCGACCTTGCCTTTTCCAAGGCGCAGGACGTGCTGCTCGCCAAGGGCGTCACGGCCGTTGCCGACATGGGCACCAAGCCTGCCGACTGGGCGACCTTCCGCCGCGCGGGCGACAGCGGGCGCATGGTGATCCGCATAATGTCCTATGCGGACAGCCTCGACACACTCGAGCTGATCGCCGGGGCCGAGCCGAGCGTGTGGCTCTATGACGACCGGTTGCGGATGGGCGGGATCAAGCTGTTCCTCGACGGCGCGCTGGGTTCGCGCGGGGCGAGCCTGAAGGCACCCTATGCCGACGATCACGGCACCCGCGGGTTGCCGCTGCTCAGCCCCGCGCAGCTGCGCAACCTGATGAGCCGCGCGGCGATGGGCAATTTCCAGACCGCCGTCCACGCGATCGGCGATGCCGCCAATGCCGAGGTGCTTGCCGCGATCGAGGAGCTGTCCGAAACCTACACCGGCGACCGCCGCTGGCGGATCGAGCACGCGCAGATCGTCGATCCGGTCGACATCGCAAAGCTGGGCAAGCACGGGGTGATCGCCTCGATGCAGCCGCTCCACCAGACCTCCGACCGACTGATGGCCGAGGCGCGGCTCGGTCCGGATCGGCTGGCGGGCGCCTATCCGTGGCGTTCTGTGATCAAGGCTGGCGGGCGGCTGGCCTTCGGATCGGATGCTCCTGTGGAGCCTGCCGATCCGTGGGCCGGGATGGCCGCCGCGATCAGCCGCACCGATGCGGGCGGCCAGCCCTTCGGCGGGTGGTTCCCGCAAGAGACGGTGAGCCGCGAACAGGCGCTCGCGGGGTTCACTTCGGATGCGGCCTATGCGGGCTTTGCGGAAGGCCGCTTCGGGCGGCTGGTGCCGGGCGAGCGAGCCGACTTCCTGCTGGTCGACCGCGACCCCCTGCTCGCCCCGCCCGAGGCGATCCGGGAGACGAAGATCATGGAAGTGTGGATTGCGGGCGTAAAGGTGCGCGGGGAGTAATTACTCCGCCGCCGCCGCAGCCTCCGCGGCTTCTTCAGCCTCGCGCGCCAGCTTGTCGGCGGCGATCGCTTTTTCCTGGAACCGCATCAGGAACAGCGAGGCCTCGAACAACAGCCACAACGGCACCGCAAGGACGATCTGCGAGCCCGGATCGGGCGGGGTCACGATCGCGGCGACGATGAAGATGCCGACTATCACATAGCGCCGCGCCGACACCATCTGCGTGCGGGAGATGATCCCGGCGCGGTGGAGCAACAGCAGCAGCACCGGCAGCAGGAAGGTCACCCCGAAGCCCATGATGAACTGCATCACGAGGCTGAGGTATTCCCCCGCGCTCGGCAGGGCCTGAACCTTGAGCCCGCCTGCCTCTCCGCCGAAGCCGAGGAAGAACTTGAAGGCGGTCGGCATCACCACAAAATAGGCGAGCGATGCCCCGGCCGTGAACAGCACCGGCGTCGCAAACAGGAACGGCAGGAAGGCCTTCTTCTCGCGCGCATAGAGCCCGGGCGCGACAAAGGCCCACAGCTGGTTGGCGATCACCGGGAAGCTCACCATGAACCCGGCGAACAGCGCGACCTTCAGCTCGACGAAGAACACCTCGGGCAGCTTGGTGAAGATCAGCTGGCCCTCGCCATCGGGGAAGGCCTGCTTCAGCGGCTGCACCAGCAGGCCGAGGATGTCGTCGGCGAAGTAGAGGCAGACGGCAAAGCCCACGCCCAGCGCCAGCAGCGCGCGCACGACGCGGGTGCGCAGCTCGATCAGGTGGTCGAGCAGCGGCTGCCGGGTGTCGTCGAGGTCCCTGACGTTAAACATCGGCGCTACCTTTTGGCGCCAGCGTCGAGAGCGCTTCCGGCAACGGAAGCTGTGCGAGCGGCTCGGTGGCGGGTTCGACCGGCGGCGTGTCGGCCGCGCCAACTCCGACTGGCGCCTCGATCACTTTGGGCGCTTCCACCGGGACAACATCGACAGGCGGCGGCCCGGTCATCACCGGAGCGCCAGCCTCGGCCTCGGTCAGGGCAGCGGAGCGGCGCATGATTTCCTCGTTCTGCGCCTTCCACTTCTTCTCCATTTCCTCCAGCTCTGCCTCGCGCACCATCGTGTCGATGCCAGAGCGGAAATGGGCGGACATGCGCCGCATCTTGCCGATCCAGCGGCCCGCCGTGCGCATGGCGAGCGGCAGGTCCTTCGGACCGATCACGACAACCGCGACGATGATGATGACCAGCAGCTCTCCGGCGCCGACGTCGAACATAGGGGGTGCGGGTGCGCCGCTCTTTCAGGGAAGGAGGATCAGGCGCCGGTGCTGTCGGTCTTTTCGACCGGGGCAGCAGCCGGGGTCTCGGTAACGATAGGAGCCGGGGCCGGGGCCGGCGGCTCAATGCGCGCCGACTTTGCCACGGTCTCCTCGGTCTCGTTGAGACCCTTCTTGAAGCTCGAGATGCCCTTGCCGAAATCGCCCATCATCTCCGAGATGCGGCCGCGTCCGAACAGGATCAGCACGACCAGAAGGACGATCAGCCAGTGTACGATCGAAAGGCCACCCATTGTCTCAACTCCTGAAATGCGTGCCCGGGGTCACGGAGGGCCGCATGGCCCGGGGGGAACCCGGCGCGTGATAGATGCCCATTTAGGGCAAGCTCTGCAGAAATGCGAGTCAGTCCGCCAAATTCTCGTCAGTGTCCGCGTCGCTTTCGTCGACCGCATCGTCGGGATCAAAGCGCATCTGCGCCTCCAGCGCCTCGTCGACCGGATCGAGCAGCCCGGCGGCGCGCAATTCGTCTATGCCCGGAAGGTCGCGGCGGCTGGCGAGGCCGAAATGGTCGAGGAAAGCGGGCGTGGTGGCGTAGATCACCGGGCGGCCCGGCACCTCGCGGCGGCCTGCGAGGCGCACCCAGCCCGCCTCCATCAGCACATCGAGCGTGCCCGCGCTGGTCTGCACGCCGCGGATCGACTCGATCTCGGCGCGGCTGACCGGTTCGTGATAGGCGATGATCGCCAGAACTTCCGTGGCTGCGCGGCTGAGGCGGCGCACCTGCTCCTTCTCGCGGCGCAACAGATGCGCCAGATCAGGCGCGGTCTCGAAATGCCAGCGCCCGCCGCGCTGGGCGAGGTGGACGCCGCGGTTGCGGTATCGGGTTTCGAGCAGGTCGAGCGACTCGCGCACATCCAAAGGCTCAAGCCCGCCGAGATGCGCCGCGAGCGCCTCGACGCTGAGCGGCTCTTCCGAGGCGAAGAGCGTCGCTTCAACCGCGCGTTCGAGGATGCCGGGTTCTGCTCTGGGCTCGTCGCTCATGCAGCAGCCACGTCCTTCAACCGGCGAATGCGCAAGGGGGCAAAGGCACTGTCCTGCTCCATCTCCGCGCGCCCGCGCTTGGTGAGTTCGAGCGCCGCGACGAAGCTCGACGCCAGTGCCGAGCGGCGCAGCGCGGGCGAGGCATGGGGCGGCAGGAAGTCGCGGATCTCCATCCATTCGAGCGTGACACCGAGCATCGCCGCAACGCGCTCCAAGGCACTATCGAGGGTCATCACCGGGCGGTTCGCCACGTGGTAGATGCGCGGCGCGGTGCGCTCCTTCACCTGCCCATAGGCCTGGATGACGCTGAACAGGTCGGAGCGCCACACGGTCTTGCGATCGGTGCGCAGGCCTTCGGGCGCGCCGCGCAGGAACACATCGCGGCCGATCCGGTCGCGGCCCAACAACCGGCCCGCAGCCTCGCGCATCGCGCCGAGGCGTTGCAGCCGCAATTGCAGGCGCAGCGCCAGTTCTTCGGGCGAAGGGTCTTCCTGCTCGGCCTTGGGCAGCAGCATCGCTGACTTCAGATAGGCGAGCCACGCGGCCATCACGAGGTAATCGGCGGCCAGCTCAAGCTTCATAGCCCCGGCACGATCTATATAGGTGAGGTACTGGTCCACAAGGGCAAGGATCGAAATCTGGCGAAGATCGACCTTCTGCCGCCGCGCAAGATCGAGCAGCAGGTCGAGCGGCCCCTCCCACCCATCGAGCGCGAGGTAGAGCGCGTCCTCATCGGACTTCGCTGCTTCGGGCGGGAACATGAAGGGCTGTTCGTTCATGCGGCGAGTGCCAACAATGCGTCGCGCTTGGCGAGGAGTTCGGCGTGTTCGGGCGCGATTGCGGGCGCGATGCGGGTGGCCTCAAGTGCCCGGTCGTGCCGCGCTGCGGTGGCTTCGGACATGGCGGGCAGCACTTCGCAGATGCCCTGCATGTCGTCCATTTTCCCCCAGCAATTGAGCACGATATCGCACCCCGCCGCATGGGCGCGCGCCGAACGTTCAGGGATGGTGCCGCCCAAGGCCTCCATGTCGATGTCGTCGGTGAGCAGAAGGCCGTCAAAGCCGATCGCGCTGCGGATCACATCGCGGATCACGGTTTCGGACAGCGTCGCCGGGTTCTCGGCGTCCCATGCGGTGAACAGCAGGTGCCCGGTCATGCCGATAAGCGCCTGATTGAGCGTCTTGAAGGGCGCGAGGTCGGCTTCCAGCTCATCCGCGCCCGCCGTGACGGTCGGCATCGCCTTGTGGGTGTCGACATCGGTGCGGCCGTGGCCCGGCATATGCTTGATGCACCCTGTGACGCCGCCTGCCGCGAGGCCTTCGAGGATAGCACGGCCCAGCGCCGCAACCTGCATCGGGTCGCTGCCCAGCGAGCGGTCGCCGATCACGTCGTGCGCGCCGGGGACTCTCAGGTCGAGCGGAGGGTGGTAATCGACCGTGATGCCCATCGCCGACAGCTCCAGCCCCATCGCGAAAGCGTTCGCCCGCGCCGCCTCGATCGCGCTGGCAGGGGCGATTTGATACAGCGCATCAAAGGCTTGGCCCGCCGGATAGGGTGACCATCCGGGCGGACGCAGGCGCGCCACGCGGCCGCCTTCCTGATCGATCGAGACCAGCAGACGCTCACGCCCGTGGATGCTTCTGAGGTCATCGGTGAGAGCGCGCAGCTGGGCAGGGTCCACGCAATTGCGCCCGAACAGGATGTAGCCCGCCGGATCCGCGTCGCGGAAGAAGGCGCGCTCATCCGCAGTCAGTTGCGGGCCGGAAAGGCCGAAAATCGCCGGAATCATGGCGGTAGAGTCGCACTCTAAAGGGGGTCTAGCAAGGGCAAGAGGGGGTCTGGAGCGGGGAAAAGCCGCTCTGGATGGCACCTAAGGCACCCCTATTTGACTTGGCAGTCGACCCCGTCGGCCTTGAGCGCGGCGCACAGGCGATCGGCCTCGGCGCGGCTGCCAGCGACTGCCTGCAAGCGGTAGACCGTGCCGATGTCGACCTTGCCTTCGACGATCCGGTACTTGACGCCCTTCAGCGCATCGGTGCGGCGCGAGACCTGCGTCCAGCCTTCCTCGGCGCGGACGCGGGTGCCGTAAGCGGCGAGCTGCACGCCGATGCCGCTGACAGGTGCCGCGGCGGTCGGTGCGGTCGCGGGCACGGGCTTGGTCGCGCCAGCCGCCGGCGTTCCCGAGGGCGTTGCCACGGGCGTTCCCATAGGCCGGGCACCCGGCAGCGGGGGCATCGGTGCTTCGGCGACCGTTGCGGGCCGCGATCCGCCCTCGCCCACGACGGGCGCGACGTTGCCGGTGCCGGCGAATTCCTTGCCGCCCGGATCATCGGGACGCTGTTTGATCGGACCTTCGGGGGCGGCAATCACGCTGCCGTCAGCTACCATCTCGCCGCCCGCCATGCGGTTCGAGACGAACCACACCCCGCCGACCACAGCGCCCAGCACAGCGAGCAACAGCGCGACAAAGCCGACGATCTGCATGACATCAAGCCCGCCCGCGTCATCATCCTCCTCATCGGATTCGAGCCACGGCAGGCTGTCGGTGTCAGCGAGATCGAGCTCGCCGTCATCGGGGAGCTCCTCATATTCGGCTTCGACCATCATCGGAATCTCACGCGCCTTCCCATATCCGGCCCCATACCCGGCCCAAAACCCGGGTCACATGCTTTCGACAGCCTCGACACCCAGAACGCCGAGGCCGCCGCGGATCACTTGCCCGATTGCCTCGCCGAGGAAAAGCCTCGCCGCGGTCAGCTCTGCGTCCTGTTCCACGATGAAGCGCTTTTCCGGACGCTCGTTACCCACGTTCCAGTAGGAATGGAGGTCGCCCGCAAGGTCGTAGAGATAAAATGCGATGCGGTGCGGCTCGCGCGCGCGGGCCGCGGCCTCGATCTCGCGCGGGAACTGCGCGGCGCGGGCGATCAGCGCCAGCTCCTCGTCGCCCAACCGGTGGAGCGCGGCGCCCGACGGCGCGATGCCCGCTTCGGCAGCCTTGCGCAGCGTCGAGCGGATCCGGGCGTGGGCGTACTGCACATAGAACACCGGGTTGTCCTTCGAGGCTTCGACTACCTTGTCGAAGTCGAAATCCATCTGCGCATCGGGCTTGCGGGTGAGCATGGTGAACCGCACCACGTCCCTGCCGACCATTTCGACCACGTCCGCAAGCGTCACGAAATTGCCCGAGCGCTTGGACATCTTGAAAGGCTGGCCGCCCTTCAAAAGCTGCACCATCTGGACGAGCTTCACCTCGAAGGGCTTCGGCGCCGCACCGTCCGCGCTGGTCAGCGCCGCGACAGCCGCCTTGATGCGCTTCACCGTCCCGGCATGGTCCGCGCCCCAGATATCGACGAGCGCATCGGCGTTCTGGGCCTTCTGGAAGTGATAGGCCAAATCCGCGCCAAAATATGTCCACGCGCCATTCGACTTCTTGATCGGGCGGTCTTGGTCATCGCCAAACTTGGTCGAGCGGAACAGCGGCAGCTGGACCGGCTCCCAGTCTTCCGGCGGGGCCTTGCCCTTGGGCGCTTCGAGCACGCCGTCATAAACAAGGTCATGGTCGCGCAGCCACTTCTCAGCCGCGTCGACTTTGCCCGAGGCTTGCAGCTCGGCTTCCGAAGAGAACAGGTCGTGCTTGATGCCGAGCGTGGCGAGATCGTCGCGGATCATGTCCATCATCGCCGCAACCGCGCGGGTGCGGAACAGAATCAGCCAATCGGCCTCGGGCGCGGCGGCGTATGTGTCACCGAACTCGGCGGCGAGGGCTTGGCCCACGGGCACCAGATAGTCGCCGGGATACAGCCCCTCGGGGATGGTGATCGCCTGCCCGCCCCTGTCTTTGGAAAGCGCCTCAAGGTAGCGCATGTGCACCGAGCGGGCGAGGACATCGACCTGCGCGCCCGCGTCGTTGACGTAGTATTCGCGGATCACCTGATGACCCGCGAATTCGAGCAGCGAGCCGAGCGCATCGCCCACAACCGCGCCGCGGCAATGTCCCATGTGCATCGGCCCGGTGGGGTTGGCCGAGACGTATTCGATATTGACGCGACTGCCCCCGCCCATGGTCGAGCGGCCGTAGTCTTCACCCAGCTTCGCGATGGCGGCCAGTTCGTCGATCCACGCCTGCGCGGCGAGGCGAAGGTTGATGAAGCCGGGGCCGGCGATTTCGGCGCTGGTGATGCCGGGACGCGCAGCGAGCTTGGCGGTGATCGCCTCTGCCAGCGCGCGCGGGTTGAGGCCCGCTGGCTTGGCCAGCACCATCGCGGCGTTGGTCGCAAGGTCGCCATGCGAGGCATCGCGCGGCGGCTCGAGCGTGACGTTGGCGAAGCTGGTCCCGGCGGGCAGCATACCTTCGGCGACAAGTTCGGTCAGCACGGTTTCGATCAGCGCCGCATGGGCGGCATAAAGGGTCTTGGTCATGGTTTTCTCGTGCGGCTGTGCGCGGAACATCGCGCGTGCAAGATAGGAAGCGGGGTCCCGGGTCAAGCCCGGGACGGGGGAGGAGGGACACCCAGAACAAGAGCAGCGAGCGTTGGCATCGACGCCAAAGGCGTCGCAAGGCCACGCGGCCGCCCCGCAGGTGCCCGCCGCAAAGCGGCGGATCAGCACCGAGGACGCACCCGCGGAGGCGGGTGCGAAACGCAATCACCGCGTCGCGTTATACTTCAGCTGGTCCTCGGTCAGCTGGAAGCCAACCAGCATCTCGAAGCGGGTGCGAGCGATCGCCGCCTTCACTTCGGGATCGGCGAGCGGGTCGAGCGCTGCTTCCTCGTCGCCCGCGCGCCGCCTGCGGGTGATCTTTTCGCGGATGTCGTCGGGCAGCGCCGCATCGGCGCGGTTGACGAAGGCGCCTGCCTTGGCGGTGCCGGTGGCACGCTCCTGCCCATCGGCAAAGGCGAGGGTGACGGTGCCGACGCGCTTGGAGACGACAGCGCTGCCGCCGCGCAGCACGGTAACGAAGTAGGGCAGCTGGACAGTGCGCGCGCCGCGGGTGTCGGTGCGGCGCGCGTTCACGGTGAAGCTCGCCTCGGAATAGACCTGCTCGGCGGTGTCATTGCAGGTCGAGCGCAGGTTGGTCATCGCCGCGCTCATGTCGAGGCCGGCCACGGTGCGGTCATCGCCGCGGAAGGTGGTGATGTCGCCGGTGTAGTCGGGGATGCCGACCGCCGGGCACAGGGTCAGCACGCTGGCGATCCCGACGCCCTGATCGATCACCAGTTCGCCCTTGTTCGAGCAAGCGGAGACCACCGCCAGGGCGGCAAGAGCCATCAGGGTGCGCGCACGAAGCATCATCAAAGCCGTCCTCGAATATCCGATCCGTGCGCCCTAGCGAGAGCCGTCAGAAAACGCTAGGGGGAGCCACATGAACGCGCCCTTTCCCGCAACCGCCCCCATTTCAGGCGCTCCCGCCGACACGGCTGAGCGCCCGCCCCTCAACCTGCTGATCGCCGCCCCGCGCGGATTCTGCGCCGGGGTCGACCGGGCGATCGAGATCGTCGAAAAGGCGCTCGAACGCTACGGCTCGCCGGTGTTCGTGCGCCACGAGATCGTCCACAACAAATACGTGGTGGAGCAGTTGAAGGCCAAGGGCGCGATATTCGTCGAGGAACTGGACGAGGTGCCCGACGATGCGCCAGTGGTGTTCAGCGCCCACGGCGTGCCCAAGGCGGTCCCGGCCGAGGCCAAGCGCCGCAATCTGCTTTATGTCGATGCCACCTGCCCGCTGGTCAGCAAGGTGCACCGCCAGGCCGAGCGCCAGATCGAGAAAGGCCGGCACATCATCTTCATCGGCCACGAGGGCCACCCGGAAGTGATCGGCACGATGGGCCAGGTCGAACCGGGGCAGATGACGCTGGTGGAGACCATCGAGGATGTCG
>JANNWO010000066.1:0-7853 GCA_031408395.1 Sphingomonadales bacterium | reverse complement strand
TGGAAAGCGGGAATTACCGGCCTCTGCCCGGTTACCCCCCGTTAGCCTGTATAGCCCTAGCCCCTATCGAATCCGCATGGATTGGACGTCAAGCGGGCTTTATCCCCACAGTTCCCAGCCTGTCGACAAGTCTTATCCCGTGTTGGCAAATACCCCGAGAAAAAGGCGGGGAGCGGGCATGAAAATTGCTCCCCAGCTTGTCCGCCACTCCCTCCCGTGGTTTATGCCCGTGTCTGTCCACAGGGGCCGGACCGGCCGCGAGCGATCCACCAACCATGACGCGACTCAACCTCCACCTTGTATCGGATTCCACCGGCGAGACGCTGGAAATGATCGCCAAGGCGGCGCTCGCGCAGTTCGACAACCCCTCGGTGAACCGCCATTTCTGGCCGATGGTGCGCTCATTGCAGCATCTGGACCGGATCGTCCCCGATTTCGCCGCCCACCCTGGCCTCGTGCTCTACACGCTGGTAAATCCCGATACGAGGAAGCGGCTTGAGGAACATTGCCGTGTCCTCGGACTTCCCGCCGTGCCGGTGCTCGATCAGGTGACAGCCGCGCTTGAGGCGCAGCTCGGCCAGGCGGCGCATGGCCGCCCGGGCCGCCAGCACATGATGGACGAGAACTATTTCAAGCGCGTCGATGCCATCCAGTACACCATCGCGCATGATGACGGGATCGGGCACGAGGATTGGGAGCAGGCTGACATCGTGCTGGTCGGCGTTTCGCGTTCGTCGAAGACGCCGACGTCGATCTACCTTGCCAATCGCGGCTACAAGGTCGCGAATATCCCGCTGGTGGTGGAAAGCCCCCCGCCCGCTACGCTTTACCGCTTGCGGCACCCCCTGGTGGTGGGGCTGACGACGAGCCCCGAGCGGCTCATCCAGATCCGCCGCAACCGTTTGCTTTCATTGAATGAAGCGACCGAGACGGCCTATGTCGACAACGACAAGGTCAAGGCCGAGCTGCAATTTGCACGACGGATGTTCAGCGACAACGGCTGGCCGGTGATCGACGTCACCCGCCGATCGATCGAGGAGACCGCAGCGGCGATCATCCGGCTGGCGCAGGAGCGTGGTCGCAAGCCCGCAAGCGAAGGCGGGGTGGGTCAGCCCATATGAATATCACCTTGATTCTCGCTAGCAAATCCGCCTCGCGCCGGGCGATGCTCGATGCGGCGGGGGTGGCCTATGAGAGCATCCCGGCCGATATTGACGAGCGCACGATCGAGGCGGGGCTGGAGGACGCTGCACCCGGAGAGATCGCCGAGGCGCTGGCCGTCGCCAAGGCGGCAGCGGTTGCGCAGCATCACCCGCAAGCCCTTGTTCTGGGTTCGGATTCTCTGGTGGTCGCGGGCGGACGGCGCTTCAATAAGCCCAAGACCCGCGAGGAAGCCGCCGAGCACCTGCGGTTCTTCTCCGGCAAGGTGATGGAGCTCCATTCCGCCGCCGCTTTGGTCAAGGATGGCGGGTGCCAGTGGAGCCATGCGAGTATCGCTCGCCTACAGGTGCGCGAGTTGTCCGATGAATTTATCGCGCATTATCTTGAGCTTGAATGGCCCGCAATCAGCCATACCGTAGGCGCGTTCCGGATCGAGGGGCCGGGGGTGCAGCTGTTCGAGGCGATCGAGGGCGACCAGTTCACCGTGCTCGGGATGCCGCTGCTGCCGCTGCTCGATGCGCTGCGCGAGGCCGGGGTGCTAGTCGCATGAGCAAACCTTACGCAGAAGTGATCGGCGATCCGATCGCTCAGTCCAAGTCCCCGAAAATCCACAATTTCTGGCTCGAAAAGCTGGCGATCGACGCTGATTATCGCGCCGCCCATGTGCGCCCCGAAGGCCTCGCCGATTACATCGCCGAGCGCCGCGACGACTCGTTGTGGCGCGGGTGCAATGTCACCATGCCGCACAAGCAGGCGATAATGCCGCTGCTCGACCGGATCGAGGGCCCGGCGGGCGAAATAGGCGCGGTGAACACGGTCAAGAGGGGGTCTAACGGGGGTCTAGATGGCACCAACACCGACTCTAAAGGGTTCCTGGAGCCGCTTAAAGAGGGTCTAGATGCGGCACATTATTTCCGCATGGCCCGCATCATCGGCACCGGCGGCGCGGCGCGGGCGATCATCTCGGGCCTTGGCCGCCACGGCTTCACGCTGGTCGTGGCCGGCCGCGATCCAGCCAAGGCCCGGGCGCTGCTCGATGAGCTGGCCCCCAAGGGCGAGCATCACGCGATCAGTCTGGCGCACTTCGCCGATCCGACCGACTTTGTCTTCGATGACCGCGAGGACTGTCTCGATCTCGTCGTCAATGCCTCCAGCCTCGGCATGGCAGGCCAGCCGCCGCTGGCTTTCGACTGGAGCCACGCCCCGCCCGGCGCCATCGCTTACGACATCGTCACCGCGCCGCTGGAGACACTTTTCCTTCAGGACGCGCGCGCCAAGGGCCACCGCACCATTGACGGCCTCTCGATGCTGATCGGACAGGCAGCGGCCGCCTTCGAGCATTTCTTCGGCCAAGCCCCGCCGCGCGAACACGATGCCGAATTGCGCCGGATACTCACCCAATGACCCGCCCGAAAATCATCGGCCTCACCGGCTCGATCGGCATGGGCAAGTCGACCGTCGCGGCGATGTTCGCGCAAGGCGGCATCCCGGTGTTTGACGCCGATGCCGAAGTGCGCACCATGCAGGGGCCGGGGGGTGAGCTGGTCCCGGCGATCGAAGCCGCATTCCCCGGATCGACCGGCGCCGAGGGTGTCGATCGCGACCGGCTCGGCCATCAGGTCTTTGCCGACAAGGCGGCGCTTGCGCGGCTCGAGGCGATCGTTCACCCCGCCGTGGCGGCCCGGCGTGCCGCTTTCCTTGCAGCCCATCACGACAAGCGCGCGGTCGTCTTCGACATTCCGCTGCTGTTCGAGCGCGGCGAGCATGAAGCGGTCGACACCATCGTCGTCGTCTCTGCGCCCGAGGCGGTCCAGCGCGCCCGGGTCCTCGCCCGCCCCGGCATGACTGCGCAGAAATTCGAACATATTTTCGGCCTGCAACTCCACGACACCCACAAACGTAGCCGCGCCGATCATGTGATCGACACAGGCACCTCCCTTGCGGAAACCCGCGCCCAGGTCGCCGCGCTCATCGCGTCAATATGATGCAAAGCACCCCTTGCAAGTGCCCGAACTAGGGAGGATAGTGCATCAAATGCGTGAGGTTATTTTCGACACCGAAACCACCGGACTCGATCCCAAGACAGGGGATCGCATGGTGGAAATCGGCTGCGTCGAAATGGTCGGCCGGGTCGAGACGGGACGCACCTTCCACGCCTATTTCAACCCGGATCGCGACATGCCGGTCGAGGCTGAGCGGGTGCACGGCCTCAGCGCCGCCTTCCTCGCCGCCAAGCCGCGCTTTGCCGAAACCGCGGACGACCTGCTCGACTTTCTCGGCGATGCGCCGCTTGTCGCGCACAATGCCGGGTTCGATTTCGGCTTCCTCAACAACGAGCTTGCGTTGATCGGCCGTGCGGCGATCAGCCTTGAACGGATGGTCGACACCGTCGCCATCGCACGCCGCAAGCACCCCGGCGCAAAGCTCTCGCTCGATGCGCTGTGCACCCGCTACGGGATTGATCGCAGCCACCGCGTCAAACACGGCGCACTGCTCGATGCCGAACTGCTCGCGCAGGTCTATGTCGAGCTGACCGGTGGCCGCCAGATTGGCCTGGGCCTGATGGGTGAGCCTGCCGAGACGACGAACATCGTCGACGTCGGCTCTGCAGCACCCTGGTACAGACCAGCCACGGACAAGCCGCGGCGCGAAGCACGCCCTCATGCCGCCAGCCCGGAGGAGCTGGAGCGTCACCAAGCCTTCATGGCCGAAATTTCGAGCGCGATCTGGGCCAGTTGAAGCCCCTAATTGAAGCCAACCCGCGCCGCATTACATCAATACTGGGATCCTCATCACCGACGGGAGGACTACATTCATGGACATTCGAATTTCCGGCCATCAGATGGCAACCGGCAGCGCGCTTCAGGAGCATGCTTCCGACCGGCTTGGCACAGTCGTCGACAAGTATTTCGACCGCGCCCTGTCCAGCCACGTGACCTTCGGCAAGGCCCCTGCCGGGGCTTTCACCTGCGATATCATCACCCACGTGATGCAGGGCCTGATCCTGAAGGCGCAAGGCTCCGCGCAGGACGCGCACCTCGCGCTCGACAATGCGGTCGGCAAGATCGAAAAGCAGCTGCGCCGCTACAAGCGCCGCCTCACCGATCGTCACCACCAGACGAGCAACGCGCGCGGCGAGGAAGAGGCCGCCTACACGATCTTCGCCGTCGAGGAGGACGACGAGCTCGAAGTGATCGCCGATGCGCCGCTGGTGATCGCCGAGACGCGGGTCGACATTCCGACTGCTTCGGTCGCCGATGCCGTGATGATGATGGACCTGCGGAACACCACCGCGCTGTTCTTCAAAAACGCTGGAACGGAGCGGCATAATATGGTCTATCGGCGTGCCGATGGCTCGATCGGATGGGTCGAGCCGAAATAGGGTGCAGATGGCTTGGCCCTTGGGTAAAGGGCCACCACCGAACGCTCAGGCGGCGGTAGCAGGAGGGGCTCCGCCCCGGCCCGGCGGTGCTCACCAGCATGACCGGACCGGATCCTCGCCGACGAGAAGGCGCACTCAACCGGGATCTACAACATCATGGACTTCAACCTTGCTCTATCCCCGCAGGCGATCGCCTTCGCGCGGCTCGATACAAAGTCTAAGGTGCTGGTTCGCACCGCGCAGCTGCTGAGCGCGGCCTATGGCCTCGATGAGAGCGAGGTGCTCGAAAACCTTGAGGCGCGCGAGGCGCTGGGGAGCACCGGGTTTGGGCGCGGCGTGGCGATCCCACATTGCCGTAGCAAGGATGTCCGACGGCCATCGCTGGCGCTGATCCGGCTCGAGGCGCCGATCGATTTCGCCGCTGCCGATGCGCGGCCCGTGACGCTGGTGTGCGGTCTTGTCTCGCCTGAGAATGCTGGCGCGACGCACCTCCACGCGCTCGCCGCGATCTCGCGCCTGACGCGGGACGAGACGATGCTCCAGATGCTCGCCGACGCGCCCGACACTGACGCGGTCTATGCGCTGCTGACCAACCAGTTCCTGCTCGACGCGGCGTGATCTCACCTGAACCGTGATGACTGCCAGCGACGAATTGCCTTTGGCCAGCGGGGCTGAGCAGCACTACCGGGCGCTCGAGCGGCTCTATGCCTCGGCGCCGGTCAACGCCAAGTTTGCGTCATCACTGCACATCCCGGGCGATGGCCGCTCGCAGCTGAGCTTCACCATCACGCCCGAGGATTACCACGCGGCGGGCGCGGCGCACGGGACGATCTATTTCAAGATGCTCGACGATGCGGCCTTCTATGCCGCCAATTCGCTGGTGACCGACCGCTTTCTGCTGACCACCAGCTTCAACCTGTTCTTTTCGAAGCCGGTGCGTGCCGGGAAGGTGACCGCCGAGGGCCACTGGGTCAGCGGACGCCGCCGCGTATTCGTCGCCGAGGCGCGGCTCGTCGATGAAGACGGCGACGAAATCGGGCGCGGCACCGGCACCTTCATGCGCTCGCGCATGGCGCTCTCGAGCCTCCCCGGATACGCCGCTGCCGGCCCATCGGGCCTCTGAGGCATGAACGACCGCCTCCCCGCCCATGTCGAAGCGAGCGCGATCATTCGTCTTGCCGAATCGCTTGGCGGCTTCGGCACCGTGCTGGCGAAGGGCGAGCGTGATGCGGGGACGATCCTGCTGGCAACCCTGTGTCGCGGTGCAGGCGGCGTGCTTTACGAAAGGATGCCCCAACTCGACGGATCGCGTTCTTTTGTTGTTTCAAAACGCGAAGACCCTGAGAATCCTCAGGATTTTTCCGAATATCTCGCCCGTCGACGCCGCCAGGACCAAGATCTGTGGTTAATCGAGGTGGATATCGTGGATCCAGAACGGTTCGTCGCGCGGCTGGGCGATTTGCGTTGACGTAAACGGCAAGGCATTTAGGGGCCCGTCGGAATTCCTCGCGCAGGCTGGCAGGACGGCAATTCGGCCGTATCGACCAGCACGCAGACGGGGAGCGGCCGGCAGGCACTCAAACCCCCCTTATCCTCACCGATCTGGAACAAGGTTTTCGCCTGCGTCTGTGCGCGCTCACCGCCGAATAAGTCGATTTCATGCGTCGCAAGACAATTACGATTTCCGCGATCGCCGCCCTGGCTGTCGCAACCACGATGTTTCCCAGCGGCAGCGGTGCCGTTGCCCTCGCCCAAGCCGCCACCGCAGAGCTTACCGCTCCTGCCCCGGCCGCCGCGGATGAACTGGTCCCCGAGACCGTTCAATATGTCTCCGAGCCAGTGGTCCAGCCACTCGCAGCCGAGACTGCATCTCCCACCACCCTCACCGAAGCAGGATCGCTCGCCGAGCTAGTGCGCATGGTCGACACCAATGCGCCGATGAGCGACCAGATGCGCTGCCTTGCCGGTGCGGTCTATTTCGAAGCCCGCGGCGAAGAGCTCGCCGGGCAGCTTGCCGTGGCGCAGGTGATCATCAACCGCACCGAAGACGGGCGCTTCCCCAAGAGCTATTGCGGCGTTGTCGCCCAGCGTGGGCAGTTCAGCTTCATGCGCGGCACCGCCATGCCGAAGGTCCGCGAGGGCACGCCTGCCTGGACCCGCGCCGTCGCCATCGCGCAGATCGCGGACAAGGGCATGTGGGAATCGCAAGCCGGCGACGCGGTGTTCTTCCACGCGCGCTACGTCCGCCCCAGCTGGAGCCAGAACAAGACCCGGCTCGCGCAGATCGACATGCATATTTTTTATCGGTGATCCTCGCCGCTGTTCGCGCGTAACGCGCGAGCGGCTGCGGGCGTCCGGTCGGGCTTGCGGGCCTACGGCCCGATCATCCCCGCGCGACTTAGGATTTACGCCCTGAGCTGCACCCACACAGGCGTGTGGTCGCTGGATTTTTCGCGGCCGCGATAGCTCTTGTCCACGCCGCAGGTGTCGAGCTGGTCGGCGCATTCGGGTGAGAGCAGGATGTGATCGATGCGAAAGCCATGGTCGCGCTGCCAGGCGCCCGCCTGATAATCCCAGTAGGTCCACACTCCGCCGCGCGGATTGTGCGTGCGCAGCGCGTCGCACCACCCGTCGGCGAGCAGCCGCGCATAGGCGGCGCGGCTTTCGGGCTGCATCAGCGCGTCCGACTCCATCGCCTTTACTGACCACGTGTCGTCGTCATGCGGGATGACGTTGAAATCGCCGAGCACCACGGTGGGGATCTCGGCCGCCCATAGCTCGGCCATGCGTTCGCGCAGCCGCTCCATCCACGCCAGCTTGTAGGTGAACTTCGGCCCCGGATGCGGGTTGCCGTTGGGCAGATACAGGCAAGCGATCCGCACGCCCGAGACATCCGCCTCGAGATAGCGCGCCTGTTCTTCGTCGCCCTCGTTCGGGCCGGGGATGCCGAGCCCGCGCCGCACTTCGCTAAGGGTGTAGCCCGCAGCGGTGTCGACGAGGATCGCGACCCCGTTGAAGCTCTTCTGCCCGTGCCAGATCGCGGAGTAGCCCAGCGCTTCTATTTCGGCGGCTGGGAAGCCTTCGTCCTGCGACTTGATCTCTTGCAGGCAGGCGACTGCCGGGCGGGTTTCTTCCAGCCATTCGAGCAGGCGCGGCAGGCGCGCCTTGATGCCGTTGATGTTGAAGGTGGCGATTTTCATGGGGCTTCCTCGCAATGACGAGGCAAGAGATCAACTCAAATCCCGAAGCTCGCCCCGCATCCGCAGCCCGCGGCGGCTTGCGGGTTTTCAACCTTGAAGGCCGCGCCGCC
>JANNWO010000065.1:0-50620 GCA_031408395.1 Sphingomonadales bacterium | reverse complement strand
GCGCCGCACATCGGTGCGGGGGTAAAGCTGGCCGACGATCACCGAGATGTTCGCCTTGAGGAAGCCCGACCCGACGATGATGAAGGCGAGCGCGAGCCAGAAGATGTTGAGGCTGGCCGCGTCCCCGCCGCCATTGCCTTCGAAGCCCATCAGGAAGTGGCCGAAGGTCAGCAGCACCGCGCCGTAAGCCACCGCCTTGCGCTGTCCGAGATATTTGTCCGCCAGATAGCCGCCCAGCACCGGGGTGATGTACACCAGCGCGGTATATGCGCCGTAGATCACACCCGCCTGGCTATCGGAAAACAGCCAGTGCTTGGTCAGATAGAAGATCAGCAGCGCCCGCATGCCGTAGTAAGAGAAACGCTCCCACATCTCGGCAAAGAACAGGACGAACAAACCCTTCGGGTGGCCGAGAAAAGTCCCGGCGCTATCCCCGTGCGGAAGCTCAGCAGTGGCCATGTAAACGGTTATCCCTAAAACGCGCCTCCCTCGGGCGCGGTCCCATGGGCGGGCACCCTAGCGTGTGTTTCACTTGTGTGAAGGGTGCAATTGCCGGGGGATGAACGGGAGGCGGGGCGGGGGGCTGCGCCATCGACAGGTGGCCTAAAGAAATTGACCGCATGGCTGTATTATGGCACTGATGCACCTCGCTAGGGACACCGCCACCATGAACCCCAACCGCCCCGTCTATCTGAAGCTGCGCGACCAGATCGCGGCAGCGATTATTGACGGGGTATATCCGGAAGGTGCGATGCTCCCCTCGGTGCGGGCGCTCGCGGCCGAGCAGGGGGCAAACCCGCTGACGGTCGCCAAGGCATACCAGCAGTTCCAGAACGACGGGCTCGTCGAGGTCCAGCGGGGGGTCGGCATGTATGTCGTTCGCGGCGCGGCCGAGCGGCTGCGCATGACCGAGCGCGAGGCCTTCCTTCGCGAGGAGTGGCCCGAAATACGCAGCCGGATGATGCGCCTCGGGCTCGACCCGGCTTCCCTTGCGCTCACCTCGTAACACCAAGAGTGGCACGCGCAGGTCACTGACATTAGAGCATATTGCGAAAACTCCCATATTGTGTCACTTTCTATACAATCGTGGGGGCGGGATTGCATAAGCGCCCGCTCTGCGGTTAATGGGGCAGCCTCTCGGGTCGGGGGCATATAGATGAAAACGACGGGGTAACCCGCAAAATGGGCGTGATTTAGCGGCATGACCGTTGGCGCGCGCCGGGAGATCGCCATGATCAGATCCGAATTGCTGCAGGAACTGCACAAGGACAATCCCGACCTACGCGCCGATGAGGTCGAGCAGGTCGTTGACATTTTCTTCGATGAAATCGCGCAAAGGCTGGCGGAAGGCGGCCGCGTCGAACTGCGCGGCTTCGGGGCGTTCTCGACCCGCGAGCGCGAAGCCCGCAGCGGGCGCAACCCGCGCACCGGCGAAACGGTTGATGTACCGGACAAGCGCGTCCCGTACTTCAAGGCCGGCAAGGAAATCCGCGAGCGCCTGAACAAGTAAGGCTGCGGTTTTTGCTTTGCGTGCCCGCCTCCGCGGGCACGTCCTCGGTGCTGCTCCCTCCGCTTCGCTACGGGGCACCCGTCGCGCGTGCGCTCACGCCAGCTGCGCGACCGGTATCAGCGGGACACTCAAGCTTTCGCGGTGTTCCGGCCCGCCAACGGACGGGCCGCTAGGCCGAACCGCCGCCCGCAGGCGCTCGATCCAGCAGGGATCGAAACGCGCCAGGGATGAGCGCGCGGAGGCGCGCTCTCAAAAAAAGGTCACGCCGCCCGCGCAAGGCCCCGCCGGGGTAGCTGGCGGATCTCGCCCAACGCAGCGAACACCAGCTCCGTCAGGCGCTCGGCCCCGCCGTCCTTGCTCATATCGACGGGTACTAGTCCGAGCGCAGCCATCTCCTCTATCTCCTCGGCCCCCGGCACGGCGATGATCCGGGCGATGTCTGGCATGCGCATATCGATTAGCGGCGTAAGCTCCCGCGACACATCCGTGACCCCGGTCGCCACCACCAGTACCTTGCGGCGGTCGATCCCGATCGCGTCCCAACTGCGCGGGTCGGCAGGGTTGGCGCGGTGGACGTGATAGCCATCGGCGAGCGCAATCTGGAAGCGGTCGTGATCGGCCTCAAGCGCGAGGTAGTCGATGTCGTTGTAGGCAAGCGCATCGGCGACCGTCCGGCCCACCGCGGTCATGCCGATGATCAGCACCGGCGCATCGTCGCCCGCCATCTTGGCGTCGGGCGGCCCGGCGCGCAGGCGTCCGGCGAGCTTGCGCCCGATGTTCGAGACCGGCGACGTCACCGCGAGGCTGATGGCGATGGCGGTGACCATCGCCGAGACCAGCCGGCCCTCGGCAAGGCCAGCCACGGCGGGCAGCGCGAGCAGCACCAGCGTGAACTCGCTGCCCTGCCCGAGCAGGAACCCGAGCTGGATCGAGCCCGGCACCGACCAGCGGTTGAGCAGCGCAGCGACCACGTTGAAGGCGCATTTGAGCACGATCAGCCCGACCGCGACGAGCGCCACCAGCAGCCAGTCCTGTGCCAGCAGTGCCGGATCGATCGAGAGGCCGACGGAGATGAAAAAGAAGCTCATGAACAGCCCGCGGAAGGCGTCGATCTCCGTCTCGACGAGGATGCGGTAGCGCGAATCCGCGACCGCCATTCCGCCGAGGAAGGCGCCCAGCGTGAGCGACAGCCCCGCCATGCCCGTCGCCCAGCCAGCGGCGAGCGCGATGAATAGCGCGGTCGCGGTGTAGACCTCAGTCGTGCCCGCGCGCGCGATGAGGCCGAAGATCGGCTCGGTGAGGAACCGCGCAAACAGCACCGCAATCGCAAAGGCGGCGAGCGCCTTGGCCCCGGCGATGCCGAGCGCAGGAACCAGCGCCCCCCCGCTCGCCAGTGCGCCGGCGGCGATCAGCAGCAGGATCGCAGCGATGTCCTGAAAGATCAGAATTGATTGCGCCGCGCGGCCCACGGGGCAATCCTCCTGACCGCGTTCTCGCACAAGGCCGATCACCACAGCGGTGGACGAAAGGCCCATGCCGAAGCCCGCGATCACCGCGAAGGCCGGCGGCAGGCCGAACGCCCAGAACAACGCGGCGAAGGCTCCGCCCGCAACGAGCATCTGCAAGCTGCCGAAGCCAAAGATATTGCCCGCCTCGGCCCTGATCCGTCCCAGCGAGAAATGCAGGCCCAGGTTGAACAGCAGGAACATCACGCCCGCCTCGGCCATCGCGGCCACGACCGGTCCGCTCACACTCTGAGCCACGCCGAAGCTTGCAAGGCCCAGCCCCAGACCGAGATATCCCACGATCGGATTGAGCCGCAGTGCGCGGCTCGCCAGCGCTGCTGCGATTCCGAGACCCAGCAAGGTGATCGCCGGCTGGATGGTCGCCAACACCGAATGCGCGTCTGATGCTTCGCCCGCCATGTGCGCTCCGCTTTGAGGGGATTAGTTCAGCGGAGATGGGCAATCGCGGAAGGTCTGGCAAGCGCCTGGCGCCAATCAAAGCGGGCCCTCTGGTCTTGCGGCAGCAATCTGTGGCAAGGGCCTTGGCCATGCGGGCGTGGCGGAATGGTAGACGCCGGGGACTTAAAATCCCCTGAGCTTTGCTCGTGCGGGTTCGAGTCCCGCCGCCCGTACGTCTTTCAGCGCAGCTAACTGCGCCCCGCCATTATCTCGCCCTTAACGCCTTGCTTCGTAACGTGGCTTTTTGGGAAGCATGGGACATGGGCGTCCCGTCTGCGCGTCCCGCCAGTGCCAGGACCAGGGGCTGTCGGGTTGGGACACGGAACATGGATGTAGCGACGACTCCGGCACTGCTTGAGCCGATACCTGATACCGACGACGCGGATCTGCGCGCCGCGCCGCGCTTTACGCTGCTGATCCGCGCGGCCAAGCTGGTCTCGGCGCAGGGCGAGTTCGTTTGCGTGATCCGCGACGTGTCGGAGACGGGGGTGAGCGTTCGCCTGTTCCATACCCTGCCGGGCTGCGCGTCCTTTGCGCTGCATATGCCCGCAGGCGCGGCCTACGAGATCAGCCCTGTGTGGCAGCGCGACAACGAGGCCGGCTTCAGCTTCGACGCGTCGGTCGAGGTCGGGCGGCTCGTTAACGAATCGACCGAATATCCCAAGCGCGGGCTGAGGCTCGGCCTGTGCTTCCCGGTGACATTGAACATGCTCGCCGGCCGGTTCGAGGCGGTGGTCGAGAATCTCTCCCAGCAGGGCGCGCGCCTGACTTGCGACCGGATGCTGGCGATCGACCAGACAGTCAGGCTCGAAATGCCTGACATGGGCGGCAAGCTGCGCGAGGTGCGGGCCAAGATCCGCTGGCGGCGCGACAATTCCTACGGCGTGGTGTTCGACGACACCTTCGCGCTCGGCGATTTCGCGAGGCTCGCGGCGCTGCTCCAGGCCCCGGCGCTGCTGGGCGAGTGAGCACCCCTTTTGCCCGCAAGGGCTAAAGGGCCGCGAGCAAGCAGGCGCGGCGCCTTAGCGTTGCTTTTCCTTCGGCTTCAGCCCTGACGGAAAACGCAAGACTCTCAAGCGGCCACGAATTTCAGCGCCACGCCATTGATGCAGTGGCGCTTGCCGGTGGGCTGCGGCCCGTCGCCGAAGATATGCCCCAGATGCCCGCCGCAATCGGCGCAGTGAGCCTCCGTGCGCGGGTAGCCGAGCACGTAGTCGGTCGAGGTGCCTACCGCGCCCTTGTCGACCGCCTGCCAGAAGCTCGGCCAGCCGGTGCCGCTGTCGTATTTGGTCGCCGAGGCATAGAGCTGGTTGTCGCAGGCGGCGCACACGAAGGTGCCCTTGCGCTTTTCCTTGTTGAGGGCTGAGGTGAAGGCGCGCTCCGTCCCCTCTTCGCGCAGCACATAGTATTGGTCGCGGGTGAGAAGCTTCTTCCACTCGGCATTGCTCTTACCCTTGGGGAAGGACTTGGCCTCGGCGGGCGAGGCTCCGCAGGCGCTGACGAAGGGCAGGGCCGCGCCGATGGCGGCGCTGGCGGCGAGCAGGCGGCGACGGTTCAGCAGGGGCAGGCGCATCGGGGTATCTCCGTAAGGTGAGGCAGTTCGCCCGCCCCCCTTATACGTTGCAAATGCCCCCGAAGTTTCAACCGTGCCGCTAGGCTCAGAACGACGTGATCTCGACCTCGAGCTTGCGGAAGCCGTGGACGAAGTTTGCCCGCACCCGTTCGACATCGCCCGCGACATGCACGCGCATCCGGCGCTTGTGCAGTTCCTCGAGCAGGATCTTCAGCTGCAGCTCGGCAAGCCGTGCGCCGACGCAGCGGTGGATGCCGTAGCCGAAGGCGAGATGGCGGCGGGAATTCTCGCGGGTAATGTCGAGCTTGTCCGCGTTGGCGAACACTTCCTCGTCGCGGTTGGCCGACAGATACCACAGCACCACCTTGTCGCCCGCCTTGATCGCTTGCCCAAAGACTTCCGTGTCCTCGGTGCAGGTACGGCGCATGTGGGCAAGCGGCGTCTGCATCCGCAGGCATTCCTGCACCGCGTTGGGGATCAGCTCGGGGTGTTCCTCGAAGGCTTTGCGCTGGTCGGGGAACTTGTCGAGCGCGTGGATGATGCCGCTCATCGTGTTGCGGGTGGTATCGTTGCCGCCGACGATCAGCAGCACGAGGTTGCCCATGAACTCCTCGGGCCGCATCTGGTTCATGGCTTCGGAGTGGATCATCATCGAAATGAGATCATTGCCCGGCTCCTTGTCCATCGTGCGTTCGATCCACAGCGACTGGAAATAGGCCGCCATTTCCATGAGGATGCCCCAGCGGGTCTCATCCAGCGAACGCACCGAACCCAGTTCGGTATCGCCCGCCCAGTCCGACCAGAAGGTCAGCAAGCGGCGGTCTTCCCACGGAAAGCCGAAAAGGATCGCCAGCATCCCGGTGGTCAGCTCGATCGACACGTTTTCGACCCAGTCGAACACTTCGCCGCGCGGCAGCCGGTCAAGCACTTCACCCGTGCGGGCGCGGATTTCGGCTTCCATGTCGGTCACGGCCGAGGGCGTGAACTTGGGTGCCACCGTGCGGCGCTGGCCGGTGTGTTGTGGGCGGTCCATCGCGATGAACATCGGCAGCTCGCGCCGCTCGACAGTGCCGTCCGCCAGTTCCTCGTCGGGAATGCGGTCGAGGATGGTGATGCCGCCGTGTTCCCAGCTCGACGAGAAGGTCTCAGGCAGAGCCTCGATATGCTGGATCGCCTTGTGGCCGACCACCGCCCAATAGGGGCCGAACGGGCTCTCGGGGATCCAGTGGAGCGGGCCCGCGGCGCGCATCTCGGCAAAGATCGGCTGCCAGCGATCCTCGGAATAGATGTCCGAACGGCTGACGTCCCACGGGTGGGAATGCTGCAGCCGTTCTTCGGGGTGAGCCGCAAAGTGCGCCTTCAACGCCTCGTAGGAGGTCGGCTCGCGCCGCACTTGCGGGCGCTGAATCGCGTTCAGGGGGGCGATGGTGGCCATGTCTGTCTCCCGTCAGGCAGCCTCTGGAACGGGCCGCTCCATACGAGTCGCAATCTGCCTTAACTGACAGCGATGTCAATAGCAGGTTGCGATTCAAGACTGATTATGCGCCTCTCAAGCGGTGCGGAGGCTTTTCTTCGTCTTGTTGCGCCCGGCGCCGCCGGACTTCATCACCCGCTTGCGGAACAAGAGCGAACCACCCTTGACCAGCACCAGCACCGCGCCCGCTTGCCAAACGAGCGCCAGCGCATGGGGCCACAGCTCGGGGTCCATCGCCGCGCGCGCCAGCATTGCGAAGGGCGACGACAGCGGGAAGGCGATCGCCGCCATCTCCAGCGCCGATCCGGGCTGCTTGATGACGTAGGCGGCAAGGAAGAACACCATCAGCTGAAGCATGGTGACCGGCATCGAGAGCGTCTGCACCTCGCGCACCGACGACGCCATCGAGCCGATGGTGAGGAACAGGGCGCCGAGCAACAAATAGGCCATCGCGAAATAAAGCACGCCCAACGCGATGAACAGCGGCCAGCCGACCGCCGGCGCGGGGAGGTTGGCGGGATCGAACCCAGTCGCCTGCGTGATCGCATCGCCGCCCGCAGCCCACAGCAGCCATGCCGCCGTGCCCCACACCGCGATGCCGACGAAGGACACCGCCAGCATGGCAAACAGCTTGCCCATGAACACTGCGTCCATCGGGATCGCGGCGGCGAGAATCTCGATGATCTTGTTCGCTTTTTCCTCGACAAGGTTGGAGAGCACCATCCCTGCGAGCAGCATGGTCAGCAGGAACAACAGCATCTGCGCGATCTGCGCGGTCTGGATGCGGCTCGACTTTTCCGAAGCCGCACTGGTCGCGACCACCTCGGCGGCGACCGTGGGGAAGCTCGCGGGTTCGGCGGCGAGGGCATGGCCTGCAACAAGGCCGATCGGCCCCTGCCAGCGCGCGATCTGGCCGTCGGTGCCGACCAGTGCCGGGGTGTTGAGGGTGCCGGTGAGGATCGCCGCATAATTGCCGCGCCGCGCTTCCATGAAGGCGCGCGCGTCGAAATCGGGATCGCCTGCCGCTTCGGGCACGGGGCGTAGCACAGGGACCGCGCCGCCCAATTGCGGGGCGAGCTGCTCGCCCGCGGCGACCATCTTGGCGTTGTCGTCGGCGTTCATCGCGAGCCCGACCTCGTAACTCACCGATTCGCGCTGCACCTCGCCGCCGATACTCCCGGCGAGCCCGCCAACGATCACCGGGAAGAGCGGGCCCAGGAGGAAGAACAGGAAGGCGCGGCTGAACAGCACCGCGACGAAATCGCGCCGGGCGATTACCCAGGCGGCTTCAAGCGCCGAGAGGCGAGGGCGGATTTGCTCGCTCATGCGCTTGCTCCCTGATTGTCGGCTTCGAGCTGGCGGGCAGCCGCCTCACCGGCGATGGCGACGAAGGCGTCGTGCAGCCCGGCGCGCTCGATCGACAGCGAGAGGATGCCCGCTTCGCCCTCGATCAGCTGCTTGAGCAGCGGTTCGATCCCGCTTTCGGGGAGCGGGAAGTGGAAGAAGTCGCCGTTGCGTCGGGTCTCGTTGGGAAGCGCGGTGAGCCACGCGCCCTCGCGCGCCCGCGTTTCCAGCCGCACCTGCGCCGGAATGTGATCGCGCGCCGCCTCGACGCTGCCGGCATAGGGCACCTTGCCCCCGGCAATGATCGCGACGCCTTCGCATAGGCGTTCGGCGTGGTGGATCACATGGGTCGAGAAGATCACGGTGACGCCGTCTTCCGCCAACGCGCGGATCATCAGCTCAAGCTTGCCCTGGTTGATCGCGTCGAGGCCCGAGAAAGGCTCGTCGAGCACCACCAGCCGCGGGCGGTGAACCAGCGTGCCGAGCAGCTGCACGGTCTGCGCCATGCCCTTGGAAAGCTGGCGGATCTGGCGCTCAATCGCATGGCCGAGGCCGTGGCGTTCGAGAAGCTCTACCGCCCGTGTCCGGCCCTCTTTCAGCGGCAACCCGCGCAGCGCGCCCATGAAGGCGATCGCCTCGATGCACTTCATCGACGGGTAGAGCCCGCGCTCTTCGGGGAGGTAGCCGATCAACCGGCCGATATCGTGCGGGCGGTCATGTCCGAACACGCGGCGCACGCCCTCGTCCGGGTCGATGATGCCGAGCAGCATCCGCAAGGTCGTGGTCTTGCCTGCGCCGTTCGGTCCGAGGATGCCGTAGATCGCGCCTTCGGGAACGGAGATATCCACCCCGTCTACCGCACGCGTCCCGTCGAAGCTCTTGACCAGCCCCCGCGCCTCGATCGCCAGCGGACGCGCGTCCGCAGGTTGTCCCGACCATACGCCTGCAAGGTTGTCCGCCGACCCGTGATTGCTTACCGCCATGTCCATAGCCTAGGCGGTTAGCGGGCAGGATTAAACGGGAGCCTCTCCGAATATGGTTAACTCGCCCGCAAGAGATGGTCTCGAAGGCCGGATTGCGCAGGAGGCCGCGGCTCTCGGCTTTGCGGTCTGCGGGATCGCATCAGCGGGCGAGGATCCCTTGCGCGCGGCGCGTCTGGAACAGTGGCTGGGCGAGGGGCACCACGGATCGATGGAGTGGATGGAGGCCCGCGCCGAGCACCGCCGCTCCCCGCAAGGGCTGTGGCCCGAGGCGCGCAGCGTCATCGCATTGGGCATGAGCTACGCCCCGGCCCACGATCCGCTGGCGCTGGAGGGCTCGGACACACACGCGCGCATCTCGGTCTATGCGCAGGGCAAGGACTATCACGACGTCGTCAAGAAGCGCCTTAAGGCCCTCGCCCGCTGGCTGGTTGCCGAAGTGCCGGGGGCAGAAGTGAAAGTCTTCGTCGATACCGCCCCGGTGATGGAAAAACCCCTGGGCGAGGCGGCGGGGATTGGCTGGCAGGGCAAGCACACCAACCTCCTCAGCCCCACCCACGGCAGCTGGCTGTTCCTCGGCGCGATCTACACCACCTTGGAGTTGGCCCCTGCCGAGGCCCACCGCGACCAGTGCGGTTCTTGCCGCGCCTGCCTCGACGCCTGCCCGACAAACGCCTTCTCCGCGCCCTACCAGCTCGATGCGCGCCGCTGCATTTCCTACCTCACCATCGAGCACAAAGGCCCGGTGCCCGAGGAATTCCGCGCAGCGCTGGGCAACCGCATCTACGGCTGCGACGATTGCCTTGCGGTCTGCCCGTGGAACAAGTTCGCCTCACAGGCGCAGGCGATCCGCGAGTTCCTCCCTCGCGCCGAACTCGTCGCGCCGCGATTGGCCGAGTTGCTGGCCTTGGACGATGCGGGGTTCCGCTCGCTGTTTGCAGGATCGCCGATCAAGCGCATCGGGCGCGATCGGTTCGTGCGGAACTGCCTCTACGCGGCGGGGAACAGCCGCAACCCGGCACTCACCGCGCAGGTCAAAGGGTTAACCTTGGATCCGGATCCGGTGGTCGCCGAAGCCGCGCAGTGGGCGCTAACCCGGCTTACATCAGGTCTTTGAGCGCCACTTCGGGATCGGCCAGCAGCGCCGGATCGATCCGCCCGACGCGGCTCTCCAGCAGCTTCCGCCCCTGCACGTAATCCTTCATCGTCCCCACGCAGTCGAAGGCGATCGGCACCCCGCCCTTGACGTACACCACGGTGAACTTGCGGGTCGCCGGGTCGCCGCGCAGCACGGTCGCATCGAAGCCGAGGCTGAGGCCCGCCGTCTGGAGCTTGAGGTCATACTGGTTCGACCAGAACCACGGCAGCGCGTGATAGGGCTGCTTGTCGCCCATGATCGCCTTGGCCACGGTGTTCGCCATGTCGTGCGCGTTCTGCACGGATTCGAGCCGGATCACCGCGCCCCCGGCGAAATCGTTGGCGTGGGCCGCGCAGTCGCCGATCGCGTAGATGTCGTCCAAAGTGGTGCGGCAGCAGAAATCGACGTCGACCCCGTTCGAGCCCGCCGCGCCCGCCGCGATCAGCGGCGACACCGCAGGCACCACGCCGATGCCGACGATCACCATGTCGCAGGCCACGTCCTCGCCGCTATCGAGCCGCACGCCCGTCACCCGGCCCGCGTCCTCGCCCAGCACAGAATGGATGCCGGTGCTCAGCCGCACATCGACGCCCTGCCTGCGGTGCTCCTCGGCGTAGAAGTCGGAGAGTTCCTCGCCCGCGACCCGCGCGAGCAGGCGCGGGAGCATCTCGATCAACACGACCTCGCAGCCGAGCTTCCTCAGCACGGCGGCCGCTTCGAGCCCGATATAACCGCCGCCGATCACCACGGCGCGCTTCGCCCCGCTGCCTAGCGCCTGCATCATCGCGTCGGCGTCGGACTTGTCGCGCACGTAAAACACGCCCGGCAGCACCGCGCCCGGCACAGGCAAACGACGCGGATCACCGCCGCCCGACCAGATCAGCTTGCGATAGGTCGCCTGCCCGCCGTCCGAGAGGGTCAGACTGTGGGCCACGGGGTCGATCGCCGTCACCGCCGCGCCGAGCCGCAGCGTGATGTCCTTCTCCCCCCAAAACTTCTCGGGCCGGATCATGATCCGCTCGAAACCTTTGTCGCCGGCGAGATATTCCTTGGAGAGCGGCGGGCGCTCGTAGGGCGGCGCAGTGTCACGCCCGATCATCAGGATCGAGCCCTCGTGGCCGTGCTGACGCAAGGCAATCGCCGCCTGCGCCCCGCCGTGGCCGGTGCCGACGATCACGACGTCCCCATGCGTTGAAACGTGTTGGGTAGTGGATGTCATAGTGTTGCCTGTGCCCCTCCGGCGGTCTGCGGGCTTTGATGTGCCGCAAATCGCCTAAGGGTCAAGCTGGCTGAAGCGAGAGTGCTACCGCTCGAGCAGGTTACGCGCCTGACTGGCGATCTGCGCGAGCATCGCAGCACCCACTGGCGGGCGGGCCTGCGCGCGGGCGATCATCGCGCGGAATTGCGCGACGGCCGGGGCATTGCGCTCCGCCCAGGCGGCGACCGCGCCGCGCGGGTCGTCTTTGCCCTCCTTGGCGCCCGCCTCGGTCGCTATCTGCCGCCGCAGGAATTCGATCCGCATCTGCTGGATGTCGCGCGCGAGGCCCGAGACCAGCAGCCGCTCCCAGATGTCGGAAGGCGACATGTAGGCAGCCGTCCCCTGCGCCCAGTCGAGCCCTAGACGGGTGCCGACATCGGTAAAGGCGTGGGTGAGGAGGCACGGCTCGATCCCCGTTGCGCGCGCAGCTTGCGAAAGTCCCACGGCCCCGTCGAGATCGAACAAGCTGGCGACCCGCGCGGCGAGCGGATCGGGTGCGCCGACGGCGACAAAGCTCGCCTGCAACGCCTTGGAACGGGCGCGCGGCTCGTCGGTGAGCAGCTCCTCGCGGCCCGCGATCAGCGTTGTGACGCTGCCCTGCAAAGTTTCGATCATCGCGCCCGCCGCGACCTTGCCCGAAGCGGTGCGCAGCACGTCGGACATGAGGTTGCCGATGGCGGCGGCGAGCCGGTCGAACAGCACGAGGCGCGCACCTTCGCCGATCGGCGCCTCCTCAAGCTCGCGCCACAGCGGGGCGAGGCCAAACAGACGCTCGGCCACCACGAAGGCTGCGGCGACCTCGGCAAGGCCGACGCCCTCTTCTTCGGCGAGTTCGAAGGGATGCACCATGCCGAGCCGGTTGACGATGCGGTTCGAAAGGCTTGTCGCGATCATTTCGCGCCGCAGCCGGTGGCCGCGGATCTCGTCAGCATAGGTCTTGCGCATCGGCGCCGGGAAGCGCGCGAGCAGCACGTCTTCCAGCACGGGATCATCGGGCAAGTCGCTATGCTCGATCGCGTCCTGCAGCGCCAGCTTGGCCGAGGAGAGCAGAACGGCGAGTTCGGGGCGGGTTAGCCCCTGGCCGTCAGCGGCGCGGCGGGTCAGCGTCTCGCCGTCCGCCAACCCCTCGGTGCGGCGGTCGAAGTCGCTGACTTCCTCCAGCCGCTCGACCAGGCGAACGTAAGCAGGGGTGGCCCCTGCCCCGCCGCTCGTCGCAACCGACAGCGCGAGCGCTTGCAAGCGGTTGTCCTCGAGCACCAGCGCGGCGACTTCGTCGGTCATCGACGCGAGCAGCGTGTTGCGCTTCTTGGGCGAGAGCTTGCCTGAGGCGGTCGCTGCGGCGAGCGCGATCTTGATGTTGACCTCGTTGTCCGAGCAATCGACGCCTGCCGAATTGTCGATGAAGTCGGTGTTGATGCGCCCCCCATTGAGCGCGAAGGCGATACGCCCGGCCTGCGTCACACCGAGGTTCGCACCCTCGCCGATCACGCGCGCACGCACCTCGTTGCCGTCGATCCGCAATTCGTCATTGGCCGGATCGCCGACCTGGATGTGGTTCTCTTGGCTAGCCTTCACATAGGTTCCGATGCCGCCGAACCACAGCAGGTCGACCGGCGCGCGCAGGATCGCGGTGATCAGCGCCTCGGGCTCAATCTCTTTCGCGTCGATCCCCAGCGCTTCGCGCGCCTGCTTGGACAGCTTGATCGACTTGGCGGTGCGCGGGAACACCCCGCCGCCCTTGGAGATCAGCGACTTGTCATAATCCTCCCAGCTCGAGCGCGGCAGCGCGAACATCCGGCTGCGCTCCTTCCAGCTGGCGAGTGGATCGGGGGTCGGGTCGATGAAGATGTGGCGGTGATCGAAGGCCGCGACGAGCTTCAGAGTCTTCGACAGCAGCATCCCGTTGCCGAACACGTCGCCCGACATGTCGCCGCAGCCCACGACGGTGACAGGCTGGGTTTGCACATCGACGCCCAGTTCGCGGAAGTGGCGCTGGACGCTCAGCCACGCACCCTTGGCGGTGATGCCCATCGCCTTGTGGTCGTAACCGTTGGAGCCGCCGCTCGCAAAAGCGTCATCCAGCCAGAAGTCGCGCGATTGGGCGATACCGTTGGCGATGTCGGAGAAGGTCGCGGTACCCTTGTCGGCGGCGACCACGAAATAGGGGTCGTCCCCGTCGAGCACCGTCACGTCGGCGGGATGGACGATCCTGCCGTCTTCAATGTTGTCGGTCACCGACAGCAGCGTGCGGATGAAGATTTCGTAGGAAGCGCGCCCCTCGGCGGCCCAGCCTTCGCGGTCGAGCGCAGGCGAAGGAAGCTGTTTGGGATAGAACCCGCCCTTGGCGCCGGTCGGCACGATCACCGCATTCTTGACGCGCTGCGCCTTCATCAACCCAAGCACTTCGGTGCGGAAGTCGTCGCGCCGGTCGGACCAGCGCAGTCCCCCGCGCGCCACCGCGCCCGCGCGCAGGTGGATGCCCTCGACACGGGTGCTATAGACGAAGATCTCGCGCCACGGCACGGGCTTGGGCAGGCCTGGGACGAGCGAAGAGGCGAGCTTAAAGGCAAGCGCCTCGGCAGCAGCGGGCGCAAAGGCGTTGGTGCGCAGCACGGCGTCGATCACTGCGCGGTAGAGCCGCAGCAGGCGGTCGTCGTTGATCGCGGTGACCTTGGCCAGCCCGCGCGTAATGGCAGCCCCGGCGGCGGCAATCGCTTCCTCGCGGTTGCCCGCAAAGTCCGGATCGTGACGAGCTTCGAACAGCGCGATCATCCCAGCGGTGACCTGCGGCGCGGCGACCAGCGCGTCGACCACGGTGTAGATCGTGAAGCTCACCCCGGTCTGGCGCAGGTAGCGGTAGATTGCGCGCATCCAGTTCGCCTCGCGCGGGGCAAGCCCGGCGGCGGCGATCAGGCGGTTGAAGGGATCATCCTCGGCCGAGCCGTTGAGCACCGCGGCGAGCGCGCCCTCGATCAGCGCGGCGCGTTCGAGCAGCGCCCGGGCATCGCGCTCGGCAGGCAGGGTCAGCAGGAATTCGTCGATCGCACCCAGCGAGGCATCGCCGAGATGGGTCGGCACCTCAGAAAGCACCCGGAACCCAAAATTCTCGAGCGCCGGGACAGCGTCGGACAGCGCCAGCGTGCCTTTGAGCACATAGACCTTGAGCCGCAGCGTCTGCGGGCCGTCGGCGGGTAGGCGATAGAGCCGCACCACGCGCTCCGCCCGCTCGCCTTCGCCTTCGCCCAGCGCAAGGGTGCGTAAGCGGACAATGTCGCGCGCTGCCTCCTGCGGGCCGTAGGTCAGGCGGTAGCCGGTTGGGAAGGCGGGGGCATATCGCGCGGCGAGCGCGGCGGCGCGGCCTTCGTCCTCGAAGGCCGCAAGATGGGTAGCGACCGCCTCGTTCCAGCCGCGCAACAAGTCGACGAGTTGGGCTTCGATCGCGACATCCTTGGGCAGGTCAGCGCAGGCGCGCACGTCGATCAGGAAGCGTATCAGGGCGAGCGTGTTGCTTTCGACCGCGAGGCTCCAGTCGAGCAGCACCGCACCGGGGCTTGCCAGCAGCATTGCCTGGATCTGGTGGCGCACATCGGTCGAGAGCTGGTCGCGCGGCAGCCAGACGAAGGCGAAGACGTGCCGCTCCAGCGTCGCGTGCACCATGATGACACGCGGGCGCGGGCGGTCGATCAGCGCCATCTTGGCGGTGACGAGGTCGGCCACGCGCTCAGGATCGAAGGCGGTGATCAAGTCGTTGGGCAGCGAGGTGAAGGCGTGTACCAGCGCCTTGCCGTTGTGCCCGGCGGGATCGAAATGGAGCCGCTTGGTGATGTCGGCGACCATCGCGCGCAGCACCGGCACCTCGGACGGCCGCGCGTTCATCGCGGCGCTCGTCCAAAGGCCGGCATGGATCGAAAGCGCGATAATGTTGCCGGCATTTGGGCCGCTCTCGCGCACCGGAACGATGAACAGGTCGAGCGGGCTGGCGCGGTGGACGCGCGCGGCGACATTGGACTTGATCGCCAGCAGCGGCTTGGGCGTGCCTACGGCCTCGTGCCGGTCGAACCATTCGAAAGCGCGCTCGTAGGAAATCTCGGCGAGCAAGTCGTGCGCCGAGGCGCGGCAGATGCCGAGGCGTTCGGCGATGCTGCCGTCGCGGCGGCGGGTGAGGTGGCCGAGCTGGGTCAGCATCCCGCCGCCGAGCCAAGCGAGCAGCGCGCCCATCTCGGCATCGAGCGCCTGTACCGCCCCGGCATCGGCGGTGATCGCGGCCTGCATTCGAGGCCAGTCGTTGACCGCGGCGTGGACGTCGCCGAGCGTCGTTTGCAGCGCCTCGAGCAGATCACGGCGCTGGCGGGCATCGACGCGCGGGGTCTCGATGTAGATTAGCGATTCGCGCGCACCCGATTTGCCGAGCCCGGTGATAGTGCCTTCGCCGTCGCGCTCCACGAGGACCACTGGGTGGAGCAGCAGGTCGATGCCGACGCCCAGCGAGCCGATCGCGGCCGCAACCGAATCGACGAGGAACGGCATGTCGTCATTGACCAGCGCGATCCTGAGGTGCCGCCGTTCGCCCCCTGCGGATTCGAGCTGGACCAGCGATTGTCCGGGCGCGCGAGTCGCAGCAGCGGCGAGTAGGTAGGTCGCCGCCTCGTCCAGCGCAGGCCTGGCGGTCGCGGCGTCGCCGGGCAGCAGCGAGTCTTCGAGCTGAAGGCGAAGGGACTTGATCAGCGCGCGTGACGGCGCGGCGGCGACGGACTTCGACCCCATGAAAGGCTCCTGCTCATCCTGCGAACCCGGCTGCATTTAGGCGCAACATTATTATACCGAGCTGTTGTAATCGTGTCTTTCGCACTACCCGCTTTCCGTTACGCGGCGCAAGCGGGATGATCGCGTAGAATTACGCAGCCGCGACGGTTTGACAGGCTTCGAGGGTCATTGCGAGCGAGCGGATCCGCGCTTGCGGATCGTAAGTCGCGCCGCACAGCAGGATCTCGTCGGCCCCAGTGCGGCGGACAAAGGCATCTATCCCCTCGCGCACCTGCGCCGGTGTGCCGACGGCGGCAGCCTGCCCCAAATGCGCGAGCATCGCCTGTGCGTGGGTGGGGAGCGCGTCGGTATAGTGGGCAACTGGCGGCGGGAGCTTTCCGGGACTGCCGCTGCGCAGCCGCACGAAACTCTGCTGCTGGCTGGAGGCAAGCAGGCGCGCCTCGGCCTCGGTGTCGGCAGCAAAGACGTTCATCGCGACCATCACGTGCGGGCGGTCTAGCGCCTCGGAAGGCTGGAAGTCGCGGCGATAGACGGCCAGCGCGGTGTCGAGCTGGTCGGGCGCGAAATGCGCGGCGAAGGCATAGGGCAGGCCCAGCTTGGCGGCGAGCTGCGCGCCGAACAGGCTCGACCCGAGCATCCACAGCTCGACCTTCGCGCCAAGGCCGGGCGTGGCGCTGATCGGCAAGTCGACGTCACCGGTCAGCAGCGCGCGTAGCTCGACCACGTCCTGCGGGAAGTATTCGGCAGCCTGGTTGAGGTTCTTGCGCAGCGCGCGCTGCAATTCCGGCCCTGCTCCCGGCGCGCGGCCAAGCCCGAGGTCGATCCGTCCGGGGAACAGCGCATCCAGCGTGCCGAACTGCTCGGCGATCTGGAACGGGGTGTGGTTGGGCAGCATGATCCCGCCCGATCCGAGGCGGATGCGGCTCGTCGCGTTGCCGATGTGGGCGAGCACCACCGAGGTCGCACCGCCCGCGATGCCGTCCATCGCGTGATGCTCGGCCACCCAGAAGCGGTCGCAGCCATAGGCTTCGGCGGCGCGGGCTAGTTTGGCGGTGTCGGCGAAGGCTTCCGAGAGCGTCCCTCCCTCACGCACCGGCACCAGATCGAGCACGGAAAAACGGGTCATCGCGGCTGCTCCTGTTGCGCCGGTTGGGTCGCGGGCGCGGGAGGGGTGGGCGTCGGCGCAGCTTCGACCGTATCGCCGAGCTGCGCAAGATAATCGCGCGCGGTGGCAGCGGCGGGGCTATCGGGGGCAAGCGCGAGCACCGAACGCCAGCTTGCTCGCGCCGCATCATCGCGGCTGCCGAGCACCGCGATCAGCCCGGCTTCGAGGCCGATCTCGGGCCCAAGCCTTGAACCGTCAGGCGTCAGCGTTGCGGCCAGCTCGATCGCTGTCTGCGCCTCGCCGAGTCGCTCGATCCGCCGCAGTAGCGTCGCCTTGAGCAGCCAGCCCTCGGCGCGTTCAGGGGCAACCGAGGTCGCAGTCTCAAGCGCGGTGAGCGCGTCGTCATTTCGGCCCATTCCCACAAGCGCACGGGCGCGGTCGGTGGCGGCAATCGCTTCCAGCGGCGCGGCCTTGGCGGTGCGGGCGTCGGCTTCGGCGAGAGCCAGCAGACCCGCCGCCCCTGCCGCATCCCCGCCCGCCAGCGCGGCATTGCCCGCAAGCGCAGCAAAGCGTGCGCGGGTGCGGGTTTCGCGCTCCGGCGTCTCGCTCCGCGCGGCGGCGAAGGCGGTGCGGGCGTCATCCCACAACCCGAGCTCACTCGCCGCGGTGCCGAGGCACAGGTTGGCGAGCACCCGGTCCGCGCCCCGCGTCTCGCTGCGGCGGATCTGCGCCATCGCATGGGCGCGCGCCGGGTCCGCTTCGAGCTGGTCAAAGCAGCTTTCCAGCCATGCGCTGGTCGCACCGAGGTCGTCCTTCACCCCGTCGCTGCGGGCGGGCCGGTCGCGGACCAGATCGTCGCCCTGCATCGCACCGCCCAAAGGATTGGGACCGACTTGCAGGAGCATGGCGAGCAGCAATGACACTTGGGCGCTATCCGTAGAATTCGGCCACGATGGCCTTGAGAAGGGCGATGTCGCTGTCCCGCGACAGGCGGTGGTCGCCGTCCTCTACCAGTGTCACCTGAACGTCGTCCGACCGGAGCGCCGCCTTGAGGCGAAGCGAGATCTCAGAAGGCACGTCCGCATCCGCCTTGCCGTGGAGCAGCCGTACCGGGCAGGTGAGGTCGATCGCGCTGTCCAGCCTGAGGTGACATTCTGCATCGGCAAAAAAGCCGGGGTAGGTCGGGGTCGGCTCGGGGCCGTAGGGGTTGGGCTCGAAGATCGTCTCGCCGTTTGCGAGGTGCGCGCGCTGGTCTTCGGTATAGCCCCAGCGGGTGAAGTCGGGTGCAGGCGCGATGCCGATCAAGCCGGCGACGCGGTGCTTCAGGTGCTCGGCCACCAGTAGCATCAGCCACCCGCCCATCGACGAGCCGACCAGCAGCACCGGCCCGCTGGCATAGCTCGCGACCAACGCCAGCACCTCGTCGCGCCACTTCGAGAGCATCCCGTCGGCAAAGTCGCCCCCCATGTCTTCTCCGGCACTCGCCCCGCAACCCGAATAGTCGAGTAGCAGACAGGCGCGGGCGTTTGCTTCCGCTTCGGCAAATAGCGCGGTCGCCTTGCTGCCGGTCATGTCCGACATGTAGCCAGGCAGGAACACGAGGCACGGCCCTGCACCGTGGGTGTAGCGGAAGGCGACGCGGCGGCCGTCATAGAGGGTGTGGTGCAGAAGCGCGCTCATTTGTGCCTCATGCCTTGCGCTGGGTGCGCGGTGCAAGCATTGTCACGCAAGCGCAACCGGAGAGCGATAAACGCCAGCCCATGATCAAAACCGAACCCGCGGCACAGCCCGCCGCCACCAATCTCACCCGCCGCAGCCTGTTCGTCCTCGCCGGCGCGGGTGCCGCCATTGCCGCGACACCGCTCGCCGCGCGCAGCTTCGGCACCGGCTTCACCCATGCCGTCGCCAGCGGCGAGCCCTCGGCCAAGAGCGTGCTGCTGTGGACCCGCTACGTCGCCGACGCGGAGACCAAGCTGACTTGGCAGGTGAGCGAAAGCGAGGACTTCGCCAAGCCCGCGGCGGAAGGCAGCGTCTCCGCCTCGCCTGACCGTGACTGGTGCGCCAAGGGTGTCGCGACCGGACTTCAGCCTGACAGGTGGTATTTCTTCCGCTTCCTTGCACCGGGCGGCAGCGCCTCGCCGGTAGGCCGCACCCGGACTCTGCCGGAAGGGCCGAGCGCCGCCTTCCGCATGGCGGTGTTCTCATGCTCGAACTTCGGCTTTGGCTGGTTCAACGCCTATGGCCATGCGGTCGAGGCCAATGATGCCGACCTCGCGGTGCATCTGGGCGATTACATCTACGAATACGGTGCGGGCACCTATCCTTCCGCCGCGCAGACCAATCCCGGCCGCGTGCTCGAGCCCGCCAGCGAGATCGTCGCGCTCGCCGATTACCGCCTGCGCTACGCCACCTACCGCGCCGATCCCGATTGCCAGCGCCTCCACCAGGTGCTGCCGATGATCGCGGTGTGGGACGATCACGAAAGCGCTAACGACAGCTACGAGGATGGCGCTGAGAACCACCAATCAGCCACCGAGGGCGAATGGCAGGTGCGCAAGGCCGCCGCCAAGCGCGCCTATCGCGAGTGGATGCCAGTCGGCGAGGAAGCCTACACCGCCTACCAGGTCGGCGACCTTGCCACGCTGTTTAAGCTCGACACGCGGCTTGAGGGCCGCGACCAGCAGTTCCGGCTCGAGAAGGTGATGGAGGGCGCCAAGGATCCGCAGGCGGTCGTCGCCGCGCTCGAAAGCTTCCGTGATGGCGCGTGGAAGAACCCCGATCGCCAGCTGCTCGGGCAGAGGCAGGAAGCATGGCTTGCCGAGGGACTCGCCGCCTCGACCCGCAAGGGGACGCAGTGGCAGGTGCTGCTCCAGCAGGTGCTGATCGGCAAGCTGAAGACGCCCAGGAACCTCGTCGAAACCGCCGGCGCGGGCCTGCCGGATTTCGTGCGCACACGCCTCGAATCCGCCGCCAAGGCGAGCACGGTCGGCCTGCCGTCGAACATGGACGCGTGGGACGGCTATCCCGCCGCGCGCGAACGCCTGCTCAAGGCCTCGCTCAATGCCGACGCCAACCTCGTCGTGCTGACGGGCGATACCCACAATGGCTGGGCCTTCGACCTTGCGCAGGACGGCACGAAAGTGGGCGTCGAATTCGGCGGCAATTCGGTCAGTTCGCCCGGCTTTGAAAGCTACCTCACCTTCATCAAGCCCGACACGCTCGCCGCCTCGCTGGTGGCAGAGAACACCGAGCTCAAGTGGGCCGACACTGCGCAGCGCGGCTACATGGTGGTCGAATTGGCCTCGGCGCGCGTGACCACCGAATACCGCTTCGTGACCGGCGTAAAGCAGCGCTCGACGCGGCTTGCGGGCACCAAGCGGCTCACCAGCGAAAAGGGCGCGCGCACCCTCACGGTTTGAAGCGCCGAGGCGCGCAGCAAACTGTTAAGCCCTGTGGCGTATCCTTCGCACCCATCAGTGTGAGGGGGTTACGATGCGCGGAATGCTGCTGGCCGGTGGTGCGACACTCTTGGGAGGGGGCGCCTATGTCAGCGGCGCATTCGACCGCGGCGAATTCTACCCCATGGCAACATCGGCGGCCGAGGCACGGTTGGCGGGGCTGAACTTCGGCGATGAAGCGACCGGCACTCAGGCCCGGCTGGTGCTGCGCAGCCGCGGCGCTGCGGTGGTGCGCTGGGATTTGGTGATGGACGGCGAGCGGGTCGCCGACGTGCGCGCGCACCTTTCGCCCGAGGCCACCGGCACGCGGGTGCGCGTCGCCTTCGACTTCACGAAGGGTGACGCGCTGATGGGGCTGGAGGAAGACCCCTTGCTAAACGAGATCGCGGAAATCGCGATGACCGAGAAGGTCGATTCCACCCTTGACGGGCGCGCCTTCAACGAGGGCCTTATGCAGGCGAAGATGGCTGCCGCGATCGCGGCCAATCCGCAACGCCTGATCAACATGCAGTCGACGCTGCAGCAGAATGTCGCCGACGAGATGAAGCGCAGCGAGGAAGATGACTTCTACAAGCGTGACCCTGCTACCTCAGCGGGCAAGCCGACCATCTCGGCCAAGCCGATGACCTCGGCCAAGCCGCAGCGCCCCACCGACTTCAGCAAAACCCACGATGACGGTGGCTGGGGGAACAACTAGGGCAGCGAGCCCCTATTCCTCGAGATCCTCCCGCAGCGCCTTCTCGAAGGCTTTGGGCTGGTCGAACATGATGAAGTGATAGCTGTCGTCGATGATGACCAGCTTCACGCCGGGAAGGCCCGCATAGGCGTCACCGTAGAGCTTCTCGATCCGTGCGCGCGGGACATAGGCATTGGCTGCGGCGAGCACGGTGACCGGCGTGGTGATCGTGCCCAGACGCGGGCGCATGTCGTTGGTCATCACGGTGTAGACCGCCGCCGCAAAACTCGCCCGGTCGCTATCGATTGACCACTGCGCCACCCGCTCGTGAAATGCCGGGTCACGGACGAGGATCTGCACGCCCTGGCGCTGGCTCGTCGCAAAGTTCGCCTCGTCCATGCCGACCAGCGCCTTGCGGGTCGCTTCGGCCTGCGCTGCGGTGCGCTCGGGCGTCAGTGAGGGATCGAAGATCAGCGGATAGAAAGGCAGCGAATCGGCTACCACCACGCGGCTGATGCGGTCGGGGTGATCGGCGGCGAGCAGCAGTCCGAGAAACCCGCCCATCGAATGGCCCGCAAATAGCGCGCGCTCGACCTTCCGGCAATCGAGATGGCGGATGATCTCGGCCTCGGTACGCACGAACAGCGTCGCCGGATCGCCTTCCGGCGCGCGCCCGGCAAAGCCTGCGACATGGACGAGGTGCAGGCGGTAATCCTTGGCGAGGCTGGCCTTCACCCCGTCCCACACCGCCGGGGGTGAGCCGAGGCCGGGCACCAGCACCAGATCGGGGCCGGAACCGATGACTTCGAACGGCGGGCAAGCCTCATCAGCGAGCGCGGCGCTGGGCAGGACCAGCGCAGCGAGCGCGGCGAATAGCGGGCGGACGAGGTTCATTCGGAATCTCCCTCTCTCAGAAATATGGCTTCGATCGGCAGGTCGAACAGATCGGCAATGTTAAAAGCGAGCGGGAGCGAGGGGTCGTAGCGGCCCTTTTCGATCGCATTGACGCTCTGGCGGCTGACCCCCAAGCGGTCGGCCAGATCCTGCTGGCTCCAGTTCCGCTCCGCGCGCAGCACCTTGAGGCGGTTGTTCATTCCTCGCTCGCCGATCGGTTAGTGAGCGCGTTCCACACCCCGCCAAACCCCAGCCCGACGAACCAGAAGAACGCCGCGCCGAACCCGCCATTGCCCGGCGGGACGACCTCGTAATTCTGCAGGAATTCCCACACCGTCATGATCGACAGGCAGAAGGCTGTGGCAAACAGCGACTGCCGCACCAGCAGTTGCCGCATGTATTCATCGGTTTCCTCTGCCAGCAGGCGGGCGATTGTCCAGAATACGCCGAGGATGGGCAGCGCTGGCAACACCGCCGCCCCCCACGCCAGCGCTCCGGTGGGCGGGTTGGTGCGGAACACCGTGCCGACGGCGAAGATCAGCGCGATATAGGCCACCATGAACAGCGCCAGCCGCCGCAAATACCGCTGCATGGCCGGAGACTTGTAGGACGACATGGAAAGCTCCTTTTGCATAATGACAAGGGAGCTTTACTTTTTTGCTGCGAGTGATGTCAAGCACGCTTTCCATTGATGGGCTCGAAAACCCTGTTACGGAGAGTGTTTCATCAACTTGCGCGTGACTTGGCACTGTTGGAAGACTACGTCAGCGTCCATGGCCATGCTGCTCGCCACCACCCGCACGACCACCACCCGGACTATCCGGGGGCGGCGGCGCGCGGGTTAGACGCGAAGGCCCGCCGCCCGGTTCGGGGCGGCGCGGTGTTCTCCCCCAACCGGCTTTCACGTTCAACACCGCTCTTCCGGTGCGCTGCTGCTTGCCCTAAGGCGCGCCAAACCAGACGGATGTGCACGATGACCGAAATGCTCAAGATTAGCCTGCCCGATGGCTCGGTGCGCGAAGTGCCGCGCGGCTCGACCCCCGCCGATATCGCCGCCGCGATTGGCCCTGGCCTGGCCAAGGCCGCGCTCGCTGCGTTGGTGGACGGGGAATTGCGCGATCTTACCCGGCCGTTCGACGGCGACGCGCAGCTGGCGCTGGTCACCGCACGCGACGAGGCCGATGCGCTAGAACTAACGCGGCATGACTATGCGCATGTTCTCGCCGAAGCAGTGCAGGCGCTGTTCCCCGGTACCCAGATCACCTTCGGCCCCTCAACCGACGACGGGTTCTATTATGACGTGAAGGCCCCCGCCACGCGCGAACCTTTCAGCGTGGACGACCTTCCCGCGATCGAAGCCGCGATGCGCGACATCATCCGCGCGGACAAGCCGCTACGCCGCGAGGTGTGGAGCCGCGAGGCGCTGATCGCCAAGTGGGCGGACGAGGGCGAGACCTTCAAGGCCGAGTGGGCCAAGGAGCTCCCCGAGGGCGAAGAACTGACGGTCTACTGGAGTGGTAATGACTGGCTCGACATGTGCCGCGGGCCGCACCTGCCATCGACCGGCAAGCTTGACCCCGACGCCTTCAAGCTGATGCGCGTCGCCGGGGCCTATTGGCGCGGCGACCAGAACAACGCGCAGCTCACTCGCATTTACGGCACCGGCTGGCTCAACAAGAAGCAGCTTCAGGCGCATCTGACCCGCCTTGAGGAAGCCGCCAAGCGCGACCACCGCAAGCTGGGCCGCGAGATGGACCTGTTCCACTTGCAGGAAGAAGCCCACGGCTCGGTCTTCTGGCACCCCAAGGGCTACCGTATCTGGCGCGAGCTTGAAGCCTATATGCGCCGCAAGATGGACGGTTCGGGCTACCGCGAGATCAAGACCCCGCAGCTGATGGACGTGCGCCAATGGACGCAGTCGGGCCACTGGGGAAAGTACGCGCAGAACATGTTCGCCGTACCCGACATGGTGCCCGAGGTTGACGAAGACAGCGGCGCGGCCTCGCCCAAGGTGGCCGACGATGCCGAATGGCTGGCAATCAAGCCGATGAACTGCCCGGCGCATGTGATGGTCTTCAAGCAGGGTATCACATCCTACCGCGATCTGCCGATCCGGCTGGGCGAGATGGGCTGCTGCCACCGCAACGAGCCGCACGGCGCATTACATGGCCTGATGCGTGTGCGCCAGTTCACGCAGGACGACGCGCATATCTTCTGCACCGAGGCTCAGGTGGTAGCCGAGGTGCAGGACTTCCTCGCGCTGGCTGACAGCGTCTACCGCGATTTCGGCTTCACCTATGACATCAAGCTGGCACTGCGTCCCGACCAGCGCTTCGGCAGCGACTCCGATTGGGACAAGGCCGAACAGGAGCTGCGCGATGCGCTGACTGCCAATGGCCTCAGCTGGGAGGAACTGCCGGGCGAAGGCGCATTCTACGCCCCGAAGCTCGAATGGCACCTGACCGACGCGATCGGGCGCACCTGGCAGGTCGGCACGATCCAGTCGGACCGCGTGCTGCCCGAGCGGCTCGATGCGAACTACATCGGCGAGGATGGCGACAAGCACCGCCCGGTAATGCTCCACCGCGCGATCTTCGGCTCGTATGAACGCTTCATCGGCATCCTGATCGAGCATTTCGCTGGACGCCTGCCCGCGTGGCTCGCGCCGGTGCAGGCGGTTGTGGCGACCATCGTCTCGGACGCTGACGGCTATGCCCACGAAGTCGAGGCGCAGCTGCGCGCTGCCGGGATCCGGGTCGAGAGCGACACGCGCAACGAGAAGATCAACTACAAGGTGCGCGAACACAGCCTCGCAAAGGTTCCCCAGCTCCTGGTGGTGGGCAAGCGCGAGGCCGAGGAAGGCACCGTCGCGGTTCGCACCTTGGGCGCAGAGCACCAGAAGGTGATGCCGCTGGCCGAGGCGATCGCGATGCTGCGCGCCGAGGGAACGCCGCCTGATCTGAAGACCGAGGATTGATCCATGAAAATGACCGCAAACCTGCTCGCTGTCGCAGCCGTGTTGTCTCTTACCGCTTGCGGGGGAGGCGCCGATCCCGATGGCAAGCCGGAGGCCGCCGGCCATTCGCAGGACATGGCAGGTGACACCCCCACAGCCAACATCGCTGATCTCAACGAAGCGCAGAGGGCCTACAAGGCGGCGAATGACTCCATGCACACCGCGATGGCCGATATTCCCGCCGATCCGGACGTCGCCTTCATGCAAGGTATGCTTGCGCATCACAAGGGCGCGGTCGCCATGTCCGAAGTCGCGTTGAAATACGCCAACGACGCCAAGGCACGCGATCTCGCCAACCGGGTGATCGCCGCACAGACGGCGGAAATTACCGAGATGGAAACCTGGCTCAAGCAGCGCGGGGCGCAGTAAGCTCGCTCTGGATGGAAATCCTCGGAGGCTTTACCGCGCTGCAAGTCGGCGTCGCGCTGGCAGCCGCGCTGGGGGCGAGCTTTGTACGCGGGCTTACAGGGTTTGGCATGGCGATCCTGCTTGTGCCGGTCCTCGCGCTGGCGCTGCCGCCGGTCGAGGCGGTGGTGCTGGCCAATGCGCTCTCGCTGATGATCGGCGCCACTGAACTAAGGTCGCTGGTGCGCGAGGCGGAGCCAACCGCCTGGGCGATCGGCGGGCTCGTGGTGCTGACCACGCCGTTCGGGCTGTGGGCGCTGTCGGTGACCGGCGTGGACGTCGCGCGCCTCGCCATCGCGTTGATCGCCTTCAGCGCATTTGCCGCGATCCTGCTGCCTAAGCGCGGTGCGGCGGTGCCGGGAGGCTGGGTAACGGGCGCGGTGGGAGTGCTGAGCGGGCTTATGACAGGCTATGCCGGGATGCCCGGGCCGCCGGTGGTGCCCTACTACGCCGGGCGCGAGCTGCCGCGGGCCAAGGTCAAGGCGTCGATGCAGTTGATCTTCACGATCGCCGCGAGCGCGGGCGTCGTGAGCGCGGCGTGGCTCGGCATCCTGCGGATCGAACTGCTGCTGTTCGCGGTGCTGATGCTGCCGGTGATCATCGGCGGTAACCGCTTGGGTGCGATGGTGTCAGGCCGGATCGCGGACCCGCTGTGGCGCACGGTGGTCGGCGTGGTGCTGGGAGGCGCGGCTATCGCCGCTTTCGCGCGGCTGGTCTGATCAGAAAGGCAGGGCTTTGCCCGCCAGGATCAGCGCTGCAGCGCAGCCGAGCACAATCACGCGCCGTGCGATCTCCAGCGACTCGATGCGCGTGGCGGCGAGGAGCGGGTGAGCGAGGGCTATAGCGCGGTTCATAAGCCGCACTTTCCGCCCAAATCCCTAACGAAGTGTTAATCGGCGGGCGCGGCGGGCATCTGCTGGCTGGCGCAATGGAAGCCGCCGCCGCCTGCCAGCACTGCCTCGCCCGGCAGGCCGATGGTGTCGCGGTCGGGGAACAGCGCGGCGATCGCGGCGACCCCGTCGGCATCATGGGGCGAACCGAACGTCGGCACCACCACGAGATGCGAGGTGATCGCGAAGTTCACGTAGCTGGCCGGCTCGATGAACCCGTCCCGCTCGATGCGCCCCGGTGAGGGGATGCGGACCACATCGACCCCCGCCGCAGAAGCGCGGGCAGCGGCGTCGGCATAGATCGCGGCGTTGGGATCGTCCGTGCCGGTCGCTTGCGGAACCACCAGCCGGTTCGGCGCCACAAAGCGCGCGAGGTTGTCGACATGGCCGTCGGTGTGATCGTTGATCAGCCCCTCGCCCAGCCACAACACGCGGGTGAAGCCGAGCCTCGCGGCAAGTTCGGCCTCGATGTCCGAGCGGCCCAGCTGCGGGTTGCGGTTGGGGTTGAGGAGGCACTGCTCGGTGGTCGCGACCAGGCCGGTGCCATCACCGTCAATCGCCCCGCCCTCGAGAATCATCGGCGAGGTCGCAATGTCGAGCCCAGCATCGCGCGCGAGCTCGGCGCCGATCTCCTGATCGCCCGGCATCAGGTACTTGCCGCCCCAGCCGTTGAAGCCGAAGCGCCGCGCAGCGCGGGTGCCGCGCGCGGAATGCACCACCAGCGGCCCGGTATCGCGCAACCAGACGTCGCCGTAGACCCGCCGCTCGAGCGTGACCTTTGCGCTGACAAGCGAGCGGGCGCGCGCCTCATTGGCCTCGTCACGCACCAACAGCCGCACGTCCTGTCCGCTCTCGGCCACGGCAGAGGCGAAGTCGGCCATCTGCTCCTGCGCAAGCTCAAGCCAGCCCGGCCACTCCTCGGCGAGGTGCGGGAAGCCGATCCACAACCAGTCCTGCGGCGCCCATTCGGGCGGCATGATCATCGTCATGGCGCGGGTCAGCAGCCCTTGTCGCTGCCTGCGCAGCTCGTGTCGCGGGTGGCGCGGAACTCGTCGCCTTCGATCCAGTTCGGCCAGCTCGTGCTGGTGCCCATCATCCGGCCGAGGCGGTAGTAAATCTCGAGGCTGGACATCACGCCTGACCAATCCCAGGCCGGGTCGTACTCGTCCTTGGGGCCGTGGTAGCGGTTCTCGGTGTAGTCTTTCTCAATCGCCGCGCCGGCAGCGCGCCCGCCGTTGACGAGGTCCTGTCCGGATTTGAGGAAGATCATCGGCACGCCGCGCTTGGCCAAGGCGAAGTGGTCGGAGCGGTAGTAATAGCCCGCCTCGGGCTTGGCGTCGGGCGTGATCGTACGCTCGTCGGCCTTGAGCGCGGCTTCGAGGAAGCGGTCGAGGTCCGACTTGCCGAGGCCGAACACGGTGACGTCCTTGGCCGGGCCGCCCATCTGCAACGCGTCCATGTTCACCCCGCCCACGGTCTGCGCGAGCGGGAATACCGGGTTAGCCGCGTAGTAATCGGCGCCGAGCAGACCGGATTCCTCAGCCGTCACCGCGAGGAACACGAGGCTGCGGCGCGGCGCGCCCGCCTTGGCGTGCGCCTCGGCCAGCGCGACCAGCGCGGCGGTGCCAGTGGCGTTGTCGATCGCGCCGTTGCAGATGTCATCGCCGTCAGGCGCCGGGGTGCAGCGGCCGAGGTGATCCCAGTGCGCGGTGTGGAGCACATACTCATCGGGCTTCTCGGTGCCGGGCAGAATGCCGATGACGTTGTGCGACTTGAAGCTGCGAACATCGCTCTCGAAGCTGGTCGAAAGCTTGAGGCCCAGCGGCACGGCTTTGAAGCTCTTAATCTGCGCGGCCTTGCTCAACGCGTCGAGGTCCTGTCCTGACGCCTTCAACAACTGGCGTGCCGAGGCCTCGGTCACCCAGCCGTTCATCTGGGTGAGCGGCGGAGCATTCTTCCCGCGCTGGGCATAGGCCTGCGCGCCGCTCCACGAGCTTTCGACGACGTTCCAGCCATAAGCGGCCGGCTCCGTCTGGTGGACGATCAGCGCGCCTGCCGCGCCCTGCCGGCCGGCTTCCTCGAACTTGTAGGTCCAACGGCCGTAATAGGTCATCGCCTTGCCATTGAAGGTGCCCTTGAGCCCGTCGGTCTGCCAGTCGGGATCATTGACGAGGATCACCACCGTCTTGCCCTTGACGTCCACCCCGGCGTAGTCGTTCCACCCGCGTTCGGGCGCGTTGATGCCGTAGCCGACGAACACCAGTTCGCTGTCCTTGATCGCGGTCTTGGCCTCTTCGCGGTAGGTGACGCCGACCCAGTCCCTCGCGAAGTTGAAGCTCAGCGGCCCGCCGGTCTTCGCGCCGGTCACAGTCAGGGGCGCGTAATTCTTGCCGGTGATCTCGACCAGCGGGACTTCCTGCACCCACGATGAGCCGTTGCCAGGCTTGAGGCCCGCCGCTTTGAAGCGTTCGGTGAGTAAGGCGATGGTCTTTTCCTCGCCTGCGGTGCCGGGCGCGCGGCCTTCGAAAGCATCGCTGGAGAGGATGCGCGTCACATCCGTCATGGTGGTCTCGGAAATCTGGCCCGCGGGGACTTCGGGCACGTCGAGCGCGGCGCTGGCGCTGGCCACGTCCGGCAGACTGTCGCAGGCAGCGAGCACAAGCGTTCCTGCCAGCAATGCGCCGAGCGCGAAGTGAATACGTGCCATGCAAAGTCTCTCCCGAAGCGTGACGCCCAATCGGCGCTGTCCATCGCAGAGGCGGCAACGCCGCGCAAGCGTGCGCCCTTGCGGGTCGCCGCAAGCCTCGTAAGAGGGGCGGGCGATGGGAGAGAACCGGCAAGTCGATTGGCAAAGCGCGCTCCGCCGCGCCCGCAGCCACGCGCCGTTTCTGGCGCGGGCGCTGGAGCGCAATCCGCAGCTGACCGCATTGCTTGCCGCAGGCGACGGCGAGGCGGCGCTCACGTGGGCGCGGGCGCAGGGCGACAACCCCGATACCGAGGTGGCGGTAAGGCGCGAGCGGCTGGCGCTGGCGGCGGCGTTGGCGGTCGGCGATCTGGCGGGCGCTTTCCCGCTGACGCGCGTGGTGGGCGAGCTCACGGCCTTTGCCGACCGGGCGCTCGACCGGGCGATCCGCACCGCTATCGCCGAACGCACAGGCCATGACACCGCCGACGGCTTCATCGCGCTGGCGCTCGGCAAGCAGGGGGCGGGCGAGCTCAACTACTCCTCCGACATCGACCCGATCCTGCTTTTCGACCGTGAGCGACTTACCCGACGGCCTTCGGACGATCCGGGGGAGGCGGCGCAGCGCTATGCCCGCCGCGTGGTAGCGCTCCTCGCAGGCAGCACGGCGGATGGCTATGCGCTGCGGGTCGACCTGCGACTGCGCCCCGCGAGCGAGGTCAGCCCGCTTGCGGTTCCCGTCGGCGCAGCGCTCAACCATTATCAGGGCCAGGCGCTGGCGTGGGAGCGTGCCGCTTTCATCCGCGCCCGCGCAGCCGCCGGCGACATCGCGGCAGGCGAGGATTTCCTCGCCGCGATCCGGCCTTTCGTATGGCGCAGCCAGCTCGATTTCGGCGCGATCGAGGAAATCAGCGCGCTGACCCACCGCATCCGCGACAGCCACGCAGGCCCGCCCGCGCCCGGCCCCGGCTTCGATGTCAAGCGCGGGCGCGGCGGCATCCGCGAGATCGAGTTCTATGCCCAGACCCACCAGCTGATCCACGGCGGCCGCGATGCCTCGCTGCGGCTCAGGGGCACGCGAGCGGCGCTCGACGCGCTGGCGGCGGCGGAGTGGATCACGCCCGAGAACGCGGCGACGTTGGGCGAGGCCTACGACCGGCTGCGACAGGTCGAACACCGTTTGCAGATGGTCAATGACCGCCAAACCCACACTCTCCCCGAAGGCGAGGCGCTGGACAATGTCGCGCAGCTCGGCGGGCTGACGGACGGCGCGGCGTTGGTCGCCGAGCTCACCGCAATCACCGCCCGCACCGGGCGCATTTACGAGGAACTGATCGGTCGGCCCAAAGCCGCGCCAACGTCGGTCGCCATGCCCGCGAGCGCGCTCACCCCGCAGCTTGCAAGGCTGGGCTTTGCCGACCCCGACGCGCTCGCCGAGCGGATCGAGGGCTGGCGCGACGGGCGGCACGCCGCGATCCGCTCGCCGCAGGCGATTGCTGCATGGGATCGGCTCGCCCCGCCGCTGCTCGAGGCTATGGCGCGGAGCGACGACCCGCAGCGCGCGATCAACCGCTGGGAGCGCATCATCGAAAGCGTGCCATCGGCAATCACCACCTTCCGCTTGCTCGACGCCCGCCCCGACCTGATCGAGCGGTTGGTGGCCGCCCTGACCCTCGCGCCGGTGTTGTCGGACGAGCTGGCGCGCAAGCCGGAGCTTCTCGATACCCTCATCGACAAGGATGCACTCGACCTGCCGGGCGACACCGGAGCGATCATGGAGCGGATGCGCGGCGCGGCGATCCGCCCGGATTACGAGGCGCTGCTCGACGCGATCCGCATTATCACAGGCGAGATCCGCTTCGCGCTTGGCATCCAGCTCATCGAGGGGCTCGCCGATCCGCTCGACATCGCCCGCGCCCTGTCGCGCACCGCCGAAGCCGCGTTGCATATCGCAGGGGATGCAACCGTGGAGGAGTTTGCCGCCAAACACGGGCGCATTGTGGGGAGCGAGCTGCTGATCCTCGGGCTCGGCCGGTTGGGCGGCGGGGCGCTGACCCATGCCTCCGACCTCGACATCGTTTACCTCTTCACCGGCGACTTCGCTGCGCAGGCGGACGGCGAGCGGCCATTGGGGGCGACAATCTACTACAACCGCCTCGCCAGCCGGATTGGCGCCGCGCTGTCAGTGCCGACTGCGCAAGGCGCGCTGTACGAGGTCGACACGCGGCTGAGGCCGCAGGGCAACCAGGGTCCGTTGGCAGTAAGCTGCGAGGCTTTCGGCAAGTACCAGCGCGAGGCGGCTTGGACGTGGGAGCACATGGCGCTCGCCCGCGCCCGGGTGCTCTACGGCTCGCCCGCCGCGCGCAAGGAGCTTGAGGCGGTGCTCGCCGAGGTGCTGGGCGCCCCGCGCGGGCACGCGGCGCTTCGCGATGCGGTGCTGGGGATGCGCGCCGAGATGGCGAAGCACAAGCCGCAGAGCGGTCCCATCGATGCCAAGCTGGCACGAGGAGGCCTCGTCGATATCGAGTTTCTCGTTCACTACCTGCAACTGCGCGGAGAAGCGGCGGACGGCACCCCGCTTGCCGAAGCCGTCCCGCAGGCGCTCGACCCCGATCTGGCCGCGGCGCTCGGCGGGCTGGCCAAGGCGGGACTACTCCCGGACGAGCTGGCCGAACCCCATGCGCTGATGAGCCGCATGCTGGTCGCCGGTCGCCTGCTCGCCCCGGACGGACGCGAGCCGCCGCCCTCGGGCGCGCGGGCTCTGGCGCGGGCGTGCGGCTATGAAAGCTACGCCGATCTGCTGGGCGCATTCGCCGCCGCACGGCAGAGCGTTGCGCATACGTGGAAACAAATCCTCGGCACCGACATTCTGCCATTGCAACAGGAGACCTGACACATGAGCACCTTTCCCGCCATCGGCGACGTTCTCCCCGATATCGCCATGGAAACCCCCGAGGGCGGCAGCGTGAAGCCTTCCGACTTCGCCGGCTCCAAGCTGGTGATCTTCTTCTACCCCAAGGACGACACCCCCGGCTGCACCACCGAGAACAAGGACTTTTCCGCGCTGAAGGACGCGTTCGAGGCGGCGGGCACGAAGCTGCTCGGCGTCAGCAAGGACCCGGCTAAAAAGCACGCCAAGTTCATTGCCAAGCACGGCCTCACCGCCCCGCTCGCCACCGATGCAGAGGAAGGCGGGCTCTCCGACGCGCTCGGCGTCTGGACGGAGAAGCAAATGTACGGCAAGACCTACATGGGCATGGTCCGCGCCACCTATCTGATCGGCACCGACGGCAAGATCGCACGCATCTGGGACAAGGTGAAGGTCGCCGGCCACGCCGAAGAAGTGCTCGCCGCGGCAAAAGCGCTCTGACGTCATCATGACAACCGTCGCCCACGCCATCCGCGCCGCGCTGCTCACGCCAGAACCACGCGCCAAGTGCTTCGCCGCCCGCGAGGTGGCGCGCGAGTGGCGGCGCGGGGCGTTGGCGTTCACCTTCGACGTAACCATGCCCGACCAGCCGGCGTGGCCCGAAACGCCCGAGCTGCTCGCGCCAAACCAGATGCCCAAGCGCGGCAAGGGCGGCTCCGAGCGCGGGCGTATCGCGCTGTGGCACAGCCTTGCCCATATCGAGTTCGTCGCCATCGATCTGGCGCTCGACATGGCCGGACGCTTCGGCGCAGAGATGGGCGAAGAATTCGTCACTGACTTCCTTGCCGTCGCGGCGGATGAGGCGATGCACTTCGCGCTGCTGGCGCGGAAGCTGACGAGCCTCGGCAGCCACTACGGCGCGCTCCCGGCCCATGCGGGGTTATGGGAGGCAGCGCATGCCACCCGCCATGATGTTACCGCGCGGCTTGCGGTGGTGCCGATGGTGCTGGAAGCGCGCGGACTCGACGTCACGCCCGCGACGCTCGAGCGGGTCCGGGCAGCGGGCGACGAGAACGGCGCGAAAATCCTCACGCGCATACTTGACGACGAAATCCGGCACGTCGCGGCAGGCACCAAGCACTTTTTGCGCTGTGCCGAATTGGCGCGATCCGAGCCCGAATCCCTATGGCAGAGTCTCGTAAAACGGCACTTTAAGGGGCACGTTAAGCCGCCGTTCAACGACTCGGCGCGTCTTGCAGCCGGTTTGTCGCGTCGTTTTTATGAAGAGATTGCGCTTTAACGACTCACCCGGATAACTAACCCACATCAAAGGCGCGCATCAGACGTGCCGGGTTACTCCTACGGCGCAAAGCCGCAATCGGGACCGGGTCGCATTATGAAATTTGCCTTTCGCCACGTGCTGAAGTTCGCTGCAACTGCCTGCTCAGCCGTGCTGGTTTCCGCCGCTGCTCCGGCTTTCGCCAATACGGCCAACTCCGCTGCCACCACCACGAGCGCTGATGTGACCGCGCCGGTGCGTGAGGCGCAGGGCGAGATCGTTGATCTTGGTGATGCGCGGTTCAAGTCGCTGTTCGCCAGCTGGACCGCGATCGAGCGCACGACACCGACTGTTGGCGCCGTTGAATCCGCCCCCGCCTTTTCCTCGCCGATCCCGCAGCGCGGTATTTCCGTGCCGTCGCGCATGCCGCTCGAAGGCGCTGCGCTGACCAGCGGCTTCGGCATGCGCAACCACCCGGTGCTTGGCGGCCGCCGCCAGCATCAGGGCATCGACCTCGCCGCGCCGACCGGCACCCCGGTCTTCGCCACCGGTGACGGCGTTGTTGGCCGCGCCGACCTCTATTCGTCCTACGGCCTCTTCATCAGCATCGGGCACGGCGCTTCGATGGAGACCCGTTACGCCCACCTTTCGCGCCTAGCGGTCGCTGCGGGCGATACCGTTAAGAAGGGCGACCTGATTGGCTACGTCGGTTCGACCGGTCGTTCGACCGGTCCGCATCTTCACTATGAAGTCCGCGTTGAAGGTCTTGCGGTCAATCCGATTCCGTATATGGTCGAGAGCGAAGCACAGCTGGCCTACGCCCGCGACGGTCGCCTCACCGGCCAGGGCGGCGAATAAGCCCAGCGCTTAACGCTTCACGAGATTGCCCGCTTTAAGCGGGCCGGACATTGGAGAGGGTGTCCGATTTTGGCGGCGGGTTATCCCGCCGCCTTTTTTTTCGTCTCCGCGCCGTATCGAGGCTGACTCCGGTGATCAGTAGCATTTCCCGTACCGTTTTTGCTTGCGAGGCTGCACGCCTCGCGTAATTTCCTCCCCAAGCCGCGCGCCCGCGTGAAGATGGGGCGGCATGGGAGAGAGAACACATGTCAATGCACCCAATCGCGCACGCCGCGACCCGCCCCGATCATCCTGCCGTCATCATGACCGGCTCGGGCAAGCAGATCACCTATGGCGAGATGGAGGCGGAATCGAACCGCTTCGCCCACCTGCTGCGCGCTCACGGCATTGGCGCGGGCGATGCCTTTGCGGTGCTGCTGGAAAACCGCATCGAGTATTTCACGCTGATCTGGGGCTCGCAGCGCGCGGGCACGATGCTGGTGCCGATTTCCACCCGTCTGACTGCGCCGGAGATCGCCTATATCCTTACAGATAGCGGGGCAAAGCTGTTGATCACCTCGCCCGCGTTCGATGCGGTCTTGCCTGCGATCCGCGCGAGCTGTCCTGATCTGCCGGTGCTGATCATGCGCGAAGTAGGGGCTGAGGGTTTCGAGGCAGAGCTGGCCGCGCAAACCGCGCAGCCTATCGCCGACCAGAGTGCTGGGCTGACGATGCTCTACAGTTCGGGCACCACCGGTCGGCCAAAGGGTATCCGCCCCGCCCCGCCCGCCGATCCCGATCCGCAGGCGATCATCCCGTTTCTGGGCCTTGCGACCATGGGCGCAGGAATGCCGACCGACGGTTCGATGATCTACCTCTCGCCCGCGCCGCTCTATCACGCTGCCCCGCTGGCGTGGTGTTCTGCCGCGCAGCGACTCGGCGCGACGTTGGTGGTGATGGAGAAGTTCGAGCCCGAGGCGGCGCTGGCCGCAATCGAGACATACCGCATCACCGATAGCCAATGGGTGCCAACCCACTTCGTACGGTTCCTGAAGCTCGATCCGGCGATCCGCACCAAGTATGATCTGTCGAGCCACAAGCGCGCGTTGCACGCCGCCGCCCCTTGCCCGGTGCCGATCAAGCGCGACATGATCGCATGGTGGGGACCGATCGTGAACGAATATTACGCCGGGTCCGAAGGCATCGGGATGACGATGATTGGCGCGGCTGACTGGCTCGCCCATCCCGGCTCGGTCGGCAGGGCGATCTACGGCACGCTGCATGTCTGCGGCCCCGATGGCGAGGAAGTCCCGGCGGGGGAGGACGGGCTGATCTATTTCGAAAACGCGCTGCTGCCGACCTATCACAACGACCCCGCCAAGACCGCCGAGGCGATGCACCCAAGCGGCTGGATGACGCTCGGCGATATCGGCCATATCGATAAGGACGGCTTCCTGTTCCTGACTGACCGCAAGAGCCACATGATCATCAGCGGCGGCGTCAACATCTACCCGCAGGAGATCGAGAACCTGCTCGTCACCCACCCCAAGATCATGGACGCCGCAGTGATCGGCGCGCCTTGCCCTGATCTGGGCGAAAAGGTCGTCGCAGTGGTGCAGCCACGCGACATGGCAGATGCAGGTCCGGCGCTTGAGGCGGAGCTGCGCGATTTCCTCGGCGTGAGCCTCTCCAAGATCAAGATGCCCAAGCTGTTCGACTTCCGCCCCGATCTCCCGCGCGAGGCCAACGGCAAGCTCTACAAGCGCGAGTTGCGTGACGAATACGTGGCGATGGCGAAGGAAGCCGCAGCGTGAGCGGCGCCAAAAACGGGGAGGCGATCCTCCCCGGCGACCTCGCCCGCCGGGTCATCGATCCCCACGCCTATGCCCAATGGGATGGTCTGCTCGACACTTTCGATGCGATCCGCGCGACCACCCCTGTTGTGAAGGTGCAGCCCGACACCCCAGGCCTGTTCGATCCGTTCTGGCTCGTCACCGACTATGACGATGTGATGCGGATCTCGAAGGACAATGCCGCCTTCCTCAACAACCCGCGCCCGGTGGTGTTCAGCTTCAACCAGGCGATCGAGTTCAGCCGCGCGGCGACCGGATCGAACATGCTGGTGGATTCGCTGGTGGTGTTCGATGCGCCGATCCACCCCAAATATCGCAAGCTGACGCAGGAATGGTTCATGCCCCGCAACCTTGCGCGGCTGGAAGACGAACTGCGCACGCTGGCGGCGCAGACGGTCGATCGGATGCTGGCGAGCGGCACCGACGAGGTCGACTTCGTCAAGGAAGTTTCCGGCCCCTATCCCTTGCGGGTGGTGATGCAGATCCTCGGCGTGCCGCCGTCAGACGAATTCCGGATGCAGATGCTCACCCAGCAATTGTTCGGCGGGCAGGACAAGGACCTGTCGGGAAGCGGGCTCGACAAGATGACGCCGGAACAGGTGGTGCAGATCGTCGCAGGCGCAGTGAAGACCTTCGAGGATTACTTCGCGGGGATCGCCGAGGATCGCCGCCGCAGCCCGACCGACGATGTAGCGAGCGTGATAGCCAATGCGCTGGTCGACGGTGAGCCGCTCCCGCCGCGTGACATGGCAGGCTATTACATCATCGTCGCCACCGCCGGCCACGACACGACATCGGCAAGCACCGCGGGTGCGATGCAGGCGCTGGCCCGCGACCCGGAGCAATATGCCCGCGTCCGTGCCGATCGCTCGCTGCTCCCCGGCATCGTCGAGGAGGCGATCCGCTGGACCAGCCCGGTGCAGCACTTCATGCGCACCGCCGCGCAGGACTGCGAGCTTGGCGGGCAACAGGTGAAGGCGGGCGACTGGTTGATGCTCAACTACGTCGCCGCCAATCACGACCCCGCCCAGTTCGCCGACCCGCGCCGCTTCGACGCCGCCCGTTCGCCCAACCGTCACCTCGCGTTCGGAGCGGGCGCGCACCAGTGCCTAGGCCTGCATCTGGCGCGGCTGGAGATGAAGATCCTGTTCGAAGCGATCCTCGATCGGGTCGCGGCGGTGGAACCGGCTGGCGAGGCCAAGCGCGCCAGCAGCACCTTTGTTGGCGGGCTGAAGGCGCTGCCGCTCAGAGTGACGGCTGCCTGAAAAATCGACCAAAGCCGGAATCGCATCGTCCGATTCCGCTATGGTTTAGCCCCCATTTGCCCTAACTTTCGGGCTATGGAATTTGATGTTCGCCTTGCATGTCGGGGGCTTGCGGCATGAGCTTGCTTGAGCCGCACAACCTGCCGTTCCTGATCGCTTTCGGTGCGCTCGCGGTGATCGCCTTGCTGCAAATCACTGGCCTGTCCGATGTGATCGAGGGTGCGGGCGAGTTCGATTCGCCTGATGGTCTCGAAATGGGCGGGCTGGGCGACGCGCTGACCACGCTGCTCGGGCTGGGCCGCGTGCCGCTGCTGATCTGGCTGGCGGCGCTGCTGTTCGTGTTCGCCGCTGTGGGCGTGATCGGGCAATCGGTGCTGACAAGTATGCTCGGTGCGCCGCTGTCTGCCGGATGGGCCGCGCTGGCCGCAGGTGCCGCCGCATTGCCGCTCAACAGCCTCGCGATGCGCCCACTGGCTGCGATCATTCCCAGGGATGAGACCACCGCCATCGGGCTGGACGAATTGGTGCGGCGCGATGCCGAAATCCAGATCGGCACCGCCCGCCCCGGCTCGCCCGCGCGCGCCAAGGTTATCGACGTGCACGGGCAGCCGCATTTCGTCATGGTCGAGCCGCATGACCAGACTCAAGAGTTTAACGCAGGCGATACCGTCCTGCTGGTGCGCCGCGAAGGGCAGACCTTCTTCGGCGTGCATTACGAAAGCCCATTACTCGGGCTGGGCATCTAAAGGGGAACGCAGATGGCTTTGACCACAACCGGTGATTCGGGGGCGACAGAAGTTTTGAGCTCGTCCGGGGATTTGATCTCTTATGGAGCGCTCGTTGGGGGGGCCATGTTCCTTCTCATCCTCATCGTGCTCGTGGTTTTCATCAGGATGTATCGCCGAGCGTCGAAGGAAACCGCCTTCGTGCGCACCGGCATGGGCGGCGAAAAGGTGGTCATGAACGGCGGCGCGCTGGTGCTCCCGGTTTTCCACGAGGCGATGCCGGTCAACATGAACACGCTGGTGCTGCCGGTGGTGCGCCGCGATACCGAGGCGTTGATCACGCTCGACCGGCTGCGGATCGACGTGAAGGCGGAATTCTACGTCCGCGTCCGCCCCGATGCCTCCGCGATTGCCATGGCCGCGCAGACGCTGGGCCAGCGCACCATGCAGCCCGATCTGCTCAAGGATCTGGTCGAAGGCAAGTTTGTCGACGCGCTGCGCTCGGTCGCGGCGGGGATGACCATGAACGAGCTGCATGAGCAGCGCGCGGACTTTGTGCAAAAGGTGCAGCAGGTTAGCTCCAACGACCTCGCCATGAACGGGCTGGAACTCGAATCGGTGTCGCTCACCGGGCTCGACCAGACCAGCATCGAACACTTCAACGCCAACAACGCGTTTGACGCCGAGGGCCTGACCAAGCTGACCGAGCAGATCGAAGCGCGCAAGAAGCTGCGTAACGACATCGAGCAGGACACCCGCGTCCAGATCGAGACCAAGAACCTCGAAGCCAGCCAGCGCAGCTTCGAAATCGCGCGCGATCAGGAATATGCGCGGCTGGAACAGGAACGCGAGGTCGAAGTGCGGCGTGCAGGGCAGGCGGCAGAAATCGCCCGCGAACAGGCCGAGCGCACGCGCGAAGCTGATTCCGCCAAGATCGAGGCCAAAAAGCAGGTCGATGCCCAGCAGATCGAGGCCGACCGGTTGGTCGAAGAAGCCCGCATCGATCAGCAGCGCTCGCTCGAAATCGCCCGGCAGGAACAGCAGATCGCGGTGCAGAACAAAAGCCGCGAGGAAAGCCAGGCCAAGGCCGAAGCCGACGATGCCCGCGCCACGGCAGTCGAGGCTGAAGAACGCGTTATCACTGCGCGCGAAAGCGAAATCGCTGAACGCAGCAAGAAGATCGAACTGATCGAAGCATCGAAGCAGGCCGAGCGTGACGCCATCGGGGTGAAGGTGCAAGCCGAAGCGGAAAAGGACGCTGCGACCAACCGTGCCGAGGCGCTTCGGCTGGAAGCGAAGGGTGAGGCCGAGGCCGAGAAGCTCCGCGCCGAAGCATCGCGAGTGCGGTTCGAAGTCGAAGCCGCAGGCCAGCGCGCGATCAACGAGGCGGCCAATATCCTATCGATGGACCAGATCAGCCTGCAGATGAAACTGGCGCTGCTGAAAGTGCTGCCAGACATCATCCGCGAGAGCGCCAAGCCGATGGAAGCGATCGATTCGATCAAGATCGTGCAGGTCGACGGGCTCACCAACGGCGGGCGCGCGGCGAACGATGCCGGCGGGTCGGGTGGCACGGGTGGATCGGGTTCGGGCAATCTCGCCAGCGATGCAGTGGCCGCCGCGCTCGCCTACCGTGCGCAAGCGCCTGTGCTCGACGGGCTGATGAAGGAGCTGGGGCTCGACGGCTCCTCGCTGTCAGGACTGGTGAAGGGCGCGGCCGATGTCGAACCCGCTCCGCCTGCCCCGGCCAAGCCTATGAAGGCCAAGGCCATCACCCGCGACAACGACGCGGACGGGGCTCCGAGCAGCGAAGCCGCGGAGTGATTGCGTGTCGGGGCATGGGGGGCGGCGCTGCTGCCCCTCAAACCTCCGACGCGCCGCCTATTTCAGCAGATTCAGCGCGATCGCCCGCACTTGCGCGCCAATGTCGGGGCGGGCGAGCGCGATCGCCAGCGTCGCCTCGACAAAGCCGACCTTGCTACCGCAGTCGTAGCGGTTGCCGTCGAAGGTGACCGCGTGGAACGGCTGCGTGCCGATCATCTTTGCCATCGCGTCGGTCAGCTGGATCTCGCCGCCCGCGCCCTTGCCCTGGTTCTCGAGCACCCGCATCACCTCGGGCTGGAGGATGTAGCGGCCCGAGACGATCTTGTTCGACGGCGCGTCGGCTTGGCGAGGCTTTTCCACAAGGCCCTTCACCTCGGTCAGCGCCCCCCCGAAACCTTCGAGCACCTCGCCCGGATCAATCACGCCGTAGCTGGAGACTTGCTCCATCGGCACTTCGAGCACGCTGATAAGGTTGCCGCCGACCTGGTTATAGGCCTCCACCATCTGCTTCATGCAGCCGGTACCGCCCTCGCGCGCGACCATGAGCTCATCGGGGAGGAAGATCGCGAAGGGCTCGTCGCCGACGATCGCGCGCGCGCACCAGATCGCGTGGCCGAGGCCCAATGGCACCTGCTGGCGCACCGCGATCACATCACCGGGGGTGGCGCGGGTCGGCTCGAGCACAGCAAGGTCCTTGCCGCGCTCGATCATGGTCTGCTCAAGCTCAAAGGCGATGTCGAAATGCTCGACGATCCCGGTCTTGCCGCGCCCGGTGACGAGGATCAGCTGCTCTATCCCCGCCTCGCGCGCCTCGTCGACGGCGTACTGGATCAGCGGGCGGTCGACCACCGGCAGCAGCTCCTTGGGAACGACCTTGGTGGCGGGCAGAAATCGCGTGCCGAGACCGGCGACGGGAAACACGGCTTTACGGATCGGCTTGGGAGACATCGACGGCTCTCGCTGCTGCTGAAAAGAATGGCCCGCGTGCGCCGCACCCGTGCCTTGCGCCATAACGCAGGTCAATCACCGATCGCTGCACGTGTCTGCGAGTTGCACGAAAGGCACTTTTCGCTAAGGCGGAAGCCATGGACAAACTGATTATCAAGGGCGGCAACCGCCTCCAGGGCACGATCCCGATCTCCGGCGCGAAGAATGCGGCGCTCACGCTCATTCCCTGCGCGCTACTGACTGAAGAGCCGCTGACGCTGCGCAACCTGCCGCGGCTGGCGGACATCGACGGGTTCCAGCACCTGATGAACCAGTTCGGCGTCACCACCGTGATCCAGGGCACGCGGCCAGAGGATTTCGGGCGGGTGATGAGCATGGAGGCGACCCGCATCACCTCCACCGTTGCCCCCTATGACCTCGTGCGCAAGATGCGCGCCTCGATCCTCGTGCTCGGCCCGATGCTGGCGCGCAGCGGCGAGGCGACCGTGTCGATGCCGGGCGGCTGCGCGATCGGCAACCGTCCGATCGATTTGCACCTGAAGGCGCTCGAAGCCTTCGGCGCGAAGATCGAGCTCGCCGCGGGCTACGTGCGCGCTGCCCAGCCCGATGGCGGGATGCCGGGCGGCGACTTCGACTTCCCGGTGGTTTCTGTCGGCGCAACCGAGAACGCGCTGATGGCGGCGGTGCTCGCCAACGGCACCAGCCGGTTGTTCAATGCCGCGCGCGAGCCCGAGATTGTCGACCTGTGCAACATGCTCGCCGCGATGGGCGCGGAGATTGAAGGCATCGGCACCTCCACCCTCACCATCCACGGCGTCAAGCGCCTGCACGGCGCGACCTACCGCGTGATGCCCGACCGTATCGAGGCGGGCTCGTATGCCTGCGCGGCCGCGATCACCGGCGGCGAAGTGCGTCTCGAAGGCGCCAAGGCCGAGGATATGATGGCGACCATCCATACCCTGCAGGCGATCGGGGTCGAGGTTACGTGGGATGCCAAGGGCATCAACGTTCGCGCGAACGGCGCGCTGAAGGCGACTAACCTCACCACCGCGCCCTATCCGGGCCTTGCCACCGACATGCAGGCCCAGCTGATGGCGCTATTGTGCAAGGCCGAAGGCGCGAGCGTGCTGAAAGAGACGATCTTCGAGAACCGCTTCATGCACGTGCCTGAACTGGCGCGCATGGGGGCGGATATCACCACCGAGGGCCGCACCGCGATCGTCAAGGGCACGGACCGCCTGACCGGCGCCGAAGTGATGGCAACCGACCTGCGCGCCTCGATGAGCCTCGTGATCGCTGGGCTGGCCGCAGAGGGCGAGACCACCGTGCGCCGGTTGTATCACCTCGACCGCGGTTATGAGCGGTTGGAGGAGAAGCTCCAGCTGGTGGGCGCGGATATCGAGCGGGTCGACGATTAGGCCCCGGTTAGAGCCGTTTAGACCCCCTCCAGACCCGGTTTAGACCCCTTCTCGGCCCCTTCCAGACCCCCGCTTGCCCCGGCTTCATTGCAATGTTTCACGTGAAACATTGGCTAGGCAGCATGAACCACCAGCCAGACCCGGATGGCACTGGCAAGCCCGGGCGGCGTGGGCGATTTGATGCGCTCGGCATCGATGCGGGCCACCAGGGCAGCGACAGCCACACCTTCACGCGCGGCTGCATCCTTCAGCATCTCCCAGAACAGCGGTTCGAGGCTGATCGAGGTCTTATGGCCCGCGATCGCGAGGCTGCGTTTGACGGGCGGGTGATAGGGCGAGGGCGTCTCCATCCCTCCGCCAGTATTAGGCCGCTTCGAAGTCGTCCACATATTCGGGGAAGAACACCGGATCGCGTGTCGACCAGCCGGGTGCGGTAGCCGCGGCTTCGCTAAGGCTCTGGAGCAGCAGCTTGCGGCGTTCAGGACGGATCGAGGGCAAGGCGCTCGCAGCGCAGAAGGCGGCCGGCAGATAGGGCCGCGCCCGCGCGCCGAGCAGGCGTTCGTAGAGGAAGCGGAAGGCCGAGAAGCCCTTCAGCCGCTCCTGTTCGAGATCGAAGGCAGCCACGCGCACCAGCTTGCCGAGGAAGCGTTCAACCTCGCCCGGCGTATCGTCCTGCGGGATCAGTGCACGCAGCACCTTGAGGTCCTGATAGGCGACATATTGCCGGCGGATCGCGGTGTTCTCCATCTCGCTGCGCCCCCAGCGACGGAAGGCGTCGGTGCGCGCGAGGCCGATGTCGATGCTGCGCTTGATGTAACGCTGCTCGCACGCGGCGAACCCGGCAAATTCGCGCATTTCGGCAATCGGCATCATCATGGCGGCGGTCTCCTTCGGACAAGGAGAACTGTCGCAGAGCATGGTTAATTAAGCGTTAGGTGATGTTTTTGTTTGCGCACGCCTCCGGCGCGCGATCTCCTCGCTTCGCTGCGGGCGGCCGGTCGGCCTTGCGGCGCACTGCGTGCGCCGTTTCCAGCGCCGCACGCGAGGTGTTTTCAGATTAACCCAGCCAGCGGGCTGCTGGGATCGGCATACATCCGCCGCGCCATGCGGCCCGCCAGATAGGCCTCGCGCCCGGCCTCGACCGCGAGTTTCATGGCGCGGGCCATGCGGATCGGGTCTTTCGCCTCGGCGATGGCGGTGTTCATCAGGATGCCGTCGCAGCCGAGCTCCATGCCGACCGCCGCGTCCGACGCGGTGCCCACCCCTGCATCGACCAGTACCGGCACCTTCGCGCCTTCCACGATCAACCGGATCATCACCCGGTTCTGAATGCCTAGCCCCGAGCCGATCGGCGCGCCAAGCGGCATGATCGCGACCGCGCCCGCGTCTTCCAATTGCTTGGCCGCAATCGGATCGTCGGCACAGTATACCATCGGCAGAAAGCCTTCCTTGGCGAGCACCTCGGTCGCCTTCAGCGTCTCGCGCATGTCGGGGTAGAGCGTGCGCGCCTCACCCAGCACCTCGAGCTTGACCAGATCCCAGCCGCCCGCCTCGCGCGCCAGCCGCAGCGTGCGCACGGCATCATCACCGGTGAAGCACCCGGCGGTATTGGGGAGATAGGTGACCTTCTTGGGGTCGATATAGTCGGTGAGCATCGGCGCCTTGGGATCGCTGACGTTCACGCGGCGCACCGCGACCGTAACGATTTCAGCGCCCGCTGCCGCAACAGCGGCGGCGTTCTGTTCGAAGCTCTTGTACTTGCCGGTGCCGACGATCAGGCGCGAGGTGAAGGTCCGGCCCGCGACGGTCCAGGTATCAGCCTGATGATCGCCCCCGCCCACGAAGTGGACGATTTCGAGCGTATCGCCCTCCGTCAGCAGCGCCTCGCCCAGCGTCGAGCGCGGGACAATTGCGCCATTGCGCTCGACCGCGACCTTCTCGGGCACGAGATCAAGTTCGCGTACGAGGTCGGCGATGGTGGCGGCAGCGGAGCGGTGTGGGGCGCCGTTCAAGGTGATGCTCTTCGTCATGGCGCGAGACATAGGCGCTGGGACAAAGGGTGCAACAGCGAGTTTGAGAGGCTCAGATTGAGAGGCGGGCGCTCAGCGCGCGGCGCGCAGGTTCAGCAGGTGGCCGAGCGAGACCAGCGCCACACCCGCAAGCGTCAGCAGGAACTCGTTTGCACCATGCGGCACCAGCAGCGCGGCCGCCATCAGCGCCAACCCGCCGAGCGCAATGGCAAAGGGCAGCACCCGACCGTGGCGCATAAGGCCCCAACCGATCGCCACCGCAGCGACAGCGAGCGCGAGCGCGAGGCCGACGCGGTGGATAGCTGGATCGAAGAGGAAGAAGTGCCCGCCGAGGCCGAGCGCCGAGATCACCACCAGCGTCGCCAAGCAATGGACGGCGCACAGCCCGGCCAGCCCGATCCCGATCTGGTCAAGCCGGCGGCGTAGCGCAGTCCGACTCGCGGAAGGAAGAGCATCGGGGGTCATGGTCGCGGGGGGATATATGTTATGTTGTTACATTCCGCAAGGCGGACTTGCGCCGCTCGCATCCAGCTTTGCGCCAAACGGGCTTGCACAAGAGGCATCTCGGGCACAAAGAACGGGCTATTATGGCCACCTCCGCCCCCGTGTCGAACCTGCTGCGGCCCGCCTCGCGTAGCCGTTCCCGGCCGCTGCCCATCGCCCGCTGGCTTGAGATCGTCGGACTCATGGTCGTGATGATCGTGATCGTCGGCGGCATCACGCGGCTGACCGAAAGCGGGCTGTCGATCACCGAATGGAACGTCGTCAGCGGCATCCTCCCGCCGCTCACCGACGCGGCGTGGCAGGCCGAGTATGCCAAATATCAGGCGACCAGCCAGTTCCGCGCTTTGAGCGGCCCGGCGGGCATGGACCTCGCCGCATTCAAGTTCATCTTCTTCTGGGAATGGTTCCACCGCATTCTCGGCAGACTGATCGGCATTGCCTATCTGCTGCCGCTGCTCGTCTTAGCTGCGCGTCGGTCGATCCCGCAGGGCTACGGATGGCGGCTGGCGGCGATGTTCGGCTTGATTCTCGGTCAGGGCGCGCTTGGCTGGTACATGGTGTCATCGGGCGTCGGCACCGATCTGACCAGCGTGAGCCACTTCCGCCTGTCGGCCCATCTGCTTACCGCGCTGTTCCTGCTCGCCGGACTGGTGTGGACCGCGCGCGATCTGCGGCGGCTGGCGGGTGATCCTGCGGCGCGCGGTTCGCGGCTTACCGCAGGCTCTGCGATCGTGGCGGGCGTGCTGTTCGTCCAACTGATGCTCGGCGCGTGGGTGGCGGGGCTCGATGCCGGCCTTGCAGCCTCCGACTGGCCGCTGATGAACGGGCGACTGGTGCCCGAGATCGACTGGTCGGACGGGGTGATCTGGACGCTGACCCACGATCCCTTCCTGCTCCAGTTCCTGCACCGCTGGTGGGCATGGGTCGCTGTCGCCGCGCTGGTGTGGCTGGCGCGCCGCGTGCGCAAGTCCGACCGCTTTGCGAGTGTCGCGGTCCACACCACCTTCGGAACAATGGTGCTGCTCGGAATCGCGACGGTGATGAGCGGCGTCTCGCTATGGATCGCGGCCGCGCACCAGCTGGTCGGCGCACTGACGGTCGTTGCGACGGTGCTCGCGATGCATAGTCTGGGGCTGGCCCGAAGCGAAAGAGCCGCCTGATGACCGGCGCTGCGCTCGCGTGGTGCCCTTTCCCCGACTCGGAAAGCGCCCGCGCCGCCGCTGGCACGCTGCTCGACGAGCGCCTGATCGCCTGCGCCAACATCCTCGGCGCCATCGAATCGCATTTCGTGTGGGAGGGCGCCCGGGCCAGCGGCACCGAAGTCGGGGTGCTGTTCAAAACGACTGCCGAACGGCTGGAAGACCTCGTCGAGCGGCTCGGCGAGCTTCATCCCTATGACACGCCCGCGATCTTCGGTTGGCTTGTAGACGAGGTCCATCCGGCGACGCTCGCATGGCTCAACGGAACCGTTTCCAGCTAACGGTATTATTTTACCGTATCGCAAAACGGCGCTTTTGCTTGACTTTGGAGGTCCTCGGCGACATTTGCGCCCCACTTCTCCGCTTGGCCGCGTGCCTGGTAGGGGCGATTCTCCCGGATATCCTCTGGAAGACAATTTCGAACCAAGGACACATGCCATGAAGGCACTCAGCAAGCAGACCCGGTCGATCAAACCGGCCGAGGTCGAAAAGAACTGGCACATCATCGATGCCGACGGCCTCGTCGTCGGTCGTCTCGCCGCGATCGTCGCCAACATCCTGCGCGGCAAGACCAAGCCGACCTACACCCCGCACGTTGATTGCGGTGATCACGTGATCATCATCAATGCCGAGAAGGTGAAGTTCACCGGCAAGAAGATGAGCGACAAGATCTATTACAAGCACACCGGTCACCCCGGCGGCATCAAGGAAACCACCCCGGCCAAGGTGCTCGGCGGTCGTTTCCCTGAACGCGTGCTTGAAAAGGCGATCGAGCGGATGATTCCGCGCGGCCCGCTCGGTCGTGATCAGATGCGTGCGCTGCACCTCTATGTCGGCACCGAGCATCCGCATGACGGGCAGAAGCCCGCTGTGCTCGACGTCGCTTCCATGAACCGCAAGAACAAGGTGGCTGCATAATGTCTGTTGAGACCACCCCCGAAACGATCACCGAAACGACCACCGTTTCGGATCTCGCCGATCTCAAGGACATCGCCGCTGGCGTCCCGCAGGGTGACGCTGCCGAAATCGCTCGCGTTGCGATGCCGCTGCGCGACCGCGAAATCGATGCGCAGGGCCGCTCCTACGCCACCGGCCGCCGCAAGGACGCGGTCGCCCGCGTGTGGGTCAAGCCGGGCACCGGGAAGATCACCATCAACGGCCGCGATCAGGAAACCTACTTCGCGCGCCCGACCCTGCGTCTGGTGATCAACCAGCCCTTCACCATCACGGACCGCAACGGCCAGTACGACGTGATCTGCACCGTGCGCGGCGGCGGGTTGTCTGGTCAGGCCGGCGCCGTGAAGCACGGCATCGCCCAGGCGCTCACCAAGTACGAGCCGGAACTGCGCTCCGCCGTAAAGGCCGAAGGCTTCCTGACCCGCGACAGCCGCGTGGTCGAGCGTAAGAAGTACGGCAAGGCCAAGGCCCGCCGCAGCTTCCAGTTCTCGAAGCGCTAATCGCGCTTCTGGGGCAGTTCTCGAAGCACTAATCGCGCTTCTGGGGGCAGTTCTCGAAGCGCTAATCGCTTCTTACTGGCAACCGAAACGTCAAGGGCGGCCCCGCAAGGGAGCCGCCCTTTTCGTTTGCAGCAGGGAACTCAGCGCTGCAGCAGCATGATCCCGAACGCGAGGCCGCTGCCCGTGATGAAGATCGGCCACGACCAGTACAGCCTGGCATCCGCGATATTGACCGGGTGGATCGCCAGCAGGCCCGCGCTGGATCCTTGTGAGCCTATCACCAAGGCAAGCGTCCCCGACAGGATCGCGCCGAGCATCAACGCCTTGATCACATCTACCGTCATTTCCTTCATCGCTCCCTTAAGGCAGCCCGCCAGTTACTCAGGACAGGTATAGAGGACACGCGCTCGCACCGACCGAATCACCCGGCCCTACAACGCCATTGTGCCAACAAAACCTTAAGGTGGCAGATAGAGGAAAGGTTAAAGACGGCCTCAGTAAATTTACCAAGGTTGGCGCTTGCACCCCCTCAGTGCACAGGCGGATCGACCGGCGGCACACGGTGGATCGGCGCGACGGGCTCACCTTCGCTGCGCGGCGGCATCGCGTCCGGGGGAACGTCCTCGATCATCATGTCGCGGCTGGGCACGTGCTCGAGATTGCGGACGGTCACTGAGAGCTGAGCCCCGTCCCAGACCAGCTCGTTGAAACTCGGCGGGGTCGATCGGAGGCGGTGCGACAGCGTGCCCGCGCCGATCATGCGCACCTCGCCCTCGCCCGCCGGCTCGGCGATGTCGAAGGCATCATGGACATGGCCCGACAGCACGCCGAGCACCTTGCGCTTGGCGAGCTCGGTCAGCGCCTGCTCGCCGTGGCGTGTCAGCGCGGTGCCGTGAGTGCCGACCTCGCGAAGCGGATGGTGCACCGCGACCAGCGCGCGCGTCCCTGCGGGCAGCACATCGAGCGCGGTAAGGCAGCTTTCCAGCGCCTGGGGTGTCACCCAGCCCTTCGACCAGTTGAGCCGCGGCTGCCAGCGCCGCACGGTCTTCAGCGGCACGATCGCAAGACCCGGCAGAGCGAGCTGCCGCTCGACCAGCACCTTCATGCCCTCGAACCGCTTATAGGGCGTCAGGAACCGCTCGACCGGGTTGAAATAGGGCATGTCATGGTTGCCGATGCTGATCGTCACCGGCACGTCGAGCGCGTTGATCCAGCGCGTCGCGGCGGCGAATTCGTGGTGGCGGGCGCGCATCGTGTGGTCGCCGGTGATCACCACTGCATCGGGGCGCTTGGCCGCGATCTCATCCCGCACCCACGCCAGCGCCTCGCGGTCCTCAAGCCCGAAGTGAATGTCGGAGAGGTGGAAGAGACGCAGAGGCTCAGAGGTCATGCGCGGTCGCCAAGAGGTCGACGCCGCTAGGCTCAACCGTGAAACGGAAGGGCGAGGAGCATTCTGCAGGCTCCCCGTCGATAAGCAAGGCAAGCGGGCTGCCGTCGATGCTGGCCAGCTCAATCCTTTCGGACACCCCCAAACGGTCGTGCGGACCTTCGCGGAACCTGCGGCGCAGCACCGCCCAAGCCTGCCCCGCATAGTCGAGCGGGGCATCGGCGTAGTAGCCGTCGCTCTGGATGCCGTGCTCGCCGGGGGTAAGCTCGACGAGCGCATAGCCCTCGTCGCGGGCGAGGCTGTTTTCGGGCGCGCAAACATAGGGGCCGGCCGCGCTGTGCTTGATCGCCTCGATCGCGCCTGCCGCAACCTCGGCGACCGCAAAGTTGCGCATCGATTCGCGCACCCGGCTCCAGCTGGTGCCCGGCCCTACCAGCAGTCCCGCCAGCGCAAGGCCCGCCTCGCAGCGCACACAGGCGACACGCCGCGCCTGCGCACCGCCGCCCGCAACCAGATCGAGGATCGCGTCAACCTCAAGCGAGCGGTGCAGCCGCTTGGCGAGCAGGTTCATCGTCCCGCCAGGGAGCACCAGCACCGCGCCGCCCCAGCCGGCAAGGTGGTTGATCAGCGCGTTGACGCTGCCGTCGCCGGTATAGACGACCACGAGCGCGATCCCGGCGGCATCGAGCATCGCGATGTCCGGCAGGGCGTCGTCGGGAAAGGCAATGACGCGCTCGACCCGGAAGCCTCTGTCAGTCAACGCGGCGGCGACTGTCTCGGACGATGACGCCGTGTTGCTCCCGCTGGCGGGATTGACCACGAGCCAGCAGGCGAGGTTCGCCAAACCGTTTATGGAAGAGGCCATCTTTTGCGTCCTAGACCCGGCGGTTGAGGATGAGCCATGCCGCCCCGGCGTTGAACGCTGTGTAGGCGGCGTAGGCCCAGGCATATCCCGGCCAGCCCCTGACTGACAGCAGCAGCGCGAAGAACAGCACCGCGAACTCGCTTCCCAGCGCGGCGCGGCGGCCTAGCGTCTGGCTGACCTGCGGCAGGCGCACCAGCAGCGGGTGCCCGCTCTCGAAGACCGCCCGGTTGATCGCGAAGTTCGCGATGCCGAGCAGGAAGATGATCGCGGTGGCGAGGGTCATGGTCGCTGTTATGGGCGAGCGCTGGTCGATTGGAAACCGCCATTCATCGCGTTGGCAACGCCATTGGTCTCATTGCCCCCACACCGGTCGAGTGCGGTGCGCGGGTTGATCGAAGGTCGAATGCGCCCCTTCCCGGCGCGGCGTATCAGGGATCTCAGCAGGGTGACTGGCACCCCCCCGGATCGACCCCCCGCCGATCCCAGCCCCTGCGAGAGACGGAGAACCCTAGTCATGAAACCCCTTGCGAGAACAGCGATCCATGCCCTTGCAGCGATCGGCCTTGCCGGCGCCGCAGTAACCCCCGCCTTCGCCCAGCAATTCGACCATAGGACTGCCTCGGTATCCTATGCCGACGTCGATCTCGGCACCGCGAAGGGCCAGAAGATCCTCGACCGGCGGATCGAAAAGGCGGTGCGCAACGTGTGTCGCGCAACCAACCTCGATACCGGCACGCGCATCATGAGCAACGATGCCCTGAACTGCCTCGCCAAGGCCCGCGCCGATGCCAAGCGGCAGGTCGCCGCGCTGAAGGCCAACGAGCAACGCGGCGGCTGAACCGCGCGCACGACCCTGCACCCCACCCCCGCGCGGTGCAGACGATACGGCCCGAACCCTTTCTAGTCCCTGGGGTTCGGGCCGTTTTTTGGTTGGCGGCCAACTGCCGGTGGCGCAGACCGTCCGCCCCGCCTCCCCACCCGGCCACCATAACATAGTGGTACTATTGGTGGCCGGGTGGGGAGGCGAG